>CAVRWR010000071.1:0-24189 GCA_963724445.1 uncultured cyanobacterium | reverse complement strand
ATCCTGAGAAAAGAGTTTGCGCGATCGCAAATTGTGCGTCGCCATGACTCGCGAAGCTGCATTACAAATACAATCAGGGAACTACACCATGAATATTGTCAAGATAGAAATTTTGGGAAGGGGCTGCCAAAAATGTCAGCAGTTGGAAACTAATGCGAAGAAAGCGATCGCAGGTTTGAACTTAGAAGCAGAAGTCCAGCACATCACCGACCCAATCGAAATTGCCAAACGAGGTGTAATGTCTACGCCTGCATTAACCGTCAACGGCAAAGTTGTGGGCAAAGGCAGAGTGATGACAACAGAAGAAATTCAACCGTTCTTACAAGTTTAATGGTTAGAGGATAAACTATGTTCGATCCGTTTTATCCGTTCGATTGGTTGGCAAATCAGATTGTGACTCGTCTCTTGGGGTTATCTGTGGAATCCCACCTGGGAGCCAGCCTGCATTTTTTCCTCTATGATGTCCCCAAAGTTTTAACCTTATTAATTGCCATCAGTTTTATCGTGGGGACATTTCAGAGCTTTTTGCAACCTGAAAATGTGCGAGATTGGTTAGAGGGAAAGCGAACCTTGGGCGGAAATGTCCTGGCAGCGATGGTGGGCATCGTTACACCATTTTGCTCCTGTTCTGCGGTACCGCTCTTTATTGGGTTTTTAGAGGCAGGTATCCCTCTCGGTGTGACTTTCTCCTATCTCATGTCTGCGCCAATGGTCAATGAAGTCGCCGTAGTGTTGCTATGGGGATTGTTTGGTCTGAAGGTCACGCTCTTGTATATCGGTTTTGGTGTTGGGTTGGCGATCGCAGCTGGCTATACAATCGGACGACTAAAGCTAGAAAAATGGGTTGAACCCTTTGTTTGGGAACTTCAAAAATCTCGTCAAGGCATTTCTCAAGAGGATGCGATCGAGCCAGATCGCCTTACCTGGAACCAACGATTTCAGCAGGGATGGTTTCAGTCCAGCTCAATTGTTCAGTCTGTCTGGCTTTATGTGGTCGTGGGGATTGCGGTCGGTGCAGGAATTCATGGCTATGTTCCAACCCAGTTAGTCATTCAGCTAGCAGGTCCAGATAATTCTTTCGCTGTTCCCGTTGCCGTTGCTTTAGGCGTTCCACTCTATGCCAATATTGCAGGTGTTATGCCCATTACGGAAGCATTAGTCAACAAGGGAATGCCCCTGGGAACTGTTTTAGCATTCACAATGGCTGTAACGGCACTCTCCTTTCCTGAGATGGTCATCCTGAAAAAAGTTCTTCGCCCTCAGCTTCTAAGCGTGTTCATCAGCTTGATGGCCCTGGGCATCATCAGCATCGGCTATTTGTTCAATGCCCTTATTGCTTAATTGCCCGACTAGCTTTATATAAGATTGCGATCGCAGCTATGAGTCAGCTTGATTCTGGGGAAAGACGAAGTATTACTCCGTTATCGAGTTTGCTGCCGAAATTAGAGTCACGTTTTAGCGATCGCCCTTAATAATGCTTTGCTTTTGGGTTTGGCGCGGTTGCTTGATTCTGCGATCGCGGGGGTTCTAATTGCCAAGTATAGTACGAGGATCTGTTTTTTAATTGACGGCATTAGCTATATTGCCGTTCTTGCTTCTCTTTTAGCGATGAAAATTAAGCAAAGTCAGATTGGTTTTTTGGCAATATCTACCAACTATAAGGCGATCGCTCCGAGGTAGTTAAATCAAATCTTCGTAAAAATAAGTAATTATCTTGATTCCTCATAAGTTCCTCAAAGTTTTTCTTTAATCTCAACACAACAACAATCATAGTCAAGCAATCCTCAATTCAAAGCCAACTAAAGTAGTTTCGTTAGGAAACATAAGTCAATGAGCAACAAACAAATTCCTCAAGAGCGATGGGTAGAGTTTTTCGATCAGTTTACTAATGGCAATAGAGGGAGACTAATTAAGCTGGAAATAATTGATCGAGAAAGTGGCGACGAAATTCCGATTCAGAATGCTTCTCTGTGGTCGCTAGTCTACGATCCTATTGATAAAGGTAACGATCTAACGATCGCCACGGGACGAGATGAAATCAACTATGCTCACACTGTTCTTGCTCCCAAGATAGTCTGGGAAAGACAAGATAGTAATGGCAAAGTAACCGCTTTAGAGATTATAGACGAGGGCAACACTCAAACTATATTGCACCTCAAGTAAAGTAATACAGTGCTAAAAACCATGTATGGAAACTATTTTAAACAACACTATACTCGTCTAAAAACCAATATTTTCGGCAGTAAACGTGCCAAAGTTCAAATCGAAGATGACCGCACTGGCATAAGTATCGAAACCCTCAAACGAGCCATTTACGATAACCTATACTACATTCAAGGCAAAAACGAATTTCTCTCCACGCCTCACGATTACTATATGGCATTAGCTTATACGGTGCGCGATCGCCTGATTCATCGTTGGCTGAAAACCATAGAAACTTATCTCCAACAAGATGCCAAACTAGTTTGCTATCTCTCGGCAGAGTTTCTCATGGGTCGGCAACTGGGTCATAATCTAGTTAATGCGGCTCTTTGGTCGCGTGCAGAAGAAGCACTCCAAGAATCGGGACTCAATCTTTACGAACTGATGGAACAAGAAGCCGAACCTGGTTTGGGTAACGGTGGTTTAGGACGCTTGGCAGCTTGTTTTCTAGATTCTCTGGCAACTTTAGAAATTCCCGCCATGGGCTATGGTATTCGTTACGAGTTTGGCATCTTTGACCAACAAATTCAAGATGGCTGGCAAGTAGAACGTCCCGACAGATGGCTGCATTTAGGCAACCCTTGGGAAATTCCCCGTCCAGAATATATGGTGGAAGTCAAGCTGGGAGGACACACCGAAGCCTATACCGATTTACAAGGTTGCTATCGAGTGCGTTGGATTCCCGATCGCACGGTCTTAGGCACGCCTTACGATACCCTCGTACCAGGATATAACACCAACACCGTCAATACCCTGCGCTTGTGGAGTGCTAAAGCCAGCCAAGACTTCGACTTTCAAGTGTTTAACACAGGGGACTACACCCGCGCCGTAGCTCAAAAAACGTTTTCGGAAAATATCTCGAAGGTTCTCTATCCAAATGATAATACCCTTCAAGGAAAGGAACTGCGATTAGAGCAGCAATATTTCTTTGTTTCTTGTTCCCTACAAGATATTATTCGCCTCTACCTTTGGAATCACGACACCCTCGATCGCTTCGATGAAAAAGTAGCAGTTCAACTTAATGATACTCACCCGTCTATCGGTATTGCCGAGTTGATGCGCTTACTCGTAGATGAACACCAGATGGATTGGGAGCGTGCCTGGCAGATTACTCAAAATACCTTTGCCTATACCAATCACACCCTATTAGCAGAAGCCCTAGAACGCTGGTCTGTCGGTTTGTTTGCTCGTCTTTTACCCAGACATTTAGAGATTATCTATGAAATTAATCGTCGTTTTCTGGATCGAGTATGGTTGCAATACTCTGGCGATTTCTCTAAACTTGCTCGCTTATCCCTAATTGAAGAAGGAGCCGAAAAAAAAGTCCGCATGGCACATTTAGCCTGCGTAGGTTCTCATTCTATCAACGGCGTATCTGCATTACACACCGAGCTATTAAAAACTGATGTTTTAAAAGATTTTTACGAACTGTCCCCAGAGAAGTTTAGCAATAAAACCAACGGAATTACCCCCCGTCGTTGGCTGTTGTTGAGCAACCCCAAGTTAACCCTGCTAATTACTGAAACCATTGGCAAGAACTGGATTAAGAATCTGGAGGAGTTGAGACAGCTAGAAGATTTTATCGGCGAGCGCCATTTTTGCGCTCGCCAGAAGCAGATTAAACAGGAAAATAAACAAGATTTAAAAGCTTATATTCTTCATCATAACGGTATTGAAGTGAATGCAAATTCCCTATTCGATATTCAAGTTAAACGCATCCATGAGTATAAGCGTCAACTGCTGAATGTGTTGTACATCATTACTTTATACAATCGAATTAAAAACAATCCCGATTTAGAGATCCAGCCTCGTACATTTATCTTTGGCGGGAAAGCAGCACCAGGCTACTTTATGGCTAAATTGATTATTAAACTAATCAACTCAGTGGCAGAGGTAATCAACCGCGATCCTCATGTGAGCGATCGCCTGAAAGTAGTTTTTCTGTCTAACTTTTCTGTAACTCTAGGAGAAAAAGTTTATCCTGCTGCCGATCTATCCGAACAAATTTCCACCGCAGGCAAAGAGGCTTCTGGTACGGGGAATATGAAGTTTGCCCTCAATGGAGCTTTAACTATAGGAACTCTCGATGGAGCTAATATTGAAATTCGCGAAGCCGTAGGAGCAGAAAATTTCTTTTTGTTTGGCTTGAATGCCGAAGAGGTAGCCGAGTTAAAAAATCAGGGATATAACCCACGAGATTATTACAATACTAATGCCGAACTACGACAGGCAATCGACCGTATTGCCTCGGGTTACTTTTCCCTCGACGAACCGAGCCGATTCCAACCCCTTGTAGATTCGCTACTCAACCGAGACGAGTACCTAGTGCTAGCAGATTATCAATCTTATCTCGACTGCCAAGAAAAAGTCAGTCAGGCTTACCAGGACAGGAATAATTGGACTAAGATGTCGATTCTTAATATAGCGCGGATGGGCAAATTCTCTTCAGACCGAGCAATACAGGAATACTGTCAAGAAATCTGGCAAGTTAAGCCCGTCAAAATTGAGCTTGAAGATCTTCAATCCAGGGAGAAAGTAATATGAGAATTCAAGAATATAGAAACTTGCGGAACTTCTTAGAGTGGACGCGGTCGTTGGGCATCATCATGCTGGTACTAGGAATGATTGCCGTCATTGGACCTTGGTTCTGGGCTTCTATCGGTATAGAACTTATGTTCGCTTGTCTTTTAATTGTTGGTGGTGTCGTCCAGGCTGTTCATGCTTTTAAATCGATGAGTGCCGGGGGAATTCTGCTCAAGCTGCTGCTTAGTATTCTCTCATTAATTGCTGCGATCGTCTTGCTACTCTACCCACTGCAAGGAGTGCTTACTTTGACCTTAGTTCTGGGAAGCTTCATTTTTCTCGATGGCGTTTTGCGAGTAATTCATGCTTTCGAGTTACGCCCTAGATCTAAATGGGGTTGGGTTCTGGTTAACGGCATCTTAAACATTATTTTGGGCATTCTTATTTGGTCGCAGTGGCCCTCTGATGCGGTTTGGATACTCGGTTTATTTGTGGGCATCAGCCTGATTTTCAATGGCATGGCTGTAATTACATTTTCCTCGTCAGTGCGCGAACATCTAAGCGAACCAAACCATGAATCCTGATATCTTACCTGGTCAAAGTTTTCCCCTCGGTGCTACTGTCTATCCCGATGGAGTCAACTTCTAGTATCTTTTCCAAAAATGCCGAGGTTTTGGAATTACTTTTATTTGATGCTTCCAGTCCAAAAACCAACTCGCGTCATTCAATTAAATCCCCAACAGCATAAAACTTTTTACTACTGGCACATTTTTGTTCCAGGTATTAAAGCAGGGCAGATATATGCTTATCGAGCTTACGGTCCTTTTGCCCCAGAACTAGGCTACCGTTTTGATGGTACTAAAGTATTGCTAGACCCCTATGCCCGTGCGGTAATTGATGATAATTACAGTCGCGAAGCTGCGATCGCCCCTGGAGATAATTGCGATCGCGCACTCAAGGGAGTTGTCGTCGATCCGAGTGATTATGACTGGGAAGGAGACAAGCCCCCAAATATTCCCTATGCTGCTACAGTAATCTATGAACTGCACGTTCGTGGTTTTACCCGTCATCCTAATTCTGGTGTTGACCCCAGCTAAACGCGGTACTTATGCAGGATTAATCGAAAAAATTCCCTACCTCAAAGACTTGGGCATAACTGCCGTAGAATTAATGCCCGTACAGCAGTTTGACGAACAAGGTGCGCCACCAACCTTAACTAACTATTGGGGTTACAGTCCTGTGGCATTCTTTGCACCCCACAGGGGCTACAGTTCTCAACCAGACCCCTTGGGAGTGGTCAATGAGTTTCGCGATCTGGTTAAGGCATTACACCAAGCAGGAATCGAAGTAATTCTCGATGTGGTTTTTAATCATACAGATGAGGGCGATCTCAACGGACCAACTCTTTCCTTTCGAGGCTTGGAAAACCCCGCTTACTACATTTTAGAAGCCAATAAAGCCAACTACGCTAACTATAGCGGTTGTGGCAATACTTTTAATAGCAATCACTCCGTTGTGCGCCATCTGATTCTCGATTGCTTGCGTTATTGGGTGAGTGAAATGCACATCGATGGCTTTCGTTTCGATCTCGCTTCAGTGCTATCCCGTGACGAGTCGGGCAAACCCCTAGAAAATCCTCCGATACTGTGGTCGATTGAATCCGATCCAGTATTAGCAGGAACTAAAATCATTGCCGAAGCTTGGGATGCGGGGGGACTCTATCAGGTTGGCACTTTTATTGGCGATCGCTTTTGTCAGTGGAATGGTCCGTTTCGCGATGACGTGCGTCGTTTTGTCAGGGGTGATTCTGGTACAGTCAAAACTTTAGCGTGCGCGGATTATGGGCAGTCCCGATATCTATCCCCAGTGCGATCGCGATCCCAACCGCAGCATCAATTTTGTTACCTGTCACGATGGCTTTACCCTCAATGACTTGGTTTCTTATAACAGCAAACACAACGAGGCTAACGGTGAAGATAATCGCGATGGTGCGGAAGAAAACTTTAGCTGGAACTGCGGTAGCGAAGGAGCAGACAGAAGATCTAGCCATAGAAGCACTCCGCAATCGGCAGATTAAAAACTTCTTAACTATCTTGTTTCTAGCTCAAGGTACGCCCATGTTACTGATGGGAGATGAAATAAGGCGATCGCAACTGGGTAATAATAACGCTTATTGTCAGGATAATGAAGTAAGTTGGTTTGACTGGAACAATTTAGACAAGTATGCAGATTTACGGCGTTTTACCAAGTGTCTGATTGAATTTACTCAGGAAAAAGCTATTTTTCGCCAGGAGAAAATCTTAGCCACGACAACCACATCCAAAGCACCCCAAATTATCTGGCATGGTATTCGTTTAGGACAGCCAGACTGGGGAGATAATTCTCATAGCCTGGCATTCTCCTTACATCATCCAGAGTGCGGTGAGCATCTGCACGTCATGCTTAATGCCTATTGGCAACCACTCACCTTCGATTTACCACCCCCGCGACAACCAGGAAATTGTTGGCATCGAATTGTCGATACTGCCTTGCCGACATTAGATAGTTTTTGCTTTCCTGAAGCTGCATCACCTGTCAAAGAAGGTAAATACGAAGTAGCAGCGCGCGCTTGTGTGGTGCTGATGGTGCGATAGAAACCTCTGAAATTCACCAATGAAAGACTGGGGGAATATCTATCTGTATCATTCTGATTTGATGATAATCGCTCCATCTAACGGCGATCGCTACTTGAACTTTAGCCAAGCTAGTGTAATACCTTTAGTTCGGCACTTAGGTTGTTAATGCAGATCGATCGCGATCGATGACTATCACCTGATGACCTTGTTGACTGAGATCGCTAGCTAAAATTAATTGACTCTAAGCGACCACAGGCAATTACAGCGATATAAACCGATTTGTTCATCGTGAATTATCAATCCCTGACCACAACCTCCTCACAATTTCTTCAAACTATTACTTTATCTTGAAGCTAGAAAGGATTTAGAAGCAGGTCTTTCTTCTCAGTGTAGATCCAATCAGATGATTGAGAATTTCTTACCTGTTTGATTCGGAGGGCAAAAATCATGAAACTACATTTTCACGGTCAAGATTATCAAGACCCTTATATCGAATGGCAAGTAACTGAAGGTGATGTCGGTGGCAAATATCGTGGTGTACCTTGGAGAGTTCATCGCATGAGAGAACAACACCGTCTACCATCTCATCATACTGAATTGGTTTATCGAGGCGTTCACTATACCAAGTAAATCCTTGAGCAAAGTAAAATGCACTTTACTACACTAGCTAAAAACGAGCTTACAGTGCTGCCTACAGTACATTGCAAACAGCTCGTTATTGAAGATGAGTTAGAAGAAGCATCAATTTATCAGAGGATCGAAACAATTGATAATCGTCTTTTTGACGAGTATAGGTCTGAATTATTGACTTACAAACAAGAAATTAGCGCACCCAGGAGATATTCATGAAAGTAGCAGCAGACATTATGACTACCCAGGTAGTTACGATCGATAGTTTAGCAACTATTATGCAGGCTACTAAAGCCATGGAACAGCACAAAGTAAAAACTTTGATTGTCGATCGCGCTTCTTCTGAAGATGCTTATGGCATTATTACCCAAACAGATATCGCCCAGGCGATCGCTAATGCCAAAGATCCAGCCATAACCTATGTCTGCGAAGTAATGACCAAACCCTGCATTGTCGTTAATCCCAATTTATCAGTCAAACACATTATCAAACTGTTTATTAAAGCTCGAATCCGCATCGCACCAGTAATTAAAAACAAGTTACTTGGTATTGTTTCCTTAACCGACATCATCACCAAAACCGATTATTTAACCCCAGATAAGGTGAAATATATCTATACCTCAACGTTACCCGAATTACCTTCAGATTGCTCGAAAGAAGGCGAGTGGGAAGTTGTTGACTGGGAAGGCGAATTAGAAAACTGGTGTAGTGGATAAATTACAAGTCTCTACTAACTACTAATCAAATAAAAACACTTGGAGAAATAAATGATGAAAGTATCAGATATTATGAGTAAAAAAGTGATAACCATTCGCGCTTTCGCCACGGTAGCTAATGCCGTTGAATTGATGCGAGAATACAATCTCAACTCACTGATTGTCGATCGCCTTGATGAATCCGATAGCTATGGAATCGTTACCAAAACTGACATTATCTACAAAGTAGCAGCCAAAGGACTCGACCCCAAACAAGTACGTATTTGCGACATCATGACCAAACCTTGTATTGTCGTTAATCCCGACCTTAGTACTAAGTCGGTGGCACAGCTTTTTGCCAATACGGGTATTCGTCGCGCACCGATAATTAGAGACAAACTTTTGGGTATCATTTCTACTACCGATCTACTGCTCAAAAGCAATTTTGTCGAACAGCCCAGCAGTGTTTTAATTAAAGAAAAAATCGAGCAAAAAATTGCTGAAGCCCGCGATATTTGTGCAGAACAAGGCTTTGCTTCTGATAATTGTGCTTTTGCTTGGGATGTAGTTGAAGACCTACAGGCAGAACAAGCACAGGATCAGACAGATGAACTAAGGCAAACTGCTTTTGACGAATATTGTGAAGAACACCCAGATGAAGAAATTTGGCGTTCCGATCCTTGGGCTTACTACTGGGAAATAGAAGAAGATGAACTGCCAGTATGAGTTCGGAGTTTTGACCATTAATTACTAACCAGATAGAATGTCCCAAAAAATTATCATCGATCCTGTTACTAGAATTGAAGGTCATGCCAAAATTACGATTCATCTTGATGAAGCAGGACAGGTAGAAGATGCTCGCTTTCATGTTACTGAATTTAGAGGCTTTGAAAAGTTTTGCGAAGGTCGCCCTTTATGGGAAATGCCAGGAATCACAGGGCGTATTTGCGGTATCTGTCCCGTCAGTCATTTGTTAGCTTCTGCTAAAGCAGGCGATCGCATTTTAGCGGTTGATATTCCTGCTGCTGCTGAAAAGCTGCGTCGTCTAATGAACTTGGGTCAGATAATTCAGTCTCATGCCCTAAGTTTTTTTCATCTCAGTGCGCCCGACTTACTGCTAGGCATGGATAGCGATCCAGCCTCTCGTAATGTATTTGGCTTAATTGCTGCCGAACCAGAATTAGCTCGTAATGGTATTCGTTTGCGACAGTTCGGACAAGAGATTATTGAAGTATTAGGCGGTAAAAAAATTCATCCTGCTTGGGCTGTTCCAGGGGGAGTACGGCAGTCTTTATCTGATGCGGGAAAAATTAAAATTCGCGATCGCCTACCTGAAGTTAAAACAACTATACTCAACGCTTTGGACAAATTCAAAAGTCTACTTACAGATTATGAAGCTGAAGCTCAAACCTTTGGTAACTTTCCGAGCCTATTTATGGGACTAGTAGGAGAAGATGGAGAATGGGAACATTATGGTGGTAAAATTCGCTTTGTCGATAGCGCGGGTAATATTATTGCCGACCGACTCGACCCAACTAATTATCAAGAGTTTATCGCCGAAGCCGTCGAACCCTGGTCGTATTTGAAGTTTCCTTATTATCGTCCTTTAGGTTATCCCGCCAGAGGAGATGTTTGTAGCTTACAAAGTGGTATTTATCGCGTTGGTCCTTTGGCAAGGCTAAATATCTGTAGTCATATTGGCATCTTTACTGAGCGATCGCGAATTAGCAGAATTTAGAGATCGAGGTAAGGGTACAGTTAATTCATCTTTTTTCTATCACTACGCCCGATTGATTGAAATTCTAGTTTGTATTGAGCGGATTGAAATCTTATTAGAAGATTCAGATTTAACCAGCGATCGTTTACGAGCCAAGGCAGGCATCAATCAACTTGAAGGTATTGGCGTTAGTGAAGCCCCTAGAGGTACTCTGTTTCATCATTATCAGGTAGATGAAAATGGCTTAATTAAGAAAGTAAATCTAATTATTGCTACAGGACAAAACAACTTGGCGATGAATCGTACCGTAGCTCAAATTGCCAGACATTTTATTCAAGGAACTAAAATTGCCGAAGGAATGCTCAATCGCGTTGAAGCAGGGATTCGCGCTTTCGATCCTTGTCTGAGTTGTTCGACTCATGCCGTTGGTCAGATGCCGTTACATATTCAGCTATTCGATACTAAAGGAAATTTGCTTGATGATGCTTGGCAAAATTCCTAACTGACGTTAGGCACTTTTGAGTAAACGAAGTTCAGACATACCTTGGTATAGTCGCTATATAGTTCCCAAAGCTTTATATCCATACTTCATCAATAGTGTGACTTGGTTTGGCAAATTCACTTTAAATTACGTTGTTCAAAAGCGGCGATCGCCGTATGCAGAGTCGGATAAATATGTTCGGCGGGGATATTTTTGAGAAAGCCTGCCCTTTCTAGGTCTAGATATAAATCCTGTTTGACCCGCGCCATAGCAAAGGTAATATTCTTCAGTGCTAGTTCACCTCGTAATTCTGCCAGCATATCGATAGCGGTGATATCGATTTCTACATTAGCTTCCATGTTTAAAACCAACCACTCAACAGGTGTAATTTCCGCTTCAATCGATAAAAGAGATCGCTGTTTGAAATTCTCGGCATTGGCAAAACACAATGGCGCATCGTAGCGATACATCAATAGTCCTGGAATGGTTTCTGCACCTTCCCAATCGTCAATATCATGAAGTCCTGGGAGATCGGGAACTGCACCTAACACCGCATCATGAGGGCGGGCAACGCGATAAAGTAGCTCGATTACAGAGAGACTAACGGCAATACCGACACCAACTAAAATATCTGTTGCCAAGACAGCAATGGTAGTGGCGATCGCAATAATAAATTCGCTAGGACGAAATCGATATAGCCGAACAAACTCCGAAACTTCAATCAATTTAGTAGCAGCATAAATCACAATTGCCCCTAAAGCTGCTTTGGGAAACAATGCTAATACAGGACGGAAAAACAACAGGACGATAATCACTGCCACCATTGCCACCAAAGAATATAGCTGGCTTTTACTCCCTAAAGAATCGCCGATTACAGTGCGACTACCGCTACTGCTGACGGGAAATCCCTGCATCAGTCCATTACCAAAGTTGGCTACTCCCAAAGCTAATAGTTCTTGATTAGCATCAATTTTGTAATTATTGCGATTGGCAAATGCTCTAGCTGTCAGAACATTATCGGAATAGCCTACAATAGAAATCCCCACCGCAGCAGCCACTAAAGAAGTTAAATCCCGAACAGATACCTGGGGAATAGCAAACGAAGGCAAACCAGCAGAAATTTCACCCACAACCGCCACACCTCGATCATCGAAGATTAAAAACTGCTACTGCTGCGGTGGACAGTAAGACAGCAATCAAAGGGATGGGTGCGTTGGGAAAACGACGCTGGAGAGTAAATAAAAAGACTAGTACGGCAATGCCTAAAATTAGCGTGGGAGTATGGGCAAAAGATAGCTTACTAGCAAATTCACTAATTTGACCAAAAAACATATCCGCTTCAATGTCAATCTTGGCAATCTTACCGATTTGTCCGCCAATCATAATTAGGGCGATACCAGCCATGTAACCAATCAGAACGGGTTTAGAAAGTAGATCTGCTAAAAAACCTAGCTTGGCAAAATAGCCACCAATACACACCAACCCCATAATAATTGCCAGTAAAGCAGCCAGGCTAATATAGGCATCTGTTCTTGCTGCTGCCAAAGGCGCGATCGCCACCGCCGTCATCACCGCTGTACTGGACTCGGGACCAATGGAAAGCTGGGGAGAAGAACCAAAGATGGCATAGATGATCATCGGTGGAAGAATCGCCCACAAACCCTCTACAGGCTCAACTCCTGCCAATTCGCCGTAAGCCATACATTGCGGAATTAAATACGCTGCCACTGTCATGCCTGCCAACAGATCCCCCCGCAGCCATTCACTCTGATAAGAAAGTAGTTTTTTCAACCCAGGCATTTGAATTGAGAATGAGTTACGGGTTTTAGCTTTGGTCATGTAAGGCGATCGCTTTTTTAATAACTGATAAAGTGTATTCTATCTAACTAAAGTTTGCTGATGTTAGACTTAGTTTACAAACTTAGTTTATTAATTATGAGTGAATCAATCAATATTCATGAAGCAAAGACACAACTATCGAAATTGTTGTCGAGAGTAGCATTAGGAGAAGAATTTATAATTGCCAATCGTGGTGTACCTGTGGCAAAGTTAGTTCCTTATAATCCACCTGAAACCGAAAGCGATCGCATTCCTGGAAGGCTGGCTGGTCAAATATTGAGGATTTGACGATTGTAACTTCGGATTCAGTATTTCAAAAATACAATGTTACTGTCTTGAATTGAACAAAGGCGATCTTAATAGAGAAAGCGATCGCTATTTCAAGCTGATAAAATAGACGTTAGCCAACAAATAGACGTTAGCCTATATTTATATTGTTTATTTGCCTATTATATAGAAATTCAATCCATGATACTTGCACCAGCAGAAAGAAAAATGTGGGAAAGTTCATCTGCTAAAAATGGTCAACATGAAATGACAGATGAAGAAATAAACAATAAGTATGAAAAAGGGCAGCAAAGAATTCTTACTGAAATGAATCGTGAAAAGCTTCCAAGCTTTGCTGAGTCTCTCAAAAAGACAAACTACATGGACGTAAGCCCTTTTTATCAAAGGAGACTACGTTGGGATAAAATTAAACAATCACAGCTCATTGAATCTTTTTTAATTAATATTCCTGTTCCTCCAATCATTTTATACGAGACAGAATACAATTCTTACGAAGTCATGGATGGGCAGCAAAGAATTACGGCGATTAAAGATTTTTATAATAATGATTTGAAACTTGAAGGCTTAGAATTGTGGTCTGAATTAAATGGTCGTGTTTACCAACAACTTCCCGACAAAATAAAAGCTGGAATAAATCGTCGTGCAATATCTTCTATAGTTTTAATTACAGAATCTACGCCTAGTATTGAAGAAGCCTTTTTTCTTAAACAAATCACTTTTGAAAGATTAAATACCGGAGGTGTCAAACTTAGTAGACAAGAAATACGCAACTGCATTTATTCTGGAACGTTCAACCAGCTTTTATTTGAACTAGCTGAAAACGAGATATTTGCAAAAGCTTGGAATATTCCTATTGACAATAAAAATGAATTAAAAGATAACAATCTCTACAAAAAAATGGAGGATGTGGAATTAATTCTAAGATTTTTTGCTTTTCGCCATACAGATGAGTTTCGTAATGGAATTGAAGGATTTCTCAATCTTTATATGCTTAAAAGTTTAAAATTTTCTGATGAAGATGTCGAGATACTAAGACAAATTTTCACTAAGACTATAAACTTAGCCGATCAAATATACGATGATAAGCTGTTTAAACCATTCGATCCAAAAACGGAGAAATGGAAGGATAAATCTTATAAAGCCTATTATGATGCGATGATGGTTGGCTTGAGTCGTCACTTAGAAAATGCCGAATTATTAGTTGAACGAAAATTAGAAATCATTGAAGAGACTAAAAAGTTGTTTGAACAAGATAGAAAGAAACTATTTACTGGTGCAGGTAGAACGAAAGCAGATTTGCAAAAAAGAATACAGCTTTTTGATGATATGTTTACAAACATTATTGCGGAGTAAGTAGTAGTGTTTCCAGAGCTTTTATCAAAAGCAAAGGCAGATATTACTACTGTCCGCTCTATTATCAAAACAAATGAAAATTTAAGAATAATTATTTCGAGTCACACAGATAAACAATCTCAAAAGTCTGATGATTATCTAAAATTACTGGCAGCAATTATGCAAGACGTTCCTGAAATGACAGAATGGCGTATATACGATCATTGTGCTGCTGTTACCAAACTATATGCTATCTACGAGAATTTTGTAGAAGATTTAATTAAAGATTGGTTGAGATTACTACCCCAATTATGTCTGAATTATGCTGATTTAGATGAAAGAATTAGAAATACCCATAAAATAGGTGTAGGTAGATTGCTCATAGACTTGAATAAAAACAGATACGAGCATCTTGCTATTGAAAATGTTATTAATGGTCTATCGCTCGGTATTAATAACAAAACTGGCTATGAACTTTTACCAGATGCCTTTTTGTTTCACGAACAGAATTTACGACGAGAAATTCTAGACAAGTTGTTGGCGGACTCTGGTATATCAAATTCTTGGGCGTGGATTGATAAACACAAATCAATCAAAATTTTTGTAGAAGAGGTTCGAGGTAGTCAAAATACTGCTGAAGGTGAACTTAATGAGTTAATTAGCTACCGTAATGACGCTGCACACGGAGCATTAATTGATGACTTTTTGAGGTCAAATGCACTATTAGAAATATGCGACTTTGTTGAAAGTTTATGCCAATCATTGAATGATTTGTTTGTATATCAAGTAATTAAACGCAAAGAAATAATCGGTGAAGCAAGTAAAATTGGCGAAATTACAGAATGGTTTAAAAGACCAGAGGCTGGAGTTGCAAAAGTAAATAATGCCACGCTATATGTCAAGTGCAATTTGTATTTAATCAATCAAAATCTTAGCTGGTGTCAATCTGTAACTATTCATAGCATTAAGGTCAATAATAATTCAGTACAAGAGATAAACGCAGATAGTGAAATAGAAGTTGGCTTAAAATTTGGTGTTGATGCAAGAGAAGGACTAGATTTATACTTGCTAAAAACTAATTAATAAAAAGGTGAACAACAAGCCCACCTTAGTCAAAATGTATTCAGTGCAAGTTCAACCATTTAAAAATCAGCACTAGTATCAGCAATCAACTCATCATTATCCAAGTTATATTCGCTAATCAAATCAATGTAGTTAACATTGAAACCGCTACTACCCATATCCAAACGGAGTTCGTGAGTGCCAGCAGTTAGATAAAGGTTGTCCCCTGTAGCATCAGTCCAAGACTGCCAGCCACCAGTATCGCCAAAGTTTAGCGTAGTGGCTTGTCCGTCAATAGAGACATCCAAACTATGGGAAGTATCAAGATCGGAAGCCACTCGACCAACAACTTGATAGTTGCTATCATCAGGAACATCAACGCTATAGGTTAGGTATTCGCCAGCTTCAATCCAGCCGACGTTAAAGCCACCACTAATATCCCTGGTGGGTTCGATATCGACTGGGCGATCGCGATATCCGCCACCTTGATTTTCGTAGTCAGTATCGTAAAAAGTAGAATCGGAAGTAAAGCGATCGTCTTGATAATCTTCGGCTTCAATTCTAATATTGGCTGGAGTAATCAGATCGATATAGTTGACGTTGAAACCAGAACTACCCATGTCAAGACGGAGTTCGTGAGTACCAGCAGTTAATTCTAAGTTACCACCCACGGCATCTTTCCAAGCTTGCCAGCCACCAGTACCGCCAAAGTCTACGGTAGTCATTTGTCCATCAATGGAGATATCAAAACTATGGGATGTGTCTAGATTAGAGGCTATGCGACCAACTACTTGATATGTACCATCTTCAGGAACATCGACGTTATAGGTTAGCCATTCTCCAGAATCAATCCAACCAACGGTATAGCCACCGTTAACATCTCCAGATAGTCCTAGATCGACATCATCAGTACGATATTCACCCCCTGCATTACCAGAAGTAGCGTCGTTATAGTGTGTCATAGTCTTCTGTTTCTACTCTTAAAGCTTCAAGTTTGTTACCAAAGTTCAAGTCGTTGAGAGTTTCGCCAGTACCGACAAATACTTCATGGCTATTGGTAGTATCGGAACTATTGATAGGCGTAAAAGCGATCGCTAGTTCATTTTCGAGGTAAGGACTTTCATTGTTATTGTTGTTATAGACTATTTGCAAACCAGCATCACCGTCAGGATTTTCTAAGCCGACAGTGGCACTATTCACCGCAGCGTCCATATCGTTATATTGATAAACAATACTGCCGTCGGCATTGAGGATAGTCTGGAAAGTTAGGGAACCTTCAACTTCATAACGGGCAACATCTTGATATTGAACGATAAATCTATTTTGTTCTACATCATAATAATGATAGATCGAACCGCTATAGCCAGGGTTCAAATCATCCCAGAAGGGCGCAATCAAGTTACTGAGGTTATAGGAATTGGTAATTCCATTGTTGTAATATTCTGTGCCATTGTCACCAAAGGTTAGATAGCCATTAGAGGAAATATTAACCGTATCGTTGGCTTCACCATAGAAATCAAAGTTAAACGGCAAAGCCACGCTGGCAGCTTCATCATCACCCAGATTTAGTTCTGTACCAACCCCAGAAATATCTACCCAGTCATAGGCAATACCGTCGGGTTGTTTGCTATCTTGCCAATCGTATTCAACGGCAAATGGATAGGTTTGATTCCATCTTGGTTCAACTTGTTCGGTAACATTGTAAGTACCAAATCTTAAGTCGGTAAAATTATAAAAGCCATTAGCATCAGTAACGGTAGAAGTTTCCCCGTCATCTAGTTGACCATTTTCATTGCTGTCTAGATAAATAGTCCAGCCTTCAATACCCGATTCATCATTATCAAACACGCCATCTTCATTGAGATCGTGCCATTTATAGCCGTTTATTTCTCCAGGAGTAAGGTTCGGACTGTAATTTAAGTAAATTTCGCTGTCATTATCTCCATAGCCTGTCCAGGTTACATTGTTGCCATCAATCTTAGGATCGCTATCATAAGTATCGTTATCGGTTAGCTGAATGGTTTCCGAACCGTCGTAGAGATAGATTTCATTATCGTTGCCGTCATATGCCGACCAAACTATATTGTTGCCCGAAATTTGAGGACTACTATTCACGCTTGGTCATTGTTGGTTAGTTGAATAGTTTCTGAACCATCATAGAGATAGATTTCATTATCATTGCCGTCATAAGCCAGACCAAACTACATTATTGCCTGAAATCTGGGGACTACTCATCGTAAGTATCGTTGTCAGTTAGCTGAATAGTTTCTGAACCATTGTAAAGATAGATTTCACTATCGTTATTTCGTTATAACCAGACCAAACAATATTATTGCCTGAAATCTGAGGATTATTTTCACTAGTAGCATTGGTAGTTAGTTGATTGACACTGCTACCATCATAGAAATAGATTTCCGAGTCTTTGCCATCATAATCAGACCAGGCTAAATTATCTGCCTGACAAGACTAAAGTCACTTTTGACAGATTCCGCATCAGTTAGTCGCGTGGTATTTGTGCCATCGTAGAAATAAATCGCATTGTTAGGATAATAGCGATAATTAGGTTCGCCTTCGTAACTTAGCCAGGCAACGTTTACCGTCGTAATCTGGGGATTACCGTCATCACATCATTATCGGTTAGCTGAATAGTTTCCGAACCATTGTAAAAATAAATTTCGTTGTCATTGCCATCACTGGCAGACCAAACTACATTATTGCCATCAATTTGTGGACTGTTATCGTAGGTATCATTATCGGTTAACTGAGTGACGCTAGCATTGTCGTGGTTATAAAGATAGATCTCATCATCATTACCGTCGCTACCAACCCAGACAACATTTTTCCCTGAAATCTGGGGATTGTAATCTGAGACGTTGTTATCAGTTAGAAAATTTGCATTGGTTAAGTTAATGTCCATTAGTTGCCTCCTAACGGATCTAGATTCGATGTCGGTTTAACTTCTCAAGTTGACTAATTGTTAGACTGGGAAAATATTTCGATCTATTTAGTTGGTGCTAAAAAAGCTGGTTCCGAGAAATTAAATTAATTCGAGACGATCCGCAATTATATTTTGTGTCCGAAAGTTGACGAGCGATCGCATTAGCTACAGGCATAGTATTATCAGTAGATACTTTTGCCAAAAGTTTGAGAAGTTTTAACTGAAACGATTTCTCGCTCATTTCTGATATTTCTCAGACTTGATAACTTTAGATATAGCCCGATCTCATCTGCCAAGTATGTATAGATTGTTTGTTTCGTACACCTATATTATCCAATATTGTAACTGCTTTGAACAAGCTTTTAATAATTTAAAAGATCTAGTTTTAACATCAGCCGAATTGAATTAGCTTGCCTGACAAATGAGGAATTTCCCCCATCAACAGCATTTCTAAAGCAGCGCGAATATGGTTTGCATTGGGCGGACAGCCAGGTAAGTAAACATCTACTTCAACATAATTATGGACTGGTAGAACTCGATCTAACAAAGATGGCACTATCCCTGGTTCATGGGGTATTTGATTTTGAATATCGGCAGCTTCAAGATAACAACATTCTAGAAAGGATTGAGGATCGCCAAAAGGGTTACGTAAAGCAGTAACGTTGCCAGTTACGGCGCAGTCGCCAAAGGAAATCAGAATTTTAGAGCGATCGCGCACTTTCTTAATCATTTCCAAATTATCTTCATTAGCCACCGCACCTTCAACCAATACGATATCAACCCCTTCGGGATATTCCTTGATATCTGCAAAGGGACTATAGACTAATTCTACTTGGGCAGCTAGATCGATCAGCCATTCATCGAGATCTAAAAAGGACATATGGCAGCCCGAACAGCCACCAAGCCATACTGTTGCTAGTTTTAGTTTGTTCATTATATTTAGTTAGCAAACGAGTTCAAAAGTATAAGGAAGCTTAGGCATGGGCATCGGGAAAGAGTAGTTCCTCGAAGATACTTCTTGCCATTCCTTAACTAATTCAACAGGTATCTGTAAATGAACCGAGTTACTAGTTTCTAAAGGAATTTCCAGGGTTAGTTCTTCTGAAGATAGCCTGGGTAAAATATTTTTTAGGTTGTACTGTCCAATACTTGCTAGCGGTGGGTTTTCTAAGAAAATATCGGTTGCTTCATAGCGTTTATTCGACGAACTAATTATCAAAGGTTTTTGTGACTGAATATTTGCCGAACTATATAGTCCAGATAAACGTAGATTTAGAGATGTTATTTCTGGAGAATCAACCTCAGTAAAAAACATTACTGACCATTTGTGTCCCGCATCGTCGGTTAATACTTGCTCAGAACGACAATGGATCTTTCCTGGTGCAATGTCCGTTTCAGTTACAGTCGCAATGACTGGTTTAATAGTCAGAAGGGCGATAATTAGAAACAAAACCAAGGTAATAAATGCCAAGATAATTCCCCATTCAAGGTCACGCAGGATATGGCGCATCATTTTATTCACCTCCCCCAATTAAAATATCCATTCTTGTTTTTTCCTAGCTGTAGTGATAAATTCCAACTTAGAACGCTCTTTGGTCATTTCTCCTACCGTCGAACCTTGAGCAAAAATCGCTCCTGTGGGACAAGCCATCATACATTTACCACAGGAGGTACAACTATCGGAAGTACCCCAAGGCTGGTTAAGATCGGTAATGACGTGAGAACCATGTCCTCTTCCCGCCATATCCCAAGTATGCGCTCCTTCAATTTCGTCACACACCCTAACGCAGCGAGTACAGAGAACACAGCGATTATGGTCAATACCAAAGCGATCGTGGGATAAATCTACGGTACGTTGGGGAAACTGATAGGTTAAACTAACGTGTTCCATGCCCATTTCTACAGCTAGATCTTGTAATTCACAATTGCCGTTTGCCACACATACCGCACATACATGATTACCTTCAGCAAAAAGCATTTCAACAATCATTCGACGGTATTTCTGCAATCTTTCGCTGTTAGTTTGAATCTCCATCCCTTCTGCAACCTTAGTCACACAGGCTGGCTGGAGATGGCGATCGCCAGCAATCTCCACCAAGCAGAGTCTACAAGCACCAACATCCGATAATCCTTCTAGATGGCAAAGAGTGGGAATGTGAATATCTGCATCCCGCGCAGCATCTAAAATAGTTTCCGATTCTCGCGCACTGATCAGGCGATTATTAACAGTTAGGGTTTTGACTGCCACTTTTCTTTTACTTGTGTTTGCTTACAAGTTTGTTATAAGCAAAGAGTTTGAGAAAGTTGTGAAGCTATTATCGCTACGCGGAAGTAGAGACGTGACCTGGTTCGTCCGTACAGGAGTCATAAAAATGATGACAGTAATCGGGAATCGGCACAGGGTAATATTTCTAGCTGGATTAAATATTTGATTCTTTGGTTGATTATTTTCTTTTTGACCATAGACCAACCAAATCTTGTATAGAGATGAATTACGTTGAACGAACAGGTTGATAAGACAAAGGATCTGTTTTTTGCTTTTAGGTCATTGCTCAGAAAAATTCTCAGGTTTCTCAGTATTTCAAAGGAATGATGACGCTTATGGCGGTCGATAAAGAAGTTCAATGCTTCACCGTAATTACAGTCAATCGAGTCTTTCTTTAAGTGGAATCCCACTTCTTCAAACTGCATTTTTTGCTCAGTATTAAAATTTATGGCGATCGCTGATATCAGCTTGGAGTCTTCATATACCCCGTAAATAGATTGATCTGAATAGGCAATTGGCGATCTGTATCTATTGTTATCTATTGCTAAATAGTGTCTAGTTACCCAGCTTCGTAAATTATGGTGCGAAAACTCTTTGTACAGTAATTGCTCGTATTCGACAATTTCCGCATAACCTTCGAGAATATGATATTGCAAATTATTACTTGGATTTTGAAGATCGCCTACAATACTTCGCTCTGAGTATTTGGTATCTTTGTGTAATTTCATAATTTTATAGTTTGGCAATTTTGTAATTACAAAATTTGAGATTGATTCCTGAGGTAGCGACTCTAATTAAATTTTGCCTGTTTAAGAGTCGAGTGAAAAAATGTCCAATACTCATTTCTATCCAGCCAGCCAGCATTAATTTTGGCAGGGATGGTATATCCCTCAAAACTGTCTTCTTCTAAAATGTCTGCGATAAAAGTCATGTATTGCCAGGTTTTCTCTGCCGTAGCATTTCCCCAACGTGGTAGCGATATACTTTGCAGTTTACCGTCGCGATCAATAGTTAATGTTAAACAAATTGGTTCATGGTTAATCTCAAAATCTGCTTGAATCGTATCGTCAGAGATCGCTTTCCAAGTCACGCCATTCTGAGGTAGCAAGGCTGACGGCAACCAAACATATTCTGCCCCCAGTCTACCCGCAGCAGAGCGATCGACATTCTTACTTTGAGCGTCTACCAAAGGAATCAAACCCCAGAAGGAAAACTTAGTTCTGCCTCTGCTTTTGCTGTAGTAATCAGCACCACTGAAGTTTGTTAATCCCTTACCGATGTTTGCTTTCCAAATAAAGCCAGGTGTAGTAGAAATAATCTGCGATGCCTTCATAGCGAGCCAATCCGCACCAGATTTTAAGCGGAAACTTCCGTTCATTTCTAATTCGACATAAGAAGCCAAGAGTGTTCCAGGTTTAATGGCGTGCAAGAAATATCTTTGAACTGGTTCGTCCAAATCTGCAACCATATCTTCGGTAAAAATATCGCCAGTAGATAGAGTCTTTAGCGATCGCCATATCTCCTTAATTAAGCGATCGTATCGTAGACGAATTAACAGTAAAAGTAGCAAAAAAGCGATCGCGCTTGCAGCTAAAAATAATAAAATATTCATAATAATTAATCGCTAACCAAAGCACGAGCGATCGCCACACGCTGTTGTCCTCCAGAAAGGGAATATCTTGATGTAGTCTCAGAGACATTCGTACATTTTGCTCTACTGTTAAACAAGACAAGAGATTGTGGGATTGAAAGATAAAGCCGATCTGGTTACGAACACCAACTAATTCCTTTTTAGCTGCACCATAGAGTTCTTGTCCCAAAAATACTAACGCTACCTGACTGTATCGATCGCAGTCCACCAATCAGAGTTAATAAAGTGGTTTTGCCGCTACCAGAAGGACCAGTCATGATGACAATTTCCCCCGCGAAGATATCTAGATCCACATCGAATAATACGGGTTTAGCGTAATTCACCTTTGCCAAAGGCATGATCTAAGTTTTTGATGGTTACGACTTGTTTGGGGAACATGGTTAGTTGTTAGTTGTTTCTCGTTCCTTGTGGCTTAGAGTTTGTTGTATTGTTTGTCTTAATTCTTTGCGAGTTTTATTATCGAGAAACTCTTCTTGTAAGATTGACCACTCATGCCATTTCTCATAGCGAGTTTTAGTAAGTAAGGTGGCTAGTTTGGGCATTTGGTCGGCAATTGCCGATTTTAAAACTTTTTCCAGTATTTCTCTTAAGACATAACAATCTTGGATTTGACCGAGAACTTCTTGAATCTTTTCTATTTGTTTAAGATAATAGTGATAAGTATCATCATAGAATTGAGAAAATAATTCCAGGTTGTAGCGGGTTCTTTTGGCTGATTTACGCAGATCGTGAACAATAAGCTCTTTTTGTTCTAATAGCTGCTCGACTGCTTCACTATCCAACATCTCAGGGAACTGAACTTTTCCATCTTCTAGTTTTACTCCTACTAGCCAAGCAGGATGAAGCAACAGTTGACTAATTTGGGGTAAAAGTAAATCTGGCAACACGGGGTAAATAGACAAGTCACCTATTGATTTATATTGTGGCTGTTCTAACCAATTTTGTAGTCCTTGCTTGAGATTAAAATAAAGCTTGCTGTTAAGGGTTTTACGAACCTGTTTTAATTCTTGTTTGCGTTGTTTATTTAGGGATTTGAGAACTTTATCTAGGCTTTTTTGCTCTTTTGCTGGTAATAACGGACGATAATCATCTTTTAAAGCAGCTAATAAAACATCCAAATCTCTGAGTGTTCCCAAAGAACGACCGATCTTGGCAATATTTTTCTCATGTTACCGTCTTGGGTAAATCGATCGCAACAGCAAAACCAGCGATCGCACTGCGTAAACGTCGCATTCCAACCCGCATTTGATGTAATTCCTCTGGATCTTTGTCTTGAAGTACTCCAGCTTCATACTTAAGAATTTTACGACTGTGTTTGGCGATCGCAATATATGCCCACTCTTTTAAAATAACGGCGTTATCTTTATCGCTCATCTTCAGTATTCTCCTGCTCTTCAGTGGTAAAGTTGGTCTTGTCTAATAATTCTTTTTTGGAATGCTTGAGTTGTTTCCAAAACTTTCTAATCTCATCATAAGTATCTTCGGGACTCATTTTGCCATTGGCTTCTAAACCGCAGAGATAGATTACTTGCTGGGCAAACTGCTGCAAATTGGCATTAAAAACCAGTTTTCAGGGGTAAACTCACCGTAATAATTACCAATGGGATATAAAAATTCTTCTTTGATGTTTTTAGATTCTTCTGTCATGGTTTTGTCCTCCATTAAGTTCAAACAACTATACAACTAACAAGATGCGAAGCGTATCCTTATCCGAAGGTGTCCCTAAAGGGATACATTTCGATATACCCTTTAGGGTTAGCGACTAACAACTAACTCCATTACCAAGAATGTAAAGCTCTTAACTGGGGTGTCTTTTTCGACTGATGTGCCTCCATACGGGTCAAAACATCATCGAGAATAGTTACCGCTTCAGTAATGTAAGCCCCTTTATTCAGCATGACACATTCTGCTCGTTCTGCCATGGCTGCATCAGTCATTTCTGCCCGTGAA
>CAVRWR010000070.1:0-23693 GCA_963724445.1 uncultured cyanobacterium | reverse complement strand
CGAAGAATGGCGCGGTGAAAAGAAAAATCAGTTAGTCTTAATTGGTCAAAACCTTGATGAAGCAACGATACGAGAACAGATTGAAAATTGCGTTTGTCTGCCAAAAAGCGATCGCGGTAAAGGCTTTGGCAAGTAGTTAGTAATTGACCCTGGAGTAAATCTGTAACAAACATCCAGGGAAAATTTTGGTTCCATGTCCAATTTAACCAATTAAGTCCATCAACGCCTCTGGACAACCGAAGTGAAATCCTTGAGCATAATCTACATTCAAAGCTCGGACGCTGTTTAAAATCGATTCATTTTCGACAAATTCCGCAACAGTTTTTAGACCAATTCCTGCGGCGATATGATTAATTGCTTCCACCATTACTTTGGAAGCAGGATTGATGTTTAACTCTCTAATAAACGAACCATCAATTTTGAGATAATCTACAGGTAAACTCTTGAGATAAGTCAAAGAAGATACTCCTTTACCAAAATCATCGAGAGCAAAGCTACAGCCAATTTCTTTGAGGGAATTAATAAATTTGACTACCCGATCTAAATCTAAGACAGCAATCGACTCGGTAATTTCAAAGCAAAACAGATCGGCAGGGAAGGGACAATTAACCAGTCGTCTTTGAAGAAACTGTAAAAAAGATTCGTTGTTAAGAGATGCTCCTGATAGATTAATGGAAAAACGATGATTGTTCCAGATAGTGCGATCGCATTTCTCTAGAGTTTCAAACAAGTTGTTAACTACCCAAATATCAATATCCGTCATCAAGAAATTTTGCTCGGCGATGTTCATAAAGACACCAGGCAAAATCACTTGATCTGGTCGATCCGTAAGACGCAGTAATATTTCAAAGGATTTGCGAGAGTCATCTCCTTTTAAAGATGTAATTGATTGAGCATAAAGACTAAAGAGATTGTCATTAAGAGCTTGACGCAGACGTTCAACCCAACGTATTTTTAATTCCTGTCGATCTTTTGAGTGAGAAATAGATTCTGGATATACAGCAACACAATCACGACCCCGCTCTTTAGCTTGGTATAGAGCAAGATCGGCAGCTTCAATCAAAAGCTGAGGATTATCTACAGAATTGGGAATAGTGCTAGCTACTCCTAGACTAACGGTGACGACTGAATCAACTAAAGAATTATGATGGGGAATCCTTAGTTTTTTTACCGCCTTTCTGCACGCTTCAGCCACTTGAGATGCTCCTGCTTGAGGCGTATAGGGCAAAATAATCGCAAATTCTTCTCCGCCATACCGAGCTAAAATATCTCCTGGTCTTTTGAGTACAGAAGATATCGCTTTGGTTACCTGTTGTAGGCACCTATCCCCCTGCTGATGACCGTAAACATCATTATAAATTTTAAAACAGTCTACATCGCACATAACTAAGGATAGAGGAGCAGGAATTCGTTTTAGTTTGCCCCATTCTCGTTTTAGCTGTCGATCGAAAGAGCGACGATTATAGACGCGGGTGAGGGAATCTAATAGGGCTAGCTGGGATAATTGTTTGTGGAGCAATCCTTGCTTAATTGCGATCGCCAACTGAGTTGTTAGTTCTCTAAGTAAGCTAATTTCTTCTTGTTGCCAGGTACGAGGAGATGAGTATTGATCGACAATTAACCAGCCATACAACATATTACTGGTGAACATGGTGTCATCACCAGATGAGAAAAAACCCGATGTGTAGTTAGTGTCTTTAATTAAAATTGGCACAATCAATCGTGCTTGGGGATTGAGTAGGAATATTTCCCATATATGGTTCTGAATATCCTTTTGATCGACAACCTCAATATGTCCTCTTAGATAAGACTGATACACATCATGGTTGGGGCATAAATAGCTGTAGGGGATAGATTTTTGCGGATCGAGCTTAATTCCGTCCCTAGAAGAATGTGCTTTGATAGTAATTTTTCGCTTATTTAAATGGGTCAGTCCGACAAAATCGCAATCTAATAAAGTTCTAATTTCTTGAGTTGCCGTTTGCAAAATTATTTTAAGATCGAGTGATTGACGGATGCGATCGCTAATTTCGGCAAGTAGTTTGCGTTGAGCTACATCTCTAAGAGAGCTTTGGTGAAGATGGTTCAGGGCAAGGTGAGTTTTGACCCGTGCCAGCATCTCTTCTTCTTCGATCGGCTTAGTGATATAGTCTACTGCACCTAACTTAAAGCCCACTATTTTGTTTTTAGTTTCAGCTAATGCTGTCATAAAGATAATTGGGATATCTTCAGTTGCCGAATCACTTTTTAAATGGCGACAAACATCAAAGCCGTCCATTCCAGGCATCATTACATCTAACAAAATTAAATTTGGATGCAGGAAATTAGCTATTTCAATCGCTTTGGTGCCACCCTGAGCAATGAGGACTTTACAATTGGTTTTTTTTAAATATTTCGATAGCAATTGTAAATTATTGGTTTTGTCATCAACTATTAAAATAGTTTTTGCTGCTAAAAAATTTTGGGATAAAGCCATTTAAAAATACACGTAATTTAAACCAGATGAATCAGTTTTAACTGAGTAATCGAAGTTTAGTAATGGGTTAAATTACTAATATTAAATCTTGATTAAGATTGATTTTTCAGGAAACTTATCGGTTGTTATACTTACTCGACCGTTAGTAGAATTACCCAGGCAGTATTGATTAAAATATATTCTCCAACCTGTTGCTAAAGTTTCTTTCATGGCTTGCTCGAAGTTTTAAGCAATCGTTCCAATCGGTCTTGCTGGCAGTTTTCTGCCAGCTGACGCATTTTTTTCGTCAAAGAAATATACTGAGAATCTCTTATTTCTAATAAATCTATCTCCTCAAGCAGAGCTTCCATATCGCCAAAATTAACTAATTCAAGCAGGTTTCTGAGTTCAGCTTCTGGGGGAAATATCAACGCAGCGGTGGATTCTAATTCTGGTGTGGGAATTTGCCATTCAATCTGCAAATGTTCGGTTAAAGATGCTAACAATTGCTCTAAATCTATAGGTTTGGCAATAAAACCATCGTAGTTGATGTCCGAGGGATCGAGAATCAACTGAATATTAGCTGAAATCATCAACACCACTGTCTCTCGTAGCAGATGATGCCGCCTAATGCGCTGAATCATTTCCTTGCCGTCCATGACAGGCATCAGTAGATCTACTAAAATCACATCTGGCCGAAATTCTTCGGCGATCGCCAATCCCGTTTGACCATTATCAGCTTCGGCAATTATAAATCCTAAAGGTTGGAGGTGATGCACCAGTAAGATTCGATTATCCTTATTATCATCTACCACCAGAACTTTGCAGGATGTGCTTAAAGTAGGTAGTGGTTGAGCATTTGACTGGATTTCAAGGAGACAAGATTGAGGATAAACTTCTTCTAAATCAAGCTCAAACCAAAATTTACTCCCTTGTCCCACTTTGCTTTCCAGATGTAGCTCACTATTCATCAGATTCAAAATACTTTGACAAATTGGCAGTCCCAAACCAGTTCCATCAGAATCGCTACTGCTTTGCTCTACCTGTCCAAAGGCAGAAAAAACCGTAGTGTACTTATTTTGAGGGATTCCTCTGCCAGTATCCTCCACCAGAAAGCGAATTTTCTTAATGTCGGAAGCAGCAGTTATTTTGGAATAACTGACCGATAGACGAACCGATCCACTATCAGTAAACTTGATGGCGTTACTTAATAAGTTCAAGAGAATTTGCCTTAGTCTGGTTTCGTCGGCATTGACTACGGCAGGTAAATCGGGTGATATTTCGACTACAAAGTCTAAGCCTTTTTCTTGAGCGCGAAGCTGAAAGATAGCAGCAATATCATGGATAAAATGAACTAAATAGAGATCGCTATAGAGCAGTTCAAGCTTATTGGCGTTTAACTTAGATAAATTCAAAACATCATTGATCAGAGTCAATAAATGTTGTCCTGATTGATTGATAATCTCGACGGATTTAAGCTGCTTTGCCGTCAGTTCAGAATCATTTTTAAGAATATGGCTAAAGCCAATCACGCTATTTAAAGGAGTGCGTAGTTCGTGACTCATATGAGCAATAAAAGAATCTTTGGCTTTACTGGCTTGTTGGAGAGCGATTTCACCTTGTTTGCGATCGCTAATATCTTCAATTACAGCAATAAAGTAAGGTGGTTCACTTCCTTCTAATTTAGCTAGGCAAAAAGTTATCTCAGCCCAAATAATTGAGCCGTTAGCGCGGACATAGCGTTTTTCATAGATACAGCTTTCCACTTCTCCCGCCATGATTTGACCGACATGTTGTTCGTCAAGAACCAGATCTTCGGGGTAGGTGATTTCTTGAAATGTTAGTTTAATCAGTTCTGGTCTGCTGTAGCCTAAAATCTGACAGAGCTTAGAATTAACCTCCAAAAATCTTCCTTCTAGAGATACGTGAGTGATGCCCACTGTTGCCTGCTCAAAAGTTTGACGGAACTGAGATTCACTCTTCTTAAGAGCTTTTGCCGCCTGGAAAGAAGAGATCGCCTGTCCGATATCCCGCGCCATAAATTCAATTATTTCTCGTTCGGAAGAGGTGAAGTCACTGCTGCGAGGGGGAACAGAGGAGAAGTTCAATGTTCCATAGAGATTACCGTTAACAAAAATTGGCGTACCAATAAAAGATTTTAAATCAAACTGAAGATATACAGGGTGATTTTGCATCTCATCAACTTGTCCAACATCAAAATATGCTACATTTGTTCGCTTTTCGACCACCTCCTTACAATAGGTATTTTTACAGTCCAGCTCCAATCCCACAGCCATATCTAGAGGCGACTGCACCGCCAAAATTTTATAGGTACAGTCGGTAACTTGACTGACAATGCCTGTAGATAAATCAAAAATTTCACACCCAGCTTGAATATAGTCAGCAAATAAATCTTCAGAAGTTTCGTATTCGCCAATAGCAAGGCGATGTAGCTGCTTGAGATGGTCGGTAAAGTTGGCTAGGGCTTCGGTTCTTTGTGCTACTCTCTTTTCTAGCTGATGATTGAGTTGACTTAATTCCGCCTTTTGCGATCTCAGTTCGGCTTCGGCTGCTAGGCGTTGGGTAATATCACGACAGATGCAGATCAAATCTCCTGTATCAGTAAAAGTAAAAGTCAGTTCTTCGGCAAAAGTATGACCGTCACGATGTCTTGCCGTAACTATTCCCTGCCACTGCCCTGTTGTCTGTAAAACTGGTAATATTTCTTGTTTAAAGCGTTCTGTTTCTTCTGGTTCGTATAGGATGTGCCAGGCTTGACCGATTAACTCTTGAGGATTGGTGTAGCCAAATATTTCGGCGTGAGCTTGATTGATAAAGATAAACTTATCGTCATTGAGAATCGCTATGCCATCGGCAGCATTTTCCACCGCAGCTAGCTGACGCTTATAATCTTGCTCCCGAGCTTTTAATTCAAGCATTGTATTCTCTAGCTCTTGCTGAACCTTTTTGATTTCGTCAATTCTGACAAAGCTAATCACAATGCCGTCAGTCTGGTTATCTTCTGTATGATAAAGATTAATTCTCATCAATAGATAAGATTCATCGTGCTTGAGCTTTACTTCCTGTTCGATAGGTTGCTTAATGACTAAGACATCTTGAAGCAACTCTAATAAGTTGGGACATTCTATTTTATAAGAAAGATCCTCTAAAGGACGTTCCAAATCTGCATTACGCAAGGCGATCGCCATTGTCGCAGCAGGAGTGAATTTGCGAATTCTCAATTCTCGATCTAAAAAGACTACGCCGATATCGGTACTTTTAAGCAGGTTATCAATATCATTATTAAGCTGAATCAGTTCTTGAATCTTGGACTGATATTCAATATTGACAGTGTGTAACTCTTCATTAACCGAATGCAGTTCTTCGTTAGTGCTTTGGAGTTCCTCATTAGAAGCAGTTAACTCTTCGTTAGAAGCCTGTTGTTCTTCGTTAGTAGTTTCTAGTTCCTCCACTAATGCCTGAAGATTTTCTCTGGTTTGTTGTAGCTCATTTTCTAATTCGATAATACGCCGCGATGCTTCGGTGTCTAATTCAAAATTTTCTGCTTGAGGAATTTCTGTGGGTATTATGGCTTTTTCTTCTTGGATTTTAACCATAAAGAAATCACCATGCTTATGGTTAGTTTGAGGGGGAATAACTTCTAAATTAACCGCAAGCACTTTACCCTGATATTCTATTTTGATACCGTGGTAAAGAACCGATTTTCTTTTTTGTTTAGCTCGGTGCAAAGCTGTGTTGAGGGGTAGCTGTAGAGGAAGAGCTATCATTTTAATGACTTCTGTAGTTATTTTTCCATCAGGAGCTTTAAATATTTTGCTGGAGTCTCCGCTAACATGGAGCAGGTTATTCTCTTTATTAATCAGCAAAATAATTGAGTCTGATTCATTAGACAGTCGATTGAGACACTGCTCCAAAATCGGCTCGAATTGAACTTTACTTTGAGCCTGGTTGTATCGCAGTAAAGGACTTTTACCTATTTTTGGGGTAGATTTCAAAGGAAGAGACAGCCTAATATCTCTTTGCTTTTGGAAAAACTTCCATTTCTTGTTTAAAGGTTCAAATTCTGATTCAAATTCTCCTAGTGTTTCTGCCACCCCTAAAAATAAAACTCCTTTAGAAACTAGAGAAAAATGGAGATTTCGCAAGACTTGATATTGTAAGTCAGACTTCATGTAAATCAAGACATTACGGCAGGTAACTAAATTGATCCGTGTAAAGCCAGCATCTTTGGTTAAATCGTGGGGTGAAAAGATTAGCATTTCTCTAATCTTTCGCATGATCTGATAAGAACCGTCTCTAGCCACAAAATATCTTTGCAGACGTTCAGTACCAATATCCCTGGCGATAGACGAGGGATAAATTCCTTGGGATGCTTTGTCTAATGCCACCTTATCTATATCTGTAGCAAATATTTTGACCCGAATATTCTTGTCAGTGTCTTGTAAAGCTTCATAGACTAAAATAGCTAGTGAATAAGCTTCTTCTCCTGTAGAGCAAGCAGTAATCCAAAACCTTAATTCCCCTTCATTTTGGCTTTGTTCGATCAACAGAGGCAAAATATTATTTTCTAGATTCTGCCAAGCTGGATAGTCGCGAAAAAAGTGAGTGACGTTGATCAACAAATCAGAACAGAGAATTTGTCTTTCAACTGTGGAGCGCTCTAGTAAGTTGATATAGTCATCTACACTTTTAGAGCTATGGATCAGACAACGACGATGAATCCGACGAGAGATAGTAGTAGACTTGTATTGGGAAAAATCTAATGCTTCTTCTTCCAGTAAAAGCTTGGCAATCTGAGCCAAATGCACCGAGTTAAGTAAATTATTTTGGTCAATCTCAGTTTCGCGAGAATTAACGGGAGCGACAACACACTGGTAAATTAGGTGCGATAGTTCTCTGGGAGGTAAAATTTGATTGACTAGACCTGTGGCGATCGCACTAACGGGCATCCCATCAAATTCTGCTGTTTCGGGATCTTGAACTAAAGCTACTCCTCCCGCCTCATTAATTGCTTTTAAGCCGCGAGTTCCATCACTGCCAGTACCAGACAAAATAACGCCAATAGACTGTTCGCCATAATTTTCTGCCAGGGAACAAAAAAACAGATCGATGGGAAAATTAAGTTCGTGCTTGTGATTTTTATTTTTTTTGCGATCTTCTAAACGTAGAATGTTTTCTTCTAATGCCAGATTTTGCCCTGGAGGAATTAAATAAACTGAATTGGGTTCTAACTCCATACCATCGGTGACTCGATAGACTGACATGGTGGTACGTCGCTCTAGCAATTCTTTCATCAAACTTTTGAAGTCTGGGGAGAGATGCTGAATCACCACAAATGCTGCACCGCTAGCTGTGGAAAGATTACTAAATAATTCCTCTAAGGCACTCAATCCCCCCGCTGACGCACCAATCCCAACTACAAACAAATCTCTGTCTAGATTAGGCGATTGGGAAATATTGTCTTGTGGTTCAGATTGAGGCTGCTCGGACATATTTGGGATGTTAAAAACAATTTATATATTGCCATTTTTAACACTTTTTTTCGATTAATTCGAGATATACTACTATTATTTTTGGCTACTTGTGAGACACTTTCGTTGCGGGGGTTCCCCCCGTTGAGAAAAGTGTTGAACCCGAAGGGCTACTTGTTACTCACTACTTTTGAAAACTATCCCCCAGATAATACTGTTTAACTAAAGAATTACTATAAAGTTCCTCTGCTGTTCCTGAAGCCAGGATTTGACCGTCCCGCATTATGTAGGCTCGATCGGTAATAGCTAAGGTTTCACGGAAGTTGTGATCGGTAATTAAGATTCCTATTTGGCGATCGCGCAGTTGGGCAATTATGTCCTGCATTTCAGCTACGGCAATAGGATCGACTCCTGCAAAGGGTTCATCTAATAATAAATACTTCGGACCGTTTAACCCAGCGGCTAAAGCTCTCGCTAATTCAGTACGTCTTCTTTCGCCACCCGATACCAAAGAACCCAAGGTATTGGCAACTTTTTCTAAGCGAAACTCCCGTAGCAACTGCTGAAGTCTTACTGGTCTTGCTGGACGAGGTATTCCTGTCTGTTCCAAAACTAAGAGAATATTATCCTGAACGCTGAGATTACGAAAGATACTTGCCTGCTGCGTCAGATAACCCATTCCTAAACGCGCTCGTCGATGAAGTGCCAGAGAAGTTATCTCACGCTCGTTTAGCCTGACCGTTCCTTCATTGGGCTTAACTAAACCTGTCGCAATATAAAACGTGGTGGTTTTTCCTGCACCATTAGGACCTAGTAAGCCGACAATTTCTCCTGGTGCAACCTGGAGATTTACTCGATTAACAATTTTTCTTTTGCCGTAGGATTTATGTATGTTTTCTAAAACTAAAGTCACAATTTTAGTAATTAGTTAGGACAGTAATTATTCTTGAGGTTCGGTAATAATATAGGTTGACTCTACCTGGCGATCGCTTTGCGGTTTGGCAATAAACCTTCCCTCATCAATCAGATAGGTCATTTCTTCGGCACGCATACTGTTTCCCTCCTGAATGACATAAACATTCCCCGTAAGAATCAAACGACGTTCGCGACTATAGTACTGCGCTTGGGCAGCAGTAGCTTGAATTTGCCGAGCAGGATAGTCGATCTTGACATTACCTTTGGCAGTAATAACCCCTGTTTGAGCATTTGATTCCTGAATATCTGATTTTAGGGTAATTGCTCCTGTTTGGGGAGTTTGTGCTTGAGAAATCTGAGGAGATGTAAGTATAGCTATACTCAATGTAGTAGCTATTGTCAGTCCCAAACAACTGCGATATAAAGATAAGAAAGGATTCATAAATAGTAAATAAGAAGTTTGGTATATGTAGAGGGCGGATTAGAATTTGATTTTGAGATCGACAATTTTTTAGACGCGGGTGATCTCAAAGAAGTTGCATTATAACTTCTCTCTTGATGGCAAAATGATAGTTAATAATTGCCAAACAAGGATCGCGAATTTGAACCGAATCATTTCTCTAAAGCGTATTATGATATCTGGCAAATTCAAAGTAGTTAGGCGATCGCCACAATATGCAATTAACAGTTGAGACTTTTACTGTTCACAAAAAATTTGCGTTACGCATCAGTCGGGGTACTACGGCAGCAAGCATCAATATTTTGCTGCGTATACAGCAGGAAAATATTGAAGGCTGGGGAGAAGCATCACCTTTTTCGATTGACAAAAATGAGGTTGAGGACACCAATTTACTCTCAGAATTAAAACAAATACTTCCCCATCTAGAGCAGTTTCATCCCCTACAACGTCAAGAAATTTACGCAAAACTGCACGAACTGCGAGCCACGTCTGCTATTCAAGCAGCAGTAGATATGGCACTTCATGATTGGCTGGGTAAAAAAGCTGGTTTACCTCTATGGCAGATTTGGGGGTTAAACTGCGATCGCCTGGTACCAATCTCTGTGACTATTGGAATTGGTACTCCAGAAGCCGCCCTTACCAGGCTAAGAGATTGGCAAGATACTCTTGATGTGAAGCTGCTCAAGCTCAAACTGGGTAATCCAGCGGGAATTGAGGCAGATCGGTTAATGGTGCAAACAATTCGCCAGGCAGTCCCCCAAATGAGGATGACCGTAGATGCCAATGCTGGCTGGAACTTCGACGATGCTGTATCGATGTCTCAATGGCTGGCTCAACAGGGAGTGGAATATATTGAACAACCTTTGCCTGTAAAATTGGATCATCAGCTTGCTGCTTTATCCCAAGCGTCCCCTCTACCAATTTTTGTGGATGAAAGCTGTTTTACTAGTGCAGATATTCCTCGACTGGCAGATTCCGTAGCAGGAATTAATTTAAAAATCATGAAAACAGGAGGACTGACGGAAGCGATGAAGACAATTCAGGTAGCTCAAGCCCATGGTTTAAAGATCATGTTTGGTTGTTATTCCGACAGCATCTTGGCTAATACTGCCATGGCTCACCTTGCTCCCTACGCCGATTATTTAGACCTTGATAGTCACTTAAATTTGACGGACGATCCTTTTGCTGGGGCGACCATGGAATCAGGACGTTTAGTACTTAACTGTAAACCAGGACTGGGAGTAACTTATGCAGCTAACAGCTAATAGTCGCGTGGCAATTTTGCTCCCAGGGGGCATCAAAGGCGATCACGGCAAAACTGGATTAGCTTTTCTGCGCTATAGCCAGACCACTACTGTGGTAATCATAGATGCTGAGACGGAAGGAGAATCTTTGGCTGAGTTGACCAAAATTGAGCTACAGATACCGATTGTCAAAAATGTTCAGACAGCTTTGGCTTGGCAACCCGATATTCTCTTAATTGGCATTGCTCCTTCTGGTGGTCAATTGCCAGGAGATCTCTTAGCCGAAATAGCGATCGCCGTGAAAGCGGGTCTTTCAATTGTCAATGGTTTACATACTCCCCTACAGCCTCATTTTTCCGCTCTCCAGCCTGGACAAGAAATTTGGGATATTCGACAAGAACCTGCTGGCTTGACTATTGGTAAAGGTAAAGCGAGATCGCTTGCTGCTCAAAGAATTTTGACAGTAGGAACGGATATGGCGATCGGCAAAATGTCTACTAGCCTCGAACTCTATCATGCGGCTCTAGACCAGGGAATTAAGGCACAGTTTGTTGCCACAGGACAGGCGGGGATTGCGATCGCAGGTCAGGGGATTCCTTTGGATGCGGTGAGGGTGGATTTTGCCGCAGGGGCAGTGGAAAAAACGGTTTTGGAATTAGGGGCAGATCGAGACCTAGTAATCATTGAAGGACAGGGTTCTCTATTACATCCTGGCTCTACTGCTACTTTGCCCCTGATTCGCGGTAGTCAGCCCACAGGATTAGTCTTGGTGCATCGTGCAGGTGCTAAACATATTCGCGATCTACCCGATGTTTTGATTCCACCTTTGCCCGAAGTCATTCAACTCTACGAAACCGTAGCTAGCCCTGGGGGTATTTTTGGCGAGGTCAAGGTTAAGGCGATCGCTTTAAATACATTGGGCATGAGCGATCTTGAAGCAGAAGCTGTAATTGAATCTACTGCTGAATTAACCAGATTACCCTGTAGTGATGTAGTCAGGTTTGGCGGAGCAACATTGTTACCCAATCTATAGGGCAAATAAACAGAGCAATTGCTTTTTAAAAGTCAACTGTGCTATTGTTACTAAAGCGACGCGGGATAGAGCAGTCTGGTAGCTCGTCGGGCTCATAACCCGAAGGTCGGTGGTTCAAATCCGCCTCCCGCCATTTTAACTACTGACAAGGTTTTCAAGTCAAATAATATTCTCTCCTGTATACAATTGTTTCGGGTTGGTTTTTGGTATTAAATGATACTAAACTCACCCCCCAGAGCGGGTAAATTAAAATAATGTCTGTTTAAAAGAATTTGGTCATAGGCAGGGATTAAACTCGCAGAAGAGAGTATTTACTTTCGGCTCTTGACTTCCTGAGTAAGCCATCCCTTAGGACAGATTAGTCCGTAGCTAATAAAGGGTCTTATCATCAATGGTAGCGATGGGTGTATTTCCAGCCATTTACTCTACTCTTTCTCCCCAAGCCTTGATTGAAGGAGTGCTGACAAAGTATGATTTAGGAGGGATAGATCGTTGCTTATTTTGGCATCGGGGTCTAAGCGACGTTTATTTGGTTGAAACAGGTCTGCAATCTTATATTCTTAAGATTTCTCATCACCACTGGCGTTCTCTCTCGGATATTAAGTTTGAGCTAGAATTTCTGGACTTTTTAAATCAACATAATTTGCCTATTGCCTGTCCCCTGAAAACGAAGTCAGAGGAATTATGGGTAAGTGTCAATGCTGTGGAAGGCGATCGCTATGCAGCTCTCTTTCCCTACGCTCCAGGAGAAATACCCCAAGGTGACCTCACCATTGAGCAAAGTATCATCATGGGTCAAACTTTAGGCAGACTCCACCAAGCTTCTCTGGGGTTTAAGAATACAACTCCCCGCAAAGCTCTAAATCTTGAATATCTCCTGGACGAATCTCTCGTAACAATTACTCCCTACATTGGCGATCGTAGTCAGGACTTGTCTTATTTAACCGAAACCATCGCCAAAATCAAACGGCAGCTTACTGGCTTAGAACAAACCTCTCCTTTATGGAGCGTATGTTGGGGAGATCCCCATAGTGGCAACGTTCACTTCACCGCCGACAATCAGATTACCCTATTTGATTTCGATCAGTGTGGCTATGGCTGGCGCGTCTTCGATCTGGCTAAGTTTTTACAAGTATCCCTGAGAGCGGGAATTCACCGCAAAGTAAAAGATGCGTTTTTTGAAGGATACCAGAATGTACAGACGCTAACCGATGCGGAAACAAACTCTCTACAGGCTTTAACTCAAATGGCGCATATTTGGGCGTGGGCAATTAGCATTAAAGCTTCAGCGATTCACAATTGGTCTAGAATAGATGGCTGTTATGTTAATCGCTATCTAAATCAGCTAAAGAGACTAAGCAGCCACGAATGGCAATTGTTTTAATATATTTAGAAAAATCCACAGATGAACGCAGATGATTTGTCTGTTTTCTTTCTTGATTATCTAGTTAGCGATCGCCTTTTAAGTAGGCTTCGCGATCGCTATGTGTTTTGTCCCATTAGACCCCGTTTGCGGTTTAAAATTAGAGGAACACCATTATCAGGGGCAATAGTTGCACCGCGACGTTTGGGGAGAATCGCGCGATCGCTTGTCAAACTTAAATCCCATTTAGTTAAGATCTTGGCTAGGACTAATTTCATTTCCAACAGAGCAAGAGCATAACCGATACAGCGACGATTGCCACCGCCAAAAGGTAAAAATTCATAGGTTGAATATTGACGCTCTAAAAACCTTTCTGGCTTGAACTGTTTGGGTTCGGGATATAGATCTTCTCGGTGATGAGTTAAATAAATTGTCGGGGCGAGCATTTTCTCTGGCTCAAACTGATGTCCCATAACTTCAATCGGGGATTTAGCAAAACGTAGAAAGGCAATAAATGCCACGGGATAAATTCTTAGAGTTTCATTGCAGACAGCGGTTAAATAAGGTAGGCGGGAAATGGTTAAAGGATCGGCATCAGGGGCTAAACTACCTAGTTCGGCGAGTAATTTTTGTTTTACTTCTGGTAGCTTGTGAATCCAATATAAAGACCACGACAGAGCAGTTGCAGTAGTTTCATGCCCTGCTACGAGTAAAGTCATCATCTGATCTTTTAATTCAATATCGCTCAAACCTTCTCCCTGTTCATCACGGGCAGACACCATTAAACTAAGAACATCATTTCCTGATGATTCTGGATTGGCTCGTCTTTCCTCGATTTCTCTTTGGAGTAGCTCGTAAATCTTGCGTTTGCGTCGTACTACTTTACCCCAAGGACTCCATTTTCCCAAATCCTGTTGTAAAAAAGGTAAAAAGATGACGCTGGCTTTGAGCGGAGAACCTGTTGCGTCTAATAGCTCGATTAGCTGGGGTTTGATCTCTTGGTAACGTTCGCCTTCACTTAACCCAAAAACAACGTGCAGAATTGTTTCTAAAGTTATATCTTGCATGGCTTTTTGGGCCATAAAAGCTTGTTTTTCTTGCCACCGACTTGCTACTTTCTCAGTAATTTGACAAATGGTTTGCGCGTAAGATTTAACTTTTTCGCCATGAAAAGGAGGCATCATCAACTTGCGTTGTCGGCGATGAGGTTCGCCATCTAGCAAGACTAAAGAATTGTCCCCCAACAAACTAGCAGCTAGGTTATTGGTGCGTCCCACATCAAATTTTTTGGCATCTACACTCAAAATTTCTTCAATTCCTTGAGGATTGCTAACCACGGTAAAAGATGGCAGTCCCATCAAGTTTAAGTTGAATATATCACCATAGGCGCGATCGCATTTTTCTAAAAAATCAAGAGGTCGAAAAATCCAGTTAAGCAACTGGATTAATGGTATGCTTTGAGGTCCATTTAAAGATTTCATAGTTAAATTTCAAGTGACAAAATTTGCTTTTTTAAGAAGTTTGCTTTTAGTCTATCTAGATGAGAGCTCCTGCGATCGCTCTTTCTGGCTATGTTGCAGAGGGCGATCGTGAAAATAGTCTGGCAGCAGGATTCAATTTTCACTTCAACAAGCCATTAGATATTTTTTCCTTAATTGAAGTTGTTACTCGATTGGTTCATGAATAATTGATACAATCAATCTGAGAGCTTTTGAACAAATGCTTGATGCTCTGCCGTTTTCAAACCCTGTTGTAACGCTTCTTTTTTGAGATTAGACATAGCAGCATAACGCCGTTCAAACTCAATTAGAGTCAGGCGATCGCCATTGGCTAAAGGAGTCGTCGTCGTAAAACGATTGGCTACCATTGTTATTGGATAACTTAATAATATCGATTATTGTAGCGAATCGACTGTTTATCGAGGTGGTAAATGAGCGGGAAGAAAACTGATAGATGCGAGCGATCGCAAAAGATAAAAAATACTAGCGATAATTAGAATATTAAATGTTCGAGTTCAACATCTGCTTTTTCGGCGATCGCTCTCAACTCTCCAAGAGTCATCGAGCCAATCAATGAATTCACTCGTCAGATGGTAGAACAAGACTTATCAGCAGAACAAGCAATTATTAAACTACTATGTCAGCAAGCATCATAAGCAGAAAGTTTAGGCGATCGCGCCACCCGCTATTTATACGAGCAGATTTTGCTGAAAACTGAAGAACGAGCTTATCACCTACAGCACTTCTTAGTTCACGATAGTTTGACTTTGGCTTTTGTTGGTAATAGTGCTAATGGTTCTAACTAATAATAAGGATTGCAAGTCTCTTCTTGTGCTATAGGTTCAGGAGAGACACGCGATCGCAACTCGGCATTTTGCCAGAATTTGATTATTTGCCTGCCCGTATATTCGGGAAAAAAGTAATGAAAGAAATGATGTCCTTCAGGATTTATCCACAAGACATCATCATCCTTGAGATAGTCTGACCATCCTTGCAAAGCAGAGCGATCGACAATACCATCATTTTCACTACCACACACCATTAATGGCATCGACACACTACTAGATTCAATTCGCTCAAGCTGATAAAGAGAATGACCAGTCGGCGCGCTAGATAAATCTCTTTTGAGAATTTCCACTAAATCTATGACATTGCGACGCGAAGGACGCGAAGCTAGTCCTTTAGGGCTTCGGCTTTGATGACCAAACATCATCTGTACCATACGTGCTAAAAGTATTTCTTGCGAGCAGGGTAACAATTTCCGCATTCGATAATAATGGCTTTGCCAATCAATCGCAGGATTATAACCTACGCCTAATAAAGTCAAAGATTTTACTCGATGGGAATATTTACGAGCATAAAGTAGTCCCAATAATCCTCCTGTGCCATGACCAACCAAATCTACAGGCTGGGATCTCGACTTGAGATAGTCGTGGAGCAAGGTTAGAGCAATATCTAAACTACTGGCTTCGTCTAGGGTTTGACCGTATTCCCAATAGGCGATCGGTACTTGTTGGGATAGATAGCGAATAATTCGACCATCGAAGTGTTTGAAACTAGGGTTGGCATTAATCCAAACTGGTGCTGTTGCAGGAGATATTTTCATTTTAAATCGGTCAATTTACGTTTGAATAGAGAATACTTTTGTTTTTTTCTGGTATTGCTACACTTGTTTGTAGCCGAGCAACCATTACAAGAAGTTGGATGAGGATCATATAAAAAGTCTCGACAGCCGATTGCATTTTCCGACGTAGCATCTATCGGATTAACCGTACACTTGAGTCTATAGTCGCCTGTAAAATAAGCACATTTGTTACAGGGTATTTGATGGAGGCGTTTGAGATGACCGATCGCCTGTTTTGCGATCGCCATAAATCGCCAAAATAAGTAAGTAAAAACTAATGTCCAAACGCTAAAACACAAGACTAGATGCATCATGAGCAGTTGATTCTAGTAATAGTAGAAAGAAAAGGGAAAAGCAACAGACAATGTTGGCTTATTATAATCAGGTACTTTTTCCTAGCTTTGGAGAGGAGAATCCCCAAACTTTATTAAAAGCTAACTGATAAATCTTTTAAACGACCATTATCTGTCCACCAAGGAATATTTGACTTTTGATTCCTTGAGGATTTTCCGTTATGGCGGTCACAATTAAAACCTCCTTGCTTAACTATTGCTTCTAATTATCAATAAGCTGTTTATTCACCATACAGGTAAATTGAGATTGTTGACAACTATTTTCTTTTGTATTTAATGAGCTGCGAGTGGAAAGTAATTTTCATCAGAAGCTCTGCTATTCCAAAATGCTTTACTTGCATGCTTTTTGTCGATTTGCATCTAGCCAAAACCAATTAAAACAAAAGATTAAAGATAAATAGGCGATCGCTTTTTATTAAGTTTTGTCAGCAATTACTTGCAATAATTTTTCAGTAATGCAAAATTTAGCTGTTGCCAACTTATTGATAATAATAGTTAGTAACAAGCTTTACAAAATTAATTAAGAGGTTTCGTTTTGCAAACATACGATAAACCGCAAGTTAAATATGATTGGTGGGCGGGAGCATTTAAATTTTTTGAACTACCACTTTCGGTTAGACCATTTTAATGACAACCAAGGATATTGCGATCGCAACAATTTATGGTCAATAGTTTTGCCACCGCGATCGCTATCTTTTTTGAAAGATTCCGTACAATCGAACGGGTATTTGCCTGGGAGGATAAATTTAAGCGTTTACTGCTTCGTTTTGAACGAATTAGTGAGCTGCATTATGCTTTGAAAAGTCTAGCTTACACGATGATAAATCTTCGGCATTTCTGTCAGAATTAACTTTCTGTTGATGTATGTATGTAGTTTGGGTTTTTGTTTCTAAAGACCTCGATTTATCCTGTCTTGAAAATGGAAATATAGAGAAAATACTGAATAATCACATCAAAATAGAGTTGTAGCTGTCTCTTATCCTCGATCTAGTTTTACTTATTCTATATTTCGCTTCTATTCTCCACAAAACCCGCAATCAGTTGGACTCGAATATTTTCTTCGTCGTGCATTTTAATCAAAGAAGGTAGCAGGAGAGACGTGAAATTTATTTGCCAAGGCTTGAATTTGTCTGACGTTGAGCTTCCTTTTGCCACTTAAGATTTCCGAGACGACTCCTTGAGAACCAATTTCGGGTAAATCGGATTGAGAAAGAGAATGTTCTTCTATTAAATAAGCTAAAGTATCTGAACCTCCACAATTGACGAAAGGATAGTTTTCGTTATCGTAGGCTTCAATGATGATCCCTAAAGTATCAAGCAAACTATAAAGCGGGTTAGATTCATCGTCTCCGACTTCATCTAGTAGTAGATTTAATCTTTCCACGGCAGCATCATATTCCGCTTCATTGCCGATCGTTAAATATGGGGCAACTTCGATCCATTGATTTCTTAATTCTGGGGCTATTGCAGTCATTGCTTCCACTCTCCTCGGTCGTATTCTTTATGAGTTAGTACGTTTCTAATGTAGACTTTGCTTCGATTAAAATGAATTGCAGTCACGAGCCGATACTTGTTTCCACCGATATTAAATACGGTCAGTTTTCCAACTAAATCGGCAGATGAAAAAGCCAATTTTAACTGAGCGAAGCTATCGAAATCGTTCGTCTGAATAATTCGAGACCATCTTTCCAGAGCTGTTTTGCTATCGGGATATTTTTGCCAAAAAACTTTAAGTGTTTTTCTCGTGATTAGGTGCATATATTGATTATATCTCAACTTGAGATATAATGTTGAGCTATTTCTGTAGAAATTACGCTCGGACGCGAAGCGCAAAAGTGCGGTCTTGGGACGGCGCGTTTTGAGTACGGCGTGTTTTGTGTATGAAGCTTATACTAAAGCACTCGCTTCGCATCGTCCGAAGGTGCATCCTTTAAAGTATAAGCTTCGCGTCCGATCGCCTTTTTCCCATTGCTGTCGGACATCGTAACAAAGAGCTTGATGAACCCAATTATCTTGTAGTACTTACCCTAGAATATTTTGGACCAAACGGTGAATTAATTCCCGAACAAAAACAAACTATTTACTGGAATAATTTGACTCTAGAAAATGATGGGTATGGAATGGCAATTTCTTCAGCTTTCAAGACTCCAGCAGCAGGTGAGGTAGTTTCAGCAAAAAATATTCTGGATATTACTCAAGATTTGTACGAACAACTGGTTAAGCTAAAGCAGCAACGTTATTCAGAATTAGAACAACCAGAGACTTTAGAAAATATCAATTTGACTTCTGAGCGAATTAGTAAAATTCAGAAGCGAATTATGGCAATGGATAGTTTTCCGTCTGGAATTGACAAGAAAACCGTCAAAGACACGTTGAAAAAACTTAATTCTGGAAAAGAGCTAAAGAAAGTACAAAAACTGCTGCGAGAGTACACCGATGGCAATCAAAGTCAATTAGACGATGGTGAGTTCATCAAGCAACTAGTTAAGGACACAGAAATTCTTAATTTACTAAATCTTGAAGGTATTAAACCTATTAGTTTAAAAGCTTCTCTATCAGCTTTGCTTTTAAGAATAGAAGTAAAGTAGCGATCGCTCTCTATCAAGCAACCAACTCTTCTAAAATCTTCCAATAGTGTAGAAAAGCAATTTACTTACTCCCATCCAATTGCCGAACTACTCCACCATGAGCTTTAGCCATAATCTCTGCCATTTCTTTAGATCAGGTACAGTGGTGCTGTCAGGAAGCCCAGGCAATTCAGAATTAATGCTTTGATTACATGCCCTGCACTGATTTTTTCCAGAGGATGGTTTCCCAGCAAGCGATTGATAATTTCGACAATTCCGATCTCATCTACGATGCCCGCAATCAACCCTAGGTGGTCGATGTCTTGAACATCAATTTCAATAGGTTGGTTCTGGTTCAATGGCTTAAATTGAAAGACTTTCTATAAATATCTCATCATTCAGCCAACCTGCTGAATGTAGGTTAGATGCGAAATGTTTAGCTTTATTTATGATTCTATGAGAGTTAAAAATATGTAGTATTACAGGATTAAATCATGAGCGATCGCCGACAAGAATCCTATGCCATGCGTCTTGAAGCAACAGAACTTGCTAGAAGTCGCAATCACCCAGACCATAAAGCTAATGGGGACGAGCAAAAATACGCGGGTGATAAATACTTTATGTCCTTTACCAAAGGATTACCCCACGAAAAAGAAACAGGCTTGCTTCACGACCCTCAGGATTTTGTCGAATATCGTCGGGCGATCGACGAAGGCTTTATCGATCCTTTTACAGATCGGGTCAAACATGGAGCGAAGTTTGAAGTGATGGGGGGGACAGCTTCCCCTGTAACTCCTATCTCTGATAATTTTCGCCAGTGGGAAGCTCCGACAGCAGGAGTCGCCTTTGAATTACAAGGACCAGATCCTCAAGCTGTTACCATGCCCCCTGCACCACCATTAATAGGTGCTGATGGTAAGGTCAACCAAGAGCTAGTTTTAGAAATGGCTGAAGTCTATGAATTGGCTATTTTGCGAGATAAGCCACTAAATGCTTTTGAAATAGGTGGTGGAGATCCTGATATTGATGATTCAATCGATCGCCTCAATGCCCTTTCCTATATCGACGATCAAACGGGAAGACCCCGTAAGACAGATTCTGACGGAAATCTAGATTTACAGACGGTATTTCGCGGTTCGTCTCCAGGAGTAGAAATAGGACCTTATCTTTCTCAGTTTTTACTGATTGGTAATACCGATCGTAATGGTGGCGGTGGTGTTGACGAAGGAAAAATTACTTACGGTGTCCTACAAATAGATCAAAAAGTGCCTATTGCCAAACCTGGCAAAGACTTTATGACGGACATGAATACCTATGTTAAGGTTCAGCGTGGTCTTAAGCCAGATCCCTGTATTAACCAAGAAAAAGAGACTTATGTTCTAGCAAACGGTAATGATGCCAATCCACCAGATCGTCCAGCCCATCGTTTTATCTCTACTCCTCGCGATTTAGCAACTTACGTTCATTACGATGCTCTCTACGAAGCCTATTTAAATGCCTGCATTATTCTTTTAGGGATGGGAACTCCCTTCGATCCTGCCTTCGATCATCTGTCAGGAGTCGGCGTTGCAGCAGGCAAGGCAAATACTCGTCGTCATGCTGGCGGTTTTGCTCTTTATGGCGGTCCTCATATTTTGACTTTAGTGACTGAAGTAGCCACCAGAGCCTTAAAAGCAGTCCGTTTTCAAAAGTTCAACAATCACATTCGCCTACGTCCAGAAGCATTAGCAGCACGAATTGAATTATTGCGCGCTCCCACACCAGCAGTTACAGCTTTGACTCCACCAGGGCTAATAAGGGACGTTAGCGGATTCAAAGGTAGTTTGACTGCTACTCTAGCTGCAATTGCAGGCGGGGTGGGTGGAGGAACTCATTTCTTACCAATGGCTTTTCCTGAAGGATCGCCAATGCACCCTGCTTACGGTGCGGGACACGCCACAGTTGCGGGAGCTTGTGTGACCATTCTCAAGGCATTCTTCGACACCAGTGCAGTATTAGCAGAAACGTCATTTAAAGATCCTTGTAACCAAAAAATCAAAACAGAAGTTAAGTTCAAACGTTATAGCCCTGGTAATCCAGCTATGGGTATTCCAGCAGATAAGCCAATTTTATTCCGCGCCCCTGCATTGCCAAACCCAGGTGCGGGGGTTGCGCCTGCTGGAAATTTAGTTCCATGCGCACCTGCTCAATTTCTAACTTTAGAAGGTGAGTTAAATAAACTAGCTGCTAACATTTCCATTGGTCGCAATATGGCGGGGGTTCACTATTTTAGCGATTATTACGATAGTCTTCGTATGGGTGAGGAAATTGCCATCGGTATTCTAGAGGAACAGGCATTGACCTATTCAACCGATCCTTTTGTCTTATCCGTTCCAACATTTGATGGTGATGTAGCGAGGATTGGTCGCCGATGAATCGTTTACCCCGTCGTACTTCAAGAATTCAACCGCCTCTTCGGGGGCGATTAGCTACTGTTTTATCTCCCGAACAGAAGCAAAAATATTCTGAACCTGTCGTTCGCAAACGTCCTTTAATTTCTAAATCAAAGCCAAAAGAAAGAGAGTATATTCCAGCACCAAAACCAGATATTCAACCAGTATATTCACCATATAAAGATAAATTTTGGCTTTGGCTATTGGGACTAATAATACTAATGATTTTGTCGATTTTAATTGGTAATTTCTTTATTTAGGATAAAAAATTGGGTTTAACATAAACAAAAATCCCAGTGACTACATCAGTAACTGGGATTTACTATTAATCAATGACTATTGGTTCGTTACCCTGGGAAGCAGCGGAACGAGAAGGAAGAGAGGCTATCAATACTGTTTCTAATTAATTAGTAAAAAGCGATCGCTTTATTATTCAAACAATGACAACTGAACTATCCGTAGCTTCTTTTGATTATCCAGATTAGATAATGAAATACCCAATAACCGAATACTTCTGTCTTCCAGTTCGACTATTTCCAGCAATCTTACTGCTTCGGTAACAATCACATCTAAACTAAGTAGCTAGGTAGAATTAAATATAAAACGTTTCAAGTGGTAATTGCCTTGTTCGCTTCTTCGATTCATTCCCTGAATGATTGTCATAGCCAGATCGTATTCATTATCAAAAATACGCCCAGCAATTTCATGAGTTTTAAGTTGATGCCACTGGGTTTCAATCTCATTTAATTCTGGACAGTAAGCAGGAAGAAAAAATAACAATAGTCCTTGCTCTGCCCAATGTCGCCAACAAGCACGAGCTTCCCAGGGTAAGCGCAAGAAAATTTAGGCATCAGATAGATTATAGTGTAGGGGAATCGAAGCTTCGAGAACTTTGAACAAATACCCTACATCCATGCTCGCTCGTTTCGCTTTTTGGCGAGTACTACGCTTGAAGCTAGTTTCTTGATTCAGTAGATTAAGACTCCACCGCTTGAGTAGAGCTAAATTCTCTGGTGCATTGCCTGTACGAATACGGCAAGCATCTTCGCCGAAAGTCACATCCAATACCCAATGGAGTTGGTTCTCAATCGACCAATGCTGTCGAATTGCTTTGCCTAATCGTTGAGCGTCTGGTGGCAAAGAACTGAGATAGAACATCACCTCTTGGGTGGTCTTGTTCCAGAGATGGCGTGTGCGTACCACCCTAACAATGGTTTGTCCTAAAGGATAAGCTACGCAAATAGTCCAGACCATTGAGCCTGTTTGTATAAACCTCCCATTTGATTCAGTGCAACGGCTGTAACCTGTCGTTTTTCACGACGATGGTGTCCTGATTCGACCCGAACATCATAGCTGTATTCAATGCCTTCAAAGTCATGACGCTTCGGGCAGTTTCAAACCATTGCTTAACCTCTTGCGTGTAAAGTGGGATGATTCGCTTTCAGTGCCAGGATATAGTCTGCACCTTGAGCCTGAATCCGATGAGCAATTTCCGTCTGAGTCCCCATCGCATCAATGGTAATGATGCATCCAGAAATATCTAAAAGTTCTAACAGAGCTGGAATAGCAGTAATTTCATTACTTTTATCCTTCACTTTAACTTGACCGAGAAATAGTCGATTTTCGCTCGCCCAAGCACTGACTAAATGTAATGCCGATTGTTCTCCATTACGGTCATAAGAACCCTTAACTGTTTTTCCATCAATGGGAATGACTTGTGCGCCTAAATCTAAGACCAAACTGTTCAACCAGCTATTAAAGCTCTGCTCAAAAGAGCTAGGGGATATTCGCTCCAATAACCTTCTATATGTATCTGCCTCGGAATTCCAAAAGGCAAGCTTAAGAAACTGGACAACCAACTTTCATGACTCACTCCATAAATTTCAATATCCTCCCATCCTTTTGCTCCCCCAATAGTAGCTAGTAGGGCAATCATCACAATACTCGTAAACGGATGAAGAACACCTTGCGTTCCTCTTGGGTCTGTTAAGTCCTCAAAATGCTCTGTCCATTTTTGCTGTACTTCTTGGCAATCGAGAGCAGGCATTAGTGACGAGGATTTGCTACTTTTGTTTTTGGGAACGAACGCCTCACCAAAACCTTTAACCATTGGTAATCCTGATTATGAAGTGGATTCTCTTAGCATATTACAGCTTCATTTTTCTTGCGCTTACCCTGACGAGCTTCCTGACTTTTATGTATTGGACTGTTATCTTGAACGACAACAGTCAGTTTTCCTGTTTTTTCAAATAAAGA
>CAVRWR010000069.1:0-19699 GCA_963724445.1 uncultured cyanobacterium | reverse complement strand
AAATAAAAATAAAGTGTTTAGGCTGCTCTACCTTCGGTAGCACCTTCAATTGCCTTCCAACCAGCTAAACCACCCTGGATTTGGGATACACTCTCAAAACCTTCCTGGCGAAGATTGTTGGCTGATGTTTCTGTTTCTTGGTCATTACTACTATAGATATAAATTTCGCGATTCTTGGGCAGGTTACTAATGTCCTCAATTAACATCGAACCAGTAATTCTTTCCTCTAAATAAGAATCGCGATCGCGTGCATCGATAATAGTTAAACCTGGTTCACCCCATTGCAAACGTTCTTTCAGGGCTTGGGCGCTAGCTTTGGGTGTTGGTTCAGGAGGTGTGGGTATTACTTGTCCTAACTTTTTTTTAGCTTCGGAAATAATTTGCGCTTCTGCTTTTTGCTCAGACATAATTTATCGTGCTTAATTCAATTTTAGTGATTCATTACTTTTCATTAAGACAAATTTGTTATGGAAATAACTCCCTCTACAGGAATAATTCTTAGCCCAGTTTACAAGCATAAATCTTACTTTTGGCACATCTATTTCAGTCTGCTTTTCTTTAATCTATAAGTGCAACGAACGTTTTGAGAGAAATGTTCGCAACTGTGCAAGCGGTGAATATGCAATTAAACAAATAAGTAGAGAGCGATCGCTTTTTAGGGCATTAACTCTCTACTCTTGATACCGTGTATGGAAATCTAAGTCTATTTTAATTTATGTCCAGCCGCGACGATTAGCTGTTTAAAAGTTTCTTCTGATGCTTGGGAATTGATAGTTACAACCTTTGATTCCGAATCAATTTCGACTTTTGCTTCTGGTTCAGAGGTTAAAATGGTTTGCTTAAGTTGTTCAGCCGCATCAGGACTATCAAGGGTGGATACATTAAATTGCATGAATTTATCTCTATTTAAAATTAGTTTGATTTACACTGTCTGTTAGAGTAAGCTACAGCAATGTTCTTCTACTTCTATCGTTAGTAAGATATCGCCAAAATACATTACTCTAAAAGGACACCTGAAAAGATATATTTTTTCCATCTATAACTATTTATATAGATAATTTAAAGAAAGACTTTACTTTAGATAGAAGCAAGTGCAACTCTATTTACCTATAGTCTTATATGACCAATGTTCAGGAACTAGATATGAAAAATGTAATTCGAGCCATAAGATCTATCAATTTTAGACAGATATTAACAGTTTTTTTGGCGGGTTGTTTGTTGGTTATCAGTACTGCTTGCAGTCAAGATAACGTTGCGAAAACAGGAACTACAGCTCAAACAGGAACCACAGCTAAAATGGAAGCATCGAGATTGGCATCAGATACCTACGATAAATACGATGCCAACCAAGATTACAAAGGCGGCATCAACGCCTATAACGACGATCGCCGATATAACGAGAAAACAGCCGCTAAAGCACAAGAATTAGTCGATACTGCTAAACGTCGCCAAGCCGACGATCTGGGTGACTATGTAGATAATGTAAAAGAACGTGCGATTAATGAAAAAACTACTAAAAAAGCAACAGCGGGAATTTCTCGCAAATTAGAAGAAAACAAGGACAATGCCTTAGAGTATATTGACGATAAGTCTGATAAACTACAGCGTAATTTAAGCAAAGTTCCTGGAGGCGCAAAAGACGTATTTGACGAAGCAACAGATACAGCACAGGGCGCAGTAAAAGATGCGACTAAAGCTACGAAAACAACCACTAACGATATTAAAGAAAACTTCAAAGACTTAAGCTAGATCGGATAAGCAAATAAGAAGGGCGATCGCATTTTCTATATCGAATTGAATAAACTGTGAGTAAATTTGATTATTCGTTGGATTATCAAAATCTAAACTTTCGCGATCGCCCCGAGCTTTATCGTGTTGGTAAAGGGGAACAAGGAGTACTTCTAGTCCAGCCCTACAAATCAGAAATTCTGCCCTACTGGAGATTTAAAAATCCAGAGATTGCCACAGAGTCCAGCAGCAAAATTTATCAACTTTTCTTAGACTATTTAGAGCAGGATGATTTTGTCGGTGCAGACATGGCAAGAAAGTTTTTACAAATGGGATACACGCGATCGCGCAGGTATGCTAACCACAAAAGCGGTAAGAAATATCGGCTTAATCCGCAAAAAGCCGATTCTCTAGCAGCAGAGAAAGAGGCTCGCCAAGAAATTTTACCCTTGGATTTAGATCCTGTAAAAGCAAAGTCAGCCGAGATTTTTAAGCATAAATGGCAAGAAGCCAAGGTCAACTCTAAGTATCAAGAGCTTCTCCAGCAGCATCAAGAAAAGTATACGGGGGACAATGGGACAAAAACAAATTAGAACTGGTTCCCCCGTATCTTGGGATTGGGGTAAAGGCACAGCATCAGGCAAGGTCAAAGAAATTCACCGAGAGAAAGTAACCAGGAAAATCAAAGGTAGTGAGATAATACGCAATGGTATAGAGGATAATCCTGCCTATCTAATTGAACAAGATGACGGAACAGAAGTTTTGAAGCTTAGAAGCGAGTTAAACGAAGGGTAATATTGAGTAATAAATTCATTCTTCGGCTAGATGCGATCGCTTTCAAGTTCTGCAACCTTGTCAACAGTTAGATGTTTTATATGGCAACCAACGTAAGGCGGGACAAAAAGAGGAGTTAGTTCGCGGGTTATAAGTAGCTAGGCGGAATTAAATATAAAACGTTCCTAGTTCTAACGGATTTTGTGGTCAATCATTTTGAAGGGTTTGGCGACCATTCATGGAGCTAGCAATCAACAAATTATGAAGCCAATTATTATGGTAGCTGAAGCCATTAAGATCGCTAAACGGTGAGATTCGTGTAGAACATTGGGAGCGAGTTCTAGTGCCGTAGGGATGGAAATTCCAGATCAATGCCATCGAACGCAGATATAATTTTGCTGACTTCTTATTACCATGAAAATATTGCATAGTATACAATAAGCGGTCTTGGTGATTCATCAAGCGATCTACCAGATTACTGGTGCGGTGGGCATGAGGAAAACGATAAGCAACCTTGAATTGAGCAGCACGGCGGCATAACTTTCTGATTTTTTGAAGGGTTCGTTTTCTCCTGATGTGTTTTTTGCTCCAGATTAAAGCTAATCGTATTCCTTTCAAGAATTCAGGAGCGGTAGCAGCTTTATAGGCTTTCCAGAGCTTAGTTTTCAGCTTTTTCCTTAAATTTCGATAAGTAGGACTTCCTTTCTGCACTTTTAGCACCTCATGAAGAAAACATAACACCAGTGTGACCGTGGGAAACAAGGCTAGCCAAGCCTGTTGTGTGCCGTCCCAAGCATCAGTGTTGACTGTTATTGGTGCATAATGAGGGTCAAGAAGACAAGCTTCAGCGTGAAATTCTCCGTAACCTTTGGTTAAAGCCTCAGCACTAGCAGATTCAGTGAAGCTTACTCCTAAAAAACAACCCTTAGCTACGGTAGTAGGAAGATAAACGCGATTTCCCTCTAACCAAGTATGTTTTTCATCTGCTACCAGGTGTTGCGGCAATTTTTGAGGATCTTTAATCGTTGTTCCGACGATAGAGGCTCGACCTAGAGAGATGTAAATCCGATACCAATACATAGCATTACGACCAAAAACGTAAGCTAAAGCTTCAAATGGGACACCAAATTGCCTTAAATACATTGGTTTGTCTATTTCGTCTGTTTTTGCCACCATATAAGGCATAATGAAGTCAGGACGCAATTGATAAACCTCTGAGTTTTCTTTAAGTTTGATTCGGCGCATCGGGAGTTGCTGTTTACTGGAAACTACCCAATCATGGAAGCAGAAACCTTCGTCCATTCCTGTGGGAAAAATTTCAGGATACTGGGTATAAATTTGCAGCAGATAGGCTCTAAAACTGGGATTATCAGTGATTAGTTGTCGATATTGCTCTTCACTGTCAACAGGTAAACAAATACTTTTATCTCCTCTAATAGAAACTGCCATACTTTAATTTAGATTGGAAATTAATTGAGTAGTTGTTGACTTTACCTCAATTAGATTCCCTTTGAATTCTCTTTGTCATTCAAGCCCAATTATCCTGAGTATTTATACTACCCACAAAATCCGTTAGAACCAGAACCTGCCTGAGCAGGGTAGAAAGATTGATTACTAAAAAAGTAATTGCAATACAAGTTTCCGAAGTTTCCGAAAGTTTAGTCATGATACAATTAAGACCATAACGTCTCTTAGCTTGACCGAATTTTCCTTCAGATAGCATTACGAAATCTTTCATCTTCTTGAGCTTGTTTTTTAGCAGGGTAATCGCAGCTCATTTTGTATAAATTGTACTTGACAAAATAGACGTTCAACTGGTCAGTAATCGGACTAAGACAACCCTCCTTGAATCAAGGACACTGAATAAAGATTAAATTAGTTTCTTTTCCATTCTCTCAATCCTCATGTCAAAAGGTTTCGGTACTCCTCCCTCATCTCCCCCTTGCGCCACGATTAAAAAGCTTAAACGTAGTGTGGTGAAGCAGTTTGAGGTCTTGGATGACCCGAGAGTCAAACGAGAGCCCAAGCATTTACTGGTCGATATCTTGGCCATCTCCATCTTGGCAGTTCTCTCTGGGGCAGATAATATGGTGGCGGTTGAAACCTATGGCAAAGCGAAACAGCAATGGTTAGAGACGTTTTTGGAGTTGCCCCATGGTATTCCCTCTCACGATACCTTTTCCAGGGTCTTGGCGTTGATTGACCCCCAGCAGTTACATGAGTGCTTCTTGAATTGGGTGCAACATATTGCTGACCAACTAGAGATTAAGCTCATCAACATAGATGGCAAAACAGCCCGTGGCTCCTATGACCGAGAGAAGCAACTCAAAGCCTTACATACGGTGAGTGCCTGGGCTTCAGAACATCATCTAGTGTTGGCCCAACAACGGGTAGAGAGCAAGTCGAATGAGATTACGGCCATTCCCGAGCTTCTGAACCTACTGGATATTCAGGGTGCGATTATCACCCTAGATGCCATGGGAACCCAGCGTCATATCGCTGCCCAAATAATCGACCAAGGTGGGGACCATATCCTGGCGCTCAAAGGGAATCAAGGCAAGCTTCACAAGGGTGTGGAGCAATTCTTTAAAGCGGCTGAAGAAAGCCAATGGGCAGGGATTGAGTTTAGCTATAGCGAGTATACAGAAGCTGGTCATCATCGGATTGAACATCGGCAAGTGTGGGCGGTCCCCATTAGCCAATTACCTGATTTATCTAATCGAGCCAAGTGGAAAGGGTTAACCAGTGTGGTGAGGGTGCAATCAAAAGTAGTTGCTGCTGACCCCTAGCATACTAGACGGTTTAGTTTGAATAAAGGGGAGTGATAACTTTTAAGTTGTCACCTTAGAAATAAAAACGGCAATGTATTAAAAGACCTTAATTAAATTAAATACATTGCCATGAATGAAAAATATATCTTAGCGAGCGAAAAAGTCAGTCAAATTTTATTTGAAGCGATCATTACAAAAGAAGAAAATTTGAAGGACAAAATTTTGGAAATTGACACAGACTTGTTATCGTTGTTAAGAGCTATTGGTTGGCAAGTAATGTCGATGTTGTTAACCATGTTAATTACTCAGGTAACAACTCAAGCAAAAAAACCAGGTTGGAAAATACAGCGCCGTCCTACAATTAAATATACAACAATTTTTGGGGAATTAGAAATTGAATCTCCTTATGTTTGGAATAAAAAACTTAAAAAAGGGATTCGTCCTGTAGCCGAGCGATTAGGAATAACTGCGGGGAAACATTCTCTTGGGTTAACAAGAGCTTTAGCCGACTTTGGGGCAGAAGAATCTTTTGGTCAAGCTAGTCGGCGTTTTCAAGAACATTATGGATTTAAAATTGAAGTAAGTAAACTGGGAAGAGAAGTTAAAAAAGTTGCTATATTGTCAGAGAAATTTGTTGAAGAAAGACTGAGACAATCTAGAGAAAAAGCTAATGTCAATCCCAGTAAAAAAACTGAAAGAATTTTATTAGAATTGGATGGTTGTCATTTAAGAACAGGGGTAAAAATCTCAGGCAAGGAAACTGGATTAACCAAGATTCGTAAAATCAAAAAGTCTTCAAGAAAAATTGATTGGAAAGAAAGTAGGGTCGCTTTCGCACGTCCAGTTGCGGAGAAAAAGCAGCGAACGTTCGTCGCCAAAATGGGTAAATATCCTGAAATTATACAACACCTTATCGGTGCTGCTTATGACCAAGGTTTATTTCCTGGAGCGCAAATTTTTGCTGTAGCTGATGGAGGAACGGGCCTTAAAGAAGCACTCGAAAAATATTTTCCAGGTCTTCAATTTATTCTAGATCGTCCTCATCTTAAAGAACATGTTTACGCAGGGGTTGAAGCAATGGAACTTCCGACAAAGGTTAAAAAGTTTATCAACAATGCGCTTGTTGGTTTAATTGATGCGGGTAAAGTTGGCAAAATCATTAAAAAATTACAAAATTATCAAGGAATAGGAGCTAAAAAGATTGAAAATTTAGTTAATTATTTAATTCGATTTCAAGATTGCATTCATTATCGAAAGTTTAAGAGTTTAGGATTACCTATTGGTTCGGGTGAAGTTGAAAGTGCTCATAAATATATTCCACAGAAAAGATTAAAAATTGCCGGAGCAACTTGGCATCCTGACACTATTAATCCTATGTTAGCTTTGAGAATCATTAGAGCTAATAATTGGTGGTCTGAATTTTGGGCTAGAGACAAAAATCCCGAATATATAAACATATTAAATAGCCAGCTAGAGCCTAAATTGAATTTAGCAAATTAAAACTTTTTTCGGAATATAAATAAGTTGACTTTCTACTTTTAACGAGCAAGTAGATTCAAAGATAATTTCTGTCTTTCGCTTTCATACTAAACCGTTTAGTCTGCTAGGGGGCAGCAGCAACTACTTTTGATTGCACCCGTGTGGTGATGGTCAAACGAGAACGACATCTTTGGAATCAAACGACCACAGAAGTGTGTTTCTACATCACTAGCTTAGCAGCCGATGCCACTGTTTTGGCGAGGGCGATCCGCTCCCATTGGGGGATTGAAAATAGTCTCCACTGGGTGTTAGATGTCACCTTTGGGGAAGACCACAACCGTCTTCGTACCGGTCATGCACCAGAGAACAGCAATTCTCATTTTGAAGAAGAATTAACATATATTTGCTTGTAAATAAAAAAAACACATTCGATTTTTGCTCTTGAATTTCTGATTTAAGTCCTGACAATCTTGTGTTACAACAAGATTTCTAAAAAGCCAGCAATCAAAATTAGCCTAATTATCGCGATTAATTAATTAAAATTAGGTTTTTTGGGAGATTAATTGTTGATTTACTCTAGCTATTCTTTGCTTTTTTATTCTTTTTTAACTTGTATTCACTAACTTTTTTGATTCTCCTTCAGTTAAGATAAAAATGAATAAATCATACCAACTCTCAAACCATACATACCTTAGCAAAGCTCTAATATCATTGAAAAATGTCTTTCTTGTTCTTAAAATTTCTCTGACTTTTTGATACAAGCCATTGGCTAATTCCAAAACATTATGAAATAGAAATGCTAACAGATTTAATGATAATAACATTTCTGATAAATTTTCTTGTCCATGTCCAAAATTGTGTTCTAAATTATATCCTTGATTTTTTAAAATATTATTTCCTTCATTTTCTACTTTCCATCTTGTTCTCCCACTTTTAATCATTTCTGAATATTTTCTCATTATTTAACTCATGATTAGTGATAAAACTATTCTGATAAATTACTTTATTTTTAGCTAGATTGAATACCTTCTACTTCATACCAGTTCACCATTAAACTTGGCTTAGCTTTCTCTAATTGGTACATTATTTAAATACTTATAGCGATAAATTCGGGTTTTCCTTTTTCATATTTTTTCTGCTTCTCCCTTCTTTATTTCTCCATTTTTTTCTAAAAAATCTAGCCATTCATATAAACTTTTATGAGATGATGGTAAGGCAACAAAAATAAAATTGTATCCTTGTTTGATAGCTAATTCACATATTGGTTGACGAGAATAAAGGTCATCTCCCAATAAGGTTATTTGTGTTTTTCTCCCTTATTCGGATTGCGTAATAACCATCTTTTAACCGCAATATTTTCACAATCTTGTTTCGTTTTTCCATCTTGTTTTCTAATAAATTCTGGTTCTAAATTAATTACTTGTTTTTTGACTGGTGATACGATAACAGGAGTGATTACTTGATGATAATAAGTTGTTTTGCCATTTCTATGCTCTCGACAATTACAGTAGGGACAATTAATTTTTGGAGAGGAATAATACTCAGTTCCATCCAATGCTACTAATACTTGATTCTCTAAGTACTTGAACTGATTAATTATTTGCTGTTTTTCTAACCATTGATAAACTGTTGTAAATGTGCCAAATACTGTTTTTGCTGCAATTGGATCTAATAATTTTCTAATTTGATTGTCACAAGGTATTTCTGATAAGTTAAATAAGCTTTGGGCATTATCTTTCCCTTTATTTTGTTTCATCAAACTTTGATGTTGTAAAAACGAAGGTGATTGAGTGAAAAATACAGAAAAAGCTGCTAAAACTGCATCTTTCACTGCATATTTCTTATTATCTCCTTTTCTATTATCTGGTAATTCATTTAATTCTTGCTCTAAAAATCTGATTAACTGTGATGGTTCGATGGTGATGGCTTTTTGATTCATGTAGTATGGATTTGCCTCACAAACAAGTATTTTATCCGTTAGTACATCTCTTAATTTAAGTAAAAAAAAGCCTCAGTTGATGTTGGTTCTCTATAAAATACATAGAACTAATGTTCTATTTTGCCCAAAATGAGAATTGCTGACCAGAGAATATGGGGCTTTTGCGGCGCTTGTCGCTCAATTTACTTAAACGAGAACCGTCCAAGCAAAGTATTGCTATGAAACGCTACCGTGCCGCCGTTGACAATGACTTTCTACTCAAGGTATTGGTCTCACCATTCGCGTCATCATGAGTAAATACGAACTAGTTCGCGGAGTCATCTACGCGAACATAACTCCATTTTAAATTCCTGATTTCACCTTATTTATTTCCCAATGAGAATTACTGCAATTTTAGGAGTCATTTCCGTGTTCTGAAAATCCGTCATGACGCGAATGGAACCAAAAATAAGATGTATTGTGGAAAATTTGTCCTAGGTTTTGGACATTAGGTCAATCTAATTTAAATGCGATTACCCTGTTAACTTAGGTCAATGAGATTCTATCTAAACAAAGGCTTCCAGACAAATTCGCCCAAGGGATAAAACCCGCAATGAGTTGTCAGTTTGACCTTCATTCTCTCTATTTTTCTACTTCTTCTGTTTTTCTTCCGAAATGGGATGCTCCCTCGTTATGTTTAAAGATTGTATTCATAATTTCAAGTTAATTTTACAAAAGTTTCACTAAAACTTGATTAGAAGTTCACAGTCATTCCATGGGTTGTAGTGTATTGTAAATAGAATCTAAGCTATGTAAATTTTCTGATTTTAAAAAAATATTTATAATAATGACTTTTATTGTGTAAATAAGTAGGTAGGCTCAATTAAATGTAAAACCTGAATGGGAACAAATTACTTAGCCTGACTGTTTTAGAGAGCATTTGTCTACTCATCGGTATCTTATAAATAAATACGTCTACCTACTTAATTTATAAAATCAACTTACCAAGAATAAGAAAATTACGCAAGTCAGACTATTTTTGCTTGTAAGCTATTTAATTAATCTAAATTTCAACAATGGCTATAAACTTTAATCAAATTGGTTCTTTTAATAGTGTTAGCGGTGGATTTAAGGTTCTTAACAATCCGACTTCTATTCAGTTTGGTCCTGACGGGCGACTTTATGTATCCGAACAAAATGGTTCAATTAATGCCTTTACAGTAACGCTCGAAAATGGCGAATATATTGCTACTGACCACGAAACTTTGTTATTGCCCAATGGTAGCGAAGTAGTTAAATCAATTCAAAATTATAATGATGACGGTTCACTTGGCGTTAATATTGATAACGGCAATCCAGTTTCCAATCGACAGGTTACTGGAATTGTCGTAACTGGAACAGCAACTAATCCAGTGCTTTACGTTTCCTCTAGCGATCCCCGTATTGCTACTAATGGAGAAAAAGAACTAGATACAAATTCTGGCGTTGTCACGCGCGTAACTTGGACGGGTACAGAATGGGAGGCAGTAGATATTATCCGTGGACTACCACGCTCTGAAGAAAACCATTCGGTAAACGGGATGGTGCTTAGTCCAGATGATGATACAAAGCTCTATCTTGCAGTTGGTGGTAATACCAACAACGGTGCACCCTCTTCATTTTTTTCTTATACAGGCGAGTACGCTTTATCTGGAACGGTTCTGGAAATCGATCTTGCAGATATTAATAGCCGTGATATTCTCACAGATCCGAATGGAGGACAGAATGGTACATCGCGACAATATGTTTACGACCTACCAACTCTTGACGATCCTACAGTTTTTAATGGTGGAAATAGAGAAGACATTAATGGTCTAGATGTTGCTGGGCCTTGGGGTGGCAACGATGGTTTTAATATGGCAATTCTTGCTGCAGATGCCCCTTTGAGAATTTATGCCGACGGTTTTCGTAACCATTACGATCTAGTGTTTAGAGAAAATGGTCAGCTTTATACTGTCGATAACGGCTCCAATGGAAATCTTGGCGGTAATCCGCTAGATGCAAACGGCGATGCCACTGACTTAGAAGGGGCTGGTGAGGCGACCAATACACCCAATAATGGAGGGACGGGGGACCCCGAACCGCTATTTTTGATTGAGGATGGTGGATATTATGGTCATCCCGCTCCAGCTAGATCTAATCAAGATCTTTCATGGACAGTTTACGATGATGCTGGTAATCCCGACACATCCTTATCACCCAATCAAGTTGCCAACCTTTCTAGTTTAGTACCCGATGCAGTTGACATTCAGGAAGGTTTTATTATCGACCCAAGCAAATTTACTAGCGACGCTGGTCGTCTTTCTCAAAGCGGTATACGTATAGAACGTAGTAGCCCAGAAAGCAATACTCTGGTTAATTTAGGATCTTCTAGTAATGGTCTTACTGAATATACGGCTGATGCTTTTGATGGTGCTTTACTAGGAGCTCTCCTAGTAACCCAATTTAATGGTAATGTGACTTTGCTCAATGTCAGTCAAGATGGAACTACCTTAGAGCCCTTGATCGATCCTGGTAATGATGGTGTTCTCGGGACAGCAGATGATGAAACTATAGATGCTGACGGCGTGTTCCCACTTGTTACAGGTCAATCACAACCACTTGATGTGACTATTGGTCCTGATGGAACTATTTGGGTGGCTGAATTTGGTCCAGACAACATTAATGTATTTGCACCTTCCGACCTGGTATTGCCAGACAATCCAGATATAGATAATGATGCCATACTCAACGTTGACGATCCATTTATCCGTGATGCAACTAATGGTGGTTCAGTTTCTATCTTTCCCGGCCAGACATTATTATGGGATTTTGATGCCAATCAAGATGACAACCTGCCTGGACCTAATGGTTATGGTGGAGGTTTGACTGGTGTAATGATCGATGGAGTCACAAATTTTGAGGAATTTTTTCAAGAGCCTTCTACGTTACCCGATCAAATTATTAAGCTCGATAACGTCAAATTTACTACTGCCGCTGGAGGCGGTACGACGGTAATCGAGTCTGTCTCGAATGGTAACCCGTTGGCAAATAGCAATGATGGAGAGTATTTATTTCATACTGGGGTAACTATTACTCCTTTAATCGATACCTTCACTGTCAAATGGACTGTGTTTAATCCGGCTAGTTTCTTCACAGGACCAACTCAGCAAATAGGTGGTTATATTGGTACTGGTGACCAGAGCAACTATCTCAAGATTGTCGCTACCCAAGATCCCAATGGTGAAATTCAAGTTTTATTAGAAGATAACGATGTGGTTCAGGCCTCATCATTTATCCAAGCCGATGGTTTATTTGATGTACCAGACAATCAAAAAATCTTTTTTGAACTGGAGATCGACCCTACAGCCGCAACTGCAACTCCCTTAATTACTTATGAAACAGGCGGTGGAAATAGCGCTACTGTATCAGGCACAACTATAGATTTAAGTGGCACCGCCGTTCTCGATGCAATCCTCGGCGACTATACCGTCCAAGGACAGACTACAGGGCTGGCCGTTGGTTTACTCTCTTCCAACTTTGGTCAGCCTGAAGCTGATACTTTCCAAGCGATTTTTGATGATATAGAAATTACCGCTACTGGTGACGAGTCAGCAACCGTCCTCTATCGAGTCAATGCAGGGGGAGCGGAGGTAGCAGCTGTCGATGGTGGTCTGGCATGGTCGGCAGATATAACTAGCAACAATAGTCCTTTTCTACTCGACCCTGGTAGTAACAGTACTGCTGGATTCTCCGCAGTAGACCCTGGTGCAACAGTGCCCCCCTCTATTTCTGGAGGGATTTTCGATACCGAGCGTTGGGATGCCTCTGGGGGCTCTGAGATGCAGTGGGCTTTTGATGTACCTACAGCTGGACTCTATGAAGTACGCCTATATCTGGGCAATGGCTTTGGCGGTACTAACGATCCAGGAGAACGGGTGTTCGATGTCGCTATTGAAGGTAGCGTGCCCAGTAACTTAGATGATATCGACCTGTCGGCACAGTTCGGTCATCAGGTTGGAGGCTTGATTAGCAATACAGTCAACGTCAGCGATGGAATTCTCAACATTGATTTTCTTCACGGCATCGAAAACCCCCTAGTTAACGGAGTTGAAATCTTGCAGCTTGATGGTGGAACGCCAATGATGCCAACAGTTTCGATTGTTGGCGGACCTTACACTGTAGAGGAAGCTGCTCCCCAAGTACAGATTTCGCTGCTAACTGACATTACAGTTCCTAGTGATGAGACAGTTGATGTTACCTTTGAAATTGTGCCTGGTTCGGCAATGCCACAAATGGACTATGAATATCTCTCAGCAACCGCCACCTTTGACCAGCAGACGGGAGTGTATACCGATACCGTTTCCATTGCGGGTAGTTCATCGGATGTGACTGTTTTAATCGATATTATTGATGATATTCTTGCCGAAAGCGATGAGGCTTTTACCGTTAATCTTACTGAAGTTAGCTCCAACGCATTGATTGGCACCGACACCGCCACAGTGACTATTGAAGATGATGACTCGACGGGTCAAAACGAAACCGTCCTCTATCGAGTCAATGCAGGGGGAGCGGAGGTAGCAGCTGTCGATGGTGGTCTGGCATGGTCGGCAGATATAACTAGCAACAATAGTCCTTTTCTACTCGACCCTGGTAGTAACAGTACTGCTGGATTCTCCGCAGTAGACCCTGGTGCAACAGTGCCCCCCTCTATTTCTGGAGGGATTTTCGATACCGAGCGTTGGGATGCCTCTGGGGGCTCTGAGATGCAGTGGGCTTTTGATGTACCTACAGCTGGACTCTATGAAGTACGCCTATATCTGGGCAATGGCTTTGGCGGTACTAACGATCCAGGAGAACGGGTGTTCGATGTCGCCATTGAAGGTAGCGTGCCCAGTAACTTAGATGATATCGACCTGTCGGCACAGTTCGGTCATCAGGTTGGAGGCTTGATTAGCAATACAGTCAACGTCAGCGATGGAATTCTCAACATTGATTTTCTTCACGGCATCGAAAACCCCCTAGTTAACGGAGTTGAAATCTTGCAGCTTGATGGTGGAACGCCAATGATGCCAACAGTTTCGATTGTTGGCGGACCTTACACTGTAGAGGAAGCTGCTCCCCAAGTACAGATTTCGCTGCTAACTGACATTACAGTTCCCAGTGACGAGACAGTTGATGTTACTTTTGAAATCGTTCCAGGTTCGGCAATGCCACAAATGGACTACGAATATCTCTCAGCAACTGCCACCTTTGACGACCAGACGGGGGTATATACCGATACCGTCACTATTGCTGGTAGTTCATCGGATGCGACTGTTTTAATCGATATTGTTGATGATATTCTTGCCGAAAGCGATGAGGCTTTTACCGTTAATCTCACTGAAGTTAGTTCCAACGCATTGATTGGCACCGACACCGCTACAGTGACTATTGAAGATGATGACTCGACCAATGGAGAGGCAGTTCTAAACATAACAGTCGATAGCAACAATGTTCAAGTATCAAACTTTGGCAATAATTCATTCCAAATTACCAATACGGGCGATAAGAAAATAGCTCAGGTAAACATTGATGTTACCAATGCTCTCTATCCAGATACCGTTTTTGACCCGTTCGGGCTGGCAGGGGATACGATATCCAAACCATTGACCATTAATACTGATGGTGATACTGGCATTGTTGGGCCTAGTAATGATTCGTACGTTGGTACTGGTGGTACGGCCGGTTATGAAGCCATTCAACTTGTCTTTGACGAAACCGTTAACGGCGGCTTTGAACCTGGCGAGACCGTTGGCTTTTCTATCGATATGGATCCCAACTCGGTAGCTGGAACTGAAAAAAGTCAGCTTGACGCTGGTTCCGATCCTGCTTGGGATGTTGGAGGTGTTTCGGGCGCAGAATTAATTGGATCCAGTTTTACAGCGACCTTCGATGACGGTACTATAGCAACGGGTCAACTACAAGGTGCAGGCAATCAAGCCGGGTCCCAGGCATTCGCTTCTCAGTCCTCACCCGAGCTGCCAGTTTCTTTAACTGTGAATGGTTTGGGTACTGGTAGCGTAGGAACTTATGATGAAAGTGGTCCGAGTGTAATTGTCAATGGACCGGCTGGACAAGCAGCACGAATAGTATTGACCAAAGGCTTCATTCAACCCGTAAACCCCTACGCACAATTTCTCGAAGACCAGCTTAATGTTCTGGCTGCGTCTGACTTTCCAGCCAACAATGCCGTGGAATTTCAGACTGTCGATGTCTTATTAACTGGTGAAGATCAAGACATTTCTGGGCAGTTCAATCTATCTGGTGTTCCTAATTTTAACTTTGAGGGAGAAGGCCAGCTACCACTGGGATTTGTAGCAAGTATAATCGATCCGACAAATAACAATTTACCTCTTGGTGCAGTAACACAACCAATTTATCTGCAATTCGATGGTCAGATCGCAGGACAGAATGAAGTGTCGATTGCTGTTGCCCAAAACGCTGCCGAACCTGACGTCAATGGAGAGTTCACCGTCAGTCTGAGTGAGGTGGCCACCACCGATACCGAAGTAACCTACAGCGTCGCTGGAACGGCAACCCCAGATGGCGACTACAATGCTCTGACAGAAACGGTAACCATTCCTGCTGGTGCTCTGTCAGCTCCCATTGAGGTGGGGGTAATTGACGACCTCGATGCCGAAACCATCGAAACCGTCGAGGTAACTTTAGATGGAATTACCGCAGGGGATAGTAATGTTTTCATCGGTGCCACTAGTATGGCCACAGTTAACATTAATGATGATGACTCGACTGGCTCAGATGTTCTCTATCGAGTCAATGCGGGTGGAGCCGAGATTGCTGCTACCGACGGAGATATCGCCTGGTCGGCAGATACAGTTAGTAATAATAGTCCTTTTCTACCCGACCCTGGCAGTAACAGCACTGCTTCTTTCCCCGTCGTCGGACCAGGGGCAAGCGTACCTGCAACCGTTCCTGATGGGATCTTTGACACCGAACGTTGGGATCAACAAGGGGGTTCTGAGATGCAGTGGGCCTTTGATGTACCTACAGCTGGACTTTATGAAGTGCGCCTATATTTGGGCAATGGCTTTAACGGTACTAACGATCCAGGAGAACGAGTGTTCGATGTCGCTATTGAAGGCAGCGTGCCTAATAATCTTAACAATATCGACCTATCGGCTCAGTTCGGTCATCAGGTTGGAGGCTTGATTAGCAATATAATCAACGTCAGTGATGGAACTCTCGACATAGAGTTCTTGCATGGTATTGAAAATCCTTTAATTAATGGAATCGAAATTGTTCAGCTTTCTTGATCGATACTTTAGAACTGGTTGCGGGTTTTAAATAGAGTTGAGAGAAAATATTTAACAATAAGACCAAATTGAGCAGAAGAGAAAATACAAAGCCCTATTTTGATATTTTCCTTGACCACCTTCTCGATATTTCCATTTTTAAGGCAGGATAAATTTAGGCTTCTAAAAACAAAAACCCAAACTGCATACATCAACAGAAAATCGGTGATGTTGTTATTTTATGTTTAAGTGGTGATAAAATAGAAATTAGATTTAGTTAGCTAAAATGGTAATTAATTGAAGAATAATGGCAGCATTTATTCCTGTTCTTTGTCCTGATTGTCAGTCTGACAATGTCTTTAAACATGGATTTTCTCCAGATAGAAAACAACGATATCGTTGTGAAAATTCTGACTGCAAACGTCGCACTTTTATTCTAAATCATTCCCACCCAGGTAGAACCAAAGAAGTCAAAGCTCAAATTGTTGAGATGTCCCACAATGGTAGTGGAATTAGGGATACAGCGCGAGTTTTGAATGTAAGCACTAGTACAGTTATCAAAGAATTAAAAAAAAATCCCCGCTAATCAAAACAGTAAATGAACCTCTTTTGTCAACAGTTAATCCTGAAGATGTAGAAGTAGAAATTAAGTTAAGGTCAGAAATCGAAAGGGAATCTGAACTAGGAATTGAAGATTCAGAGCTAGATGAAATGTCCTAAAGGATACCGCTTCGCATATGGAGCTTCGTGGGAAGCAAGAAAAATCAAAGATGGCTGTGGCACGCGATAGATAGACTGACAGGAAAAGTATTAGCTTATGTGTTTGGTCGTCGTAAAGATGAAGTATTTCTGGAGCTAAAAAAGCTCTTAGAGCCATTTGAAATCAAGCATTATTGTACGGATGGATTAGGAGCTTATCGGAGGCATCTACCTGAAGATAAACATGAAATAGGCAAAAAGAAAACTCAAAAAATCGAACAAAAACATATTCGATTGAGAACTAGAATTAAAAGATTACAAAGAAAAACAATTTGCTTTTCTAAATCAGAAGAAATGCACGATTTAGTAATTGGTATATTCATCAACAAGTATGAGTTTGGATTAAATCTCTAAACACAAAATAACAACATCACCGAATTTTGATTTACAGCGGATCGCTGCTTAATAGGACAAATCTGAGATATAAGATTGCTTCTAGGCAATGCTTTCGGCTATTTTAATGTCCCCTATCTAGCTGAAAACCGCTGTAAGACGTGATAGTAAAAAAGGACGAATCCCTATCCTTTCTCTAAGTTATACCCTTTGGGTTTTGGAGATTTATATATATATACACTTAACTATTTTTATACCCTGTTAATTTTAGGCAAGTTCTTTGCTCAAAAATCGGCGAATCAAGCCAATAGTGACAGCAGGTAATTCCAGTTGTGGGGTAAGACCAACTTCCTCTATTACTTGGAAAGCTTTAATCGCTGTTGGATTCATTTCTGCCAGACGTTTTCCAATCTCAGGACCTGTAAACTGAGACTTTTGACCCCAAATGATGGCAGTGGGAATTGTCAATTGCTCGATGAACTGAGATAGATTGAAACATAAATCGCCTCGGACAAAAGAAAGGGCACTATATTCGGCATTTGTTTGCTGAGCTGATTCTAGGTAGGCTGCGACTATTTCAGAATAGACTCTTTCTGGACGTGCAAATTGACGTGGTCAAACTGATCTTCCGCACCCTAAAGTGTCACAACTGATTCGAGCGAGAATGATAATCAATCGCGGGGCGGTAACAGTACTAACGGGACTTAGACATTTTTTAGTCAAAAACAGCCTCAAACCCATACACAGTAGTAATTTTACTTCGATTTACTTATTTTCTTGATATATCTGGGTTTCAGCGATTTTTGGGTGCTTGATGTATATCCATTGCCTTACTTGGGTTTGAGGCTGTTTTATTGTTGTTTTTTGTCTAAGTCCCGCTAATGTTCGAGTCGAGTCAGAATTTGGGTCGAGAGAGATTCAGTAGATCACAAAGTCAGTTTCAGGGAGAGAATTTTTGGGATAGCGATCGCTAATTGAAGTGGAAACAGCCCAAAAAACTCATTCAACATAAGTTTATCTTATATACTAAAAGACTGCCCTTTAAAACAAAATGTAAGACAAAATTGACAGACTTATTTAGCCAACTAGCCTTAACATCTCAAGAAACTTTAGAAAACACGATTAACTGTTTAGCCACTCATATTTCTCTGGACACAAGAGAAGCCAATAATGTTCAATCATTGTTCCAAATTTTAGTCAGAGCAGCTAGTTGTGGAGCCACTATTGAGCAAACAAGCAAAGAATTAAAAAACTCTCCTTCAAGTAACACTATTAGATATCATTTGAATCAGATTGAGGATTTTAAACAATTAGAAACTGAAATCAATGTGGCATTAAAAAGTCAGATACCTAAAGGGTTAAAAAAGAAAAAACAAACCTTAGCTTTAGACATAAATTTAATTCCCTATTATGGGCAACCTAGTCCTGAAGAACGGCCTTATATCTATCGAAGTCAAGCTAAAAATGGCACTTGTTCTTTCTATGCTTACGCTACTCTCTATGTTATTAAAAATGGAAAAAGAGTTACTTTAGCCATTAGAGGGGTAAGATGGTTCGATACCAAAGCAGCTATTATTACTTATTTATTGGCTGAGTTATTTGACCTAAATATTAAAATCAAAAAACTTTATTTAGATCGAGAATTTTTCAGTGTAGCTGTTATCGGATGGTTAATTGCTTTAGACGTTCCTTTTATTATGCCAGCCATTAAAAGAGGAAAACTGGGGGGAATTAATCAATTTCTCAAGGGAAAGAAAAGCTATAAAACTCATTATACGATGTCCAGTCAAAAAGGTAAATCTGTTACTTTTGAACTCTGGATAGTCTGTCGATATAGAAAAGGCAAAAGGGGCAAAAATGGGGTAGAATATTTAGTCTATGTCGTTCATAAAGTCAAAACAAGTTTATCTCATATTCGAGAAAGCTATCGTCAACGTTTTGGGATTGAAAGTAGCTATCGACTGAAAAATAGTTGTCGGATTAGAACTACTACTAAAAAGCCTGTTTTGCGACTTCTATTGGTTGGGATTTCTTTTCTTCTTGTCAATATTTGGGTCAATTTTCTTTGGCGGAAAATCAGCCAACCTCGACGTGGGGGAAGGTTAATTTACGGTAATAAGTTTCCTTTAAAACAGATGCTTTCTTTTTTACGGCAAGCCGTTGACCAAATTTTTGACACAGTAAAAGATCTGTATATTCCCATCAAAGATATTTCACCTCTTCCTTCTCCTGAAACATAACTAAAATTTATTTGTTTTGGCGGTGATCGCTTGTCTGAAACTGACTTTGTGATCTACTGAGATTTCGTGGTAAAAGAGACTATTGCTGTTCTTAATTGCTATCCATAAATGACACCAATAAATGCGGAAATTCAAGTCAAAAATCTCGACCATCTGGGATTAGTAGCTGGAATTGTTGATGAACTAGGAATAGTAGAGACCATCAATGAGCTCAATGGAATTCAGCCTGGAGAAATAGTGAGTGCGGGAGTGGTAGTCAAAGCAATTATCTTGAATGGATTAGGTTTTGTCTCTCGACCTTTATATTTATTTCCAAACTTTTTTCAAGATAAAGCTACAGAACATTTATTAGGAGATGGAATACTGCCAGAACATTTAAATGAT
>CAVRWR010000068.1:0-55622 GCA_963724445.1 uncultured cyanobacterium | reverse complement strand
TGATGATGACTCGACTGGCTCAGATGTTCTCTATCGAGTCAATGCGGGTGGAGCCGAGATTGCTGCTACCGACGGAGATATCGCCTGGTCGGCAGATACAGTTAGTAATAATAGTCCTTTTCTACCCGACCCTGGCAGTAACAGCACTGCTTCTTTCCCCGTCGTCGGACCAGGGGCAAGCGTACCTGCAACCGTTCCTGATGGGATCTTTGACACCGAACGTTGGGATCAACAAGGGGGTTCTGAGATGCAGTGGGCCTTTGATGTACCTACAGCTGGACTTTATGAAGTGCGCCTATATTTGGGCAATGGCTTTAACGGTACTAACGATCCAGGAGAACGAGTGTTCGATGTCGCTATTGAAGGCAGCGTGCCTAATAATCTTAACAATATCGACCTATCGGCTCAGTTCGGTCATCAGGTTGGAGGCTTGATTAGCAATATAATCAACGTCAGTGATGGAACTCTCGACATAGAGTTCTTGCATGGTATTGAAAATCCTTTAATTAATGGAATCGAAATTGTTCAGCTTTCTTGATCGATACTTTAGAACTGGTTGCGGGTTTTAAATAGAGTTGAGAGAAAATATTTAACAATAAAGACAATTGACGAAAGAGAAAATACAAAGCCCTATTTTGATATTTTCCTTGACCACCTTCTCGATATTTCCATTTTTAAGGCAGGATAAATTTAGGCTTCTAAAAACAAAAACCCAAACTGCATACATCAACAGAAAATCGGTGATGTTGTTATTTTGTGTTTAAGTGGTGATAAAATAGAAATTAGATTTAGTTAGCTAAAATGGTAATTAATTGTAACAATGGCGCATTGATTCCTGTTCTTTGTCCTGATTGTCAGTCTGACAATGTCTTTAAACATGGATTTTCTCCAGATAGAAAACAACGATATCGTTGTGAAAATTCTGACTGCAAACGTCGCACTTTTATTCTAAATCATTCCCACCCAGGTAGAACCAAAGAAGTCAAAGCTCAAATTGTTGAGATGTCCCACAATGGTAGTGGAATTAGGGATACAGCGCGAGTTTTGAAATATAAGCACTAGTACAGTTATCAAAGAATTAAAAAAAAATCCCCGCTAATCAAAACAACCTAAAATGAACCTCTTTTGTCAACAGTTAATCCTGAAGATGTAGAAGTAGAAATTAAGTTAAGGTCAGAAATCGAAAGGGAATCTGAACTAGGAATTGAAGATTCAGAGCTAGATGAAATGTCCTAAAGGATACCGCTTCGCATATGGAGCTTCGTGGGAAGCAAGAAAAATCAAAGATGGCTGTGGCACGCGATAGATAGACTGACAGGAAAAGTATTAGCTTATGTGTTTGGTCGTCGTAAAATTTAAGTATTTCTGGAACTGAGAAAAGACTACTAGAGCCATTTGAAATCAAGCATTATTGTACGGATGGATTAGGAGCTTATCGGAGGCATCTACCTGAAGATAAACATGAAATAGGCAAAAAGAAAACTCAAAAAATCGAACAAAAACATATTCGATTGAGAACTAGAATTAAAAGATTACAAAGAAAAACAATTTGCTTTTCTAAATCAGAAGAAATGCACGATCTAGTAATTGGTATATTCATCAACAAGTATGAGTTTGGATTAAATCTCTAAACACAAAATAACAACATCACCGAATTTTGATTTACAGCGAATAGCTGCTTAATAGGACAAATCTGAGATATAAGATTGCTTCTAGGCAATGCTTTCGGCTATTTTAATGTCCCCTATCTAGCTGAAAACCGCTGTAAGACGTGATAGTAAAAAAGGACGAATCCCTATCCTTTTCCTAAGTTATACCCTTTGGGTTTTGGAGATTTATATATATACACTTAACTATTTTTATACCCTGTTAATTTTAGGCAAGTTCTTTGCTCAAAAATCGGCGAATCAAGCCAATAGTGACAGCAGGTAATTCCAGTTGTGGGGTAAGACCAACTTCCTCTATTACTTGGAAAGCTTTAATTGCTGTTGGATTCATTTCTGCCAGACGTTTTCCAATCTCAGGACCTGTAAACTGAGACTTTTGACCCCAAATGATGGCAGTGGGAATTGTCAATTGCTCGATGAACTGAGATAGATCGAAACATAAATCTCCTCGGACAAAAGAGAGGGCACTATATTCAGCATTTGGTTGCCGAGCTGATTCTAGGTAGGCTGCGACTATTTCAGAATAGACTCTTTCTGGACGTGCAAATTGACGCTGTTCTAACTCATCTTCCGCACCCTAAAGTGTCACAACTGATTCGAGCGAGAATGATAATCAATCGCGGGGCGGTAACAGTACTAACGGGACTTAGACATTTTTTAGTCAAAAACAGCCTCAAACCCATACACAGTAGTAATTTTACTTCGATTTACTTATTTTCTTGATATATCTGGGTTTCAGCGATTTTTGGGTGCTTGATGTATATCCATTGCCTTACTTGGGTTTGAGGCTGTTTTATTGTTGTTTTTTGTCTAAGTCCCGCTAATGTTCGAGTCGAGTCAGAATTTGGGTCGAGAGAGATTCAGTAAATCACAAAGTCAGTTTCAGGGAGAGAATTTTTCGGATAGCGATCGCTAATTGAAGTGGAAACAGCCCAAAAAACTCATTCAACATAAGTTTATCTTATATACTAAAAGACTGCCCTTTAAAACAAAATGTAAGACAAAATTGACAGACTTATTTAGCCAACTAGCCTGGTTCATCTCAAGAAACTTTAGAAAACACGATTAACTGTTTAGCCACTCATATTTCTCTGGACACAAGAGAAGCCAATAATGTTCAATCATTGTTCCAAATTTTAGTCAGAGCAGCTAGTTGTGGAGCCACTATTGAGCAAACAAGCAAAGAATTAAAAAACTCTCCTTCAAGTAACACTATTAGATATCATTTGAATAAGATTGAGGATTTTAAACAATTAGAAACTGAAATCAATGTGGCATTAAAAAGTCAGATACCTAAAGGGTTAAAAAAGAAAAAACAAACCTTAGCTTTAGACATAAATTTAATTCCCTATTATGGGCAACCTAGTCCTGAAGAACGGCCTTATATCTTGATCCAAGTCAAGCTAAAAATGGCACTTGTTCTTTCTATGCTTACGCTACTCTCTATGTTATTAAAAATGGAAAAAGAGTTACTTTAGCCATTAGAGGGGTAAGATGGTTCGATACCAAAGCAGCTATTATTACTTATTTATTGGCTGAGTTATTTGACCTAAATATTAAAATCAAAAAACTTTATTTCCAATCGAGAATTTTTCAGTGTAGCTGTTATCGGATGGTTAATTGCTTTAACGTTCCTTCTATTATGCCAGCCATTAAAAAGGAAAACTGGGGGAATTAATCAATTTCTTAAGGGAAAGAAAAGCTATAAAACTCATTATACGATGTCCAGTCAAAAAGGTAAATCTGTTACTTTTGAACTCTGGATAGTCTGTCGATATAGAAAAGGCAAAAGGGGCAAAAATGGGGTAGAATATTTAGTCTATGTCGTTCATAAAGTCAAAACAAGTTTATCTCATATTCGAGAAAGCTATCGTCAACGTTTTGGGATTGAAAGTAGCTATCGACTGAAAAATAGTTGTCGGATTAGAACTACTACTAAAAAGCCTGTTTTGCGACTTCTATTGGTTGGGATTTCTTTTCTTCTTGTCAATATTTGGGTCAATTTTCTTTGGCGAAAAATCAGCCAACCTCGACGTGGGGGAAGGTATAATTTACGGTAATAAGTTTCCTTTAAAACAGATGCTTTCTTTTTTACGGCAAGCCGTTGACCAAATTTTTGACACAGTAAAAGATCCGTATATTCCCATCAAAGATATTTCACCTCTTCCTTCTCCTGAAACATAACTAAAATTTATTTGTTTTGGCGGTGATCGCTTGTCTGAAACTCACTTTGCGATCTACTGAGATTTCGTGGTAAAAGAGACTATTGCTGTTCTTAATTGCTATCCATAAATGACACCAATAAATGCGGAAATTCAAGTCAAAAATCTCGACCATCTGGGATTAGTAGCTGGAATTGTTGATGAACTAGGAATAGTAGAGACCATCAATGGGCTCCTGAATGGAATTCAGCCTGGAGAAATAGTGAGTGCGGGAGTGGTAGTCAAAGCAATTATCTTGAATGGATTAGGTTTTGTCTCTCGACCTTTATATTTATTTCCAAACTTTTTTCAAGATAAAGCTACAGAACATTTATTAGGAGATGGAATACTGCCAGAACATTTAAATGATGAAAAAATGGTTCTACCGAACTTAACGTGTAAAGCTAATAAATATTTTTTCTGATAAATAAGGCGATCGCCAAATAAAAGCTATGCCAAAGTTGACTTTTGGCGACCAACCTGGTTGATTGATTATTATATATATAAAATAAATATATAAACAATTAAAATAAAATGGCATCAAATTCCGAACTTTATCTAATGACTCAATTGCTAAATTTAGGAAGAGTGAGAGTTATAGATTATCGGATAATTGAAGGGATAGGAATAATTTTATCATTAGAAAATACTAAGAAACAAGTTGTTTGTCCGAATTGTGGTCAAACCACCGAGCTATTACATCAAAATAATTTCCAAACTGTTCGAGATTTAGCCTTTGGGCAACAAGCTGTTTATTTAAAAATAAATCGCCGTCGAATGCGATGTCCCCATTGTCAAAGTAAGTTTACTGAAGAATTAGATTTTGTTAGAAGAAAAAGAATCCACACCAAAAGATTTGTTGAGAAAATAATTGAAGAAGTTTTAAATAGTGACATCAAAAATGTGGCAAAAAGAAATGATTTGAGCGAACAAGAAATTGAAACAATGTTGAAAGATTTAGGATCAGACTTAGTCACAGAAAAACCCAAGAATTTAAAAAAGCTAGGGATTGATGAAATAGCAGTGGTAAAAGGGCAAAGAAATTATTATGTAATTCTGGTAGATTTAGAAAAGAAAAAGGTAATAGGAATGATAGAAAAAAGAACCAAAAAAGAAATCATAGAATACTTAGAAGCTTGGGGAGAAAAGGTTTTATCGAAAATCCAAGAAGTAAGTATAGACCTTTGGAAGACCTATAAAAGTATAGCTGAGGAATTAATGCCACAAGCAGAAATAGTTGCTGATAGATTTCATGTTATGAAACAAGTAACAGATGAATTGGATTCGGCTAGAAGGAAAATTAAAAGAGAAACAGAAAAAATCAAAAGTAAATCTAAAAAAGAAAAAATATTATCGGGATTAAAAAAGAGTAAATATGTGTTGCTAAAAAATGAAAAAGATTTAAATGAAGCCGAACAAGAGAAATTAAAAGAAGTTGAAAAAGTCGCCCCTAGTTTAACTAAAATGCACGCTTTAAAAGAAGAAATAAGAGATATTTTTGAAAGCAGCAAAGATTGGAGCGAGGGATTGTTAGAGATAGCAGATTGGTTAAAAGATGTCTCTAAATATTTTCCGAAAAGTTTTGGAACAATAAAAAGATGGATAGGCGAAATTATTGCTTATTTTGATGAAGGAACTACACAAGGAATAGTAGAAGGAATTAATAATAAACTTAAGTTGATAAAAAGAAGAGCTTTTGGCTTCAGAAATTTTGATAACTTTCAACTTAGAAGTCTTTTAACTTGGCACTTCGCTAGTTAGTTTTACACAATAAGTTCGGTAGAACCAGTTAATTGAGCCAGCATCAATACTCTTAGGTCACGCTTTTTGCTGGCAAAAGTGCTTTTGCGTCGGAAAATAGACTAATATAACAAACATATTCGTATTAAAAACCACAAATCAGTAAAGCCATATCGGCATGGTCTTTTGGAAAAAACTGTTTAGCAATTCAGACGCGATAACAACCTCAGAAACTACAGACTTTGGTGGAGAATTATCAAGTATAGATAGTCAAGATACTTCTCAGCCCAGAATCATCTTCAGTACAGAGCGCGATATTGATTTTTATGAACTTGAAGAACTGTGCGATCGCGTTGGTTGGGCGCGTCGCCCTTTACGTAAAGTAAAAAAAGCGATAGAACACAGTTTTTTGGTAGTTTCGATGTGGGAAGTTATTGGTAAAAAACGCCGTCTGATTGGCTTTGCTAGAGCAACTTCCGACCATGCTTTTAATGCGACTATTTGGGATGTAGTGGTCGATCCTAACTTTCAGAGTCGCGGTTTAGGCAAAGCAATGATGAAATATGCTATTTCTCAGTTACGTAGCGCAGATATTAGCAACATCACTCTATTTGCCGATCCACAGGTGGTTAAATTCTATCAAAGGTTAGGCTTTATTCTTGACCCAGAAGGGATCAAGGGTATGTTTTGGTATCCCGACTAATATCGCTGTGCTTAAAGTAATAAGTAATAAGTAAAAGTAATAAGTCGATGCTCAAAGTATAACTTTAGACTGCTGGTTAGGAATCAAAGTTGCGTTACGATTCTTAATAAAGGCAATAATTGGTTTTAGAATATGACAACGGCTTTAGTTACTGGAGCATCATCGGGAATTGGGGAGACATTCGCCAGAGAATTAGCAGCAAAAAAAACTGACTTAGTTTTAGTAGCGCGATCGCAAGATAAGCTAGAAAAGTTGGCAATTGATTTAAGTAATAAATATCAAATTAGAACATCAGTAATCTCACAGGATTTAACTGAAGCCCAAGCAGGACAATTAGTATTTGATACAGTTCAAGAGCAAAATTTAACGGTCGATCTGTTGATTAACAATGCGGGATTTGGCGACTATGGAGCATTTGGCGATCGCCCATTGAGCAAGCAGATGGCAATGGTGCAGTTAAATATAAGTGCCGTAGTTGAACTTACGGGATTATTTTTACCCTTGATGCAGCAAAAAAGAGCTGGGGCAATTATTAATGTTTCTTCTATTGCAGGTTTTCAACCCATCCCCTATATGTCAGTCTATGCAGCAAGCAAAGCCTTTATTCTCAATTTTAGTGAGGCATTATGGGCAGAAAATAAAGATCTTGGGGTCAAAATCTTGGCGGTATGTCCTGGACCAACGGAATCTGAATTTTACAATCGCGCAGATTTTCCTGATTCAGCGACAGGATTAAACGGTATGACTATGGCTTCGGCGGAAAAGGTGGTTAAAGAAAGCTTAAAAGCTCTTGACAAAGCACAATCTACCGTAGTCGCTGGTGGTTTTGCCAATCAAATAATTGTTAATTTACCCCGATTAGTTCCTAGAAACTTCTTAGTCGATATCGTCGGCAAGCAGTTCAAGAATATCTAATCCTCATCCCAAATATGCCGATCAACAGATTGTCAGGATCGAGACTTTTTTCTAGAATTTAACCAGAGAAGCAGTTTTCCCTGATTCACTAACTTACTACCGAGATAAAAAATAGGGTGCAATAATGTATTTAGTCACTGGTGCTACAGGATCATTGGGACGGAGAATCGTCAGACAATTGAGAGAAGATGCTCAACCAGTAAGAGCTTTTGTGCGCCTATCAGCTAAATTTAGCGAACTCGAAGATCGGGGGGCAGAAATTTTTATTGGCGACTTGAAACAGGAAAGAGATATCGTAAAGGCCTGCCGCGAAATAAAATATATTATTAGTAGTCATGGCGGGAATGATGCTTTGGCAGTAGACTATAGAGCCAATATAGATTTGATCGATCAAGCGATCGCTAATAATGTGGAACATTTTGTCTTTGTTTCTGTATTAGGTGTAGATCGCGGCTATCAGGATTCAGCTACGTTTAAAGCTAAACGAGAAGTAGAAAAATATTTGATCAATAGTGGTCTTAGTTATACTATTTTGCGTCCTTCTGGCTTTGCCAATAACTTGATTCCTTTGGCAGAAAGATTTCGCGATACAGGAATATATTTTTCCCTTGGAGAACAGCAAAATCGTTCCTCAATTGTAAGTACCGATGATTTAGCCAAAATTGCGATCGCCTGTACCCAGATTGAAGCAGCCAAAAATCAAATATTCGCCGTAGGAGGACCAGATATTCTCAAAAGAGAAGATATTCCTCGCATCTTTGCCCGTCTGTTTAACCAAGAGCCAATTATAATTAATCCTCCTTTGCAGTTATTTGATGGCTTACGAATGGGCATCGGTTTAATCAATCCTCAGTTAAACAAATCCTTGGGTACATTACGAACTTTATTAGCTCATGAATTTTTCTGTACTAGAGATGAAATTGCCCGTCTAGAATCCACATTTAATTTCAAGCTGGAGTCTTTAGAAAGTTTCCTACGTCGGTATGTTGGACAGTAATCAGTCAATAGTATATTGTATGGTGGGCATAATAAATATAAACAACGGTACAAGAAGATAGTTTTAATGATGCCCACCAGCAATCAGTCCTAAAGAATACCGCTACGCATATAATTAGTCTGTGCTTTAATGGCGTTGAATAGATTTTCCTCAGTATCTTTATGTCTCAAGCCAGCATTTATATTGCGGTAACTAGTCACGGTTTTGGTCATGCTGTCCGCGCAGCAACGGTGGCAGAGAAGTTGCAGCAACTACGTCCAGATATTAAGCTAACTTTTGTTACCGTTGCTCCAGAATGGTTGCTTAAGTCTTATATCAAGGGAGATTTTGTCTATCGTCAGCAAATATTTGATGTTGGTGTAATTCAAAGCGATAGTTTGACGATGAACAAGCAGGCGACTTTGGTTAAAATGCAGCAGATTATTGCCCAGCAAGCTACATTAATTGCCCAAGAAGCCAATTATATTCAAGAGAACGGTATTGGTCTAGTTTTAGCTGATATTCCCGCCTTAGCTGTTCCTATTGCCCATGCTGCGGGGATTCCTTGTTGGATGATGAGCAATTTTGGTTGGGATTTTATCTACCGTGATTGGGGAGAAAAATTTGCGGAAATAGTCGCCTGGATTGAAAACTATTATCGTGACTGCGATCGCCTGTTTCGTCTTCCTTTAGCCGAACCCATGAGTATCTTTCCCCAGATTACCGACGTAGGATTGACGGGAAGTCCCCCTCAGTTTAATCGTAATGAATTGCGTCAAAAATTTAATCTAAGCGCCCCCTCTGAAAAAACAGTTCTACTAACATTTGGCGGGTTAGGCTTACAGTCTATACCTTATGATAATCTCAAAAATTTCTCTGATTGGCAGTTTATTACTTTCGATCGTGCTGCACCAGATTTACCAAATTTACTAAAAGTTGCCGACAATACTTTACGCCCTCTAGATTTTATGCCCATTTGTGGACGTATAGTTTCTAAACCAGGCTATAGCACCTTTTCCGAGGCATTATGTTGTAATGTTCCTATTGTCTCTTTGACTCGTGAAGACTTTGCCGAAGCACCAGTATTACTTAATAGCATCCAAAACTACTCTCTGCATCAAATTATCGCTACAGATGAGTTTTTTGCAGGAGACTGGGATTTTCTTAAACAGCCGTTGCTTCCCCCCCGTAAAACCGACAGTTTAGCAAAAGATGGGGCAAATACGATCGCTCAAGAAATCTCTAAATTCTTTTAGCATGCGATCGTGATTATTCCTTCTGCCTTCATCACTGTATTTTCCAAGAATTGATGATTTCCTGGACATTATCGTAAAATTTAGAGAACTTGGCTCTTTCGGCTGTATAGATTGAAATGTAAACAGTGTTGTTTCTAATCGTGAAAGTCTCCATTTGTCGAAGCTGAAGTCCATTCTCCTGACGAGAATATATTACCGTTCGGGCAGGCAGATGATCGATAGTAGTCTTAAAGTCTTTATGTACCTCTACTTTACTATTTTTAGCTTGATTAATCCGCTGGATGACAGTTTGAGTATATTCATCCAGGCTAGTAGGTTCGGATGATAAATATTCAATGGCAATGTGAACTTCTTCTCGAAACAAATCAGCATCAGATTCTTTAGGCGAGGAGAAAACGACTACTTCTCCTGTGATTGGATCGTCTATTTGCTGCTGTGACCAGCTTTTGGGATATTTAAGCTCAAATTTATAGTCATTGTTAATATAATTAGTAAAATTTCTCGATGAATTCTTGTTTATGCCAATAAAAATAATTCCCAATGCCACAATAAAAGGTAGAGCCAACAATAGCCAAAATACTTTACTAACAGCTTGACTATTAACTACTTTACTAACTTTAAAAAAAGCTCTTTTTCTGGTTTTTGCAGATGATTGTGGCGGAAAAGCCGTACCATTCACAAATGCAGGAGGAAAGGTTATAACATTCTGATTAAAATCTAGTTCAGCTAATACTTCTGCTGCTGATTGATAACATTTGTCTGGATAATCTCCAACCATTTTGTTGAGAATACTAGCTAACTCAGGTCGAATGTCTGCTTTAAGTACATTTGAGTTTTCTGGTTGTTGGGAATCTACTATATCAAGTGACTTAGCTTTAATAGATTCTGCCAGACTGCCTGTTAGAGCGTAGATAATAGTTTTACCTAAAGCATGGATATCAGCGCTAAAGTCTGGCTTATGTTGTCTTGGAGAGGGTGCAAAATTGGGGTTAAAAAGATTTTTCGCAGCGTTAGCATCAAATAAAACAGCATATTTGACCTCCGCAAAATTAGTCAACAGTTTCCTACCGTCTTGATGCTGAATTAGACTCGAAGGCTGAATATTAAGATGAACAATATCTGATTTATGAATAAATTCTAAGATTTCCACGATCTCTTGCAGCCAAATAATTGCAGTTGCTTCGTCAATCCAAGAATTTTGCAACTGCTGCTCTAAACTTATTCCTGGAATATGTTCGCGAACTAAATAAAATAGGCGATCGCACTCAAAAAAAGCTAATAACTGAGGAATTTGTGGGTGCTGGCTGACATTTTTGAGAATATTGCCCTGTGCCGAAAATTTTTGTCGAGCTTTTTGCCAGGATGCTCCACCCACAACCTCATAGTCATACTGAGGTTGTAATCGCTCGATCTCACACTGGGCATTGGTATTTTGCCCCAGTTGTTCTGCCAGATAAACTGCGCTAAAATCATCTTGCCTTAGCTCTTGAACGATACGATAGCGATCGCACAATATCTTACCAACTATTGACTCCATTCAGATATAACTATTTTTAGCAGCAAATATAATATTGCTCTCCATTGTAACTAAAACAAATTTCTAGCTAGGTAGCTCTTGTGCCAATTCATCTAAACGTGCCAAAACTTCTTGACTATGAATGCTCGGTCTTACCCCTAAAAAAGTTGCCCGCAAGATCCCTTCAGGATCGATTAGGTAGGTGTGTCGTAAGGACATTGCGCCTAACCACGAACCATAGGCTTTACTCACTTTACCATCCGTATCTGCCAACAGCGGGAACTTGAGTCCCTCCGCATCACAAAATTCAGCATGAGAATTAACGTCGTCAACGCTAACTCCCAAGATCTGACTATTTCTGGACTCATATTCCTCTAAGTCTCGCTGAAAACGTTGAGCTTCTAGAGTGCATCCAGAAGTAAAGTCTTTTGGATAAAAGTAAAGTACGACCCATTTTCCTCGATAATCTTGGAGAGAGACTTCGCCATTGCCCACATTAGTCGACAAAATGAAATTAGGAGCAGGCTCATTAATAGTAGGCTGTTGTCCACCCATTGCCCAAGCGCTAGGAACCATTGAAATAGACAGCAAACAAGACAAAATAATTGGTAGCCAAAATTGAACGCGAAAAATGCTTTGTCCCAAAGCGCAGATCCACCCTGAATCATCACCACGATCTTGAACGGAAAACAAACGTTTCATAATTTACAGAAAATATGATTTACTTATCATAAGATTACAAGTAATGCTGAAACCATAACAAAAAATTAATCTACATTGTTGTGCTTTCAAATCGAGTATGTGCTCCCAATTATTTGTGAACGCAGTTATCCTGGTCAAAATTAGTAATGTAAATACAAAATTATGAGTACAGATTTGATTGCGCCTCATGGCGGTAAGCTAATAAATCGTTTGGCTACTGCGGTGGAAAAACAGGACTTTCTCGCTCAAGCAGATTCTCTGCCCAGAGTTCAGTTAGACAAAAGAGCAACTTCTGATTTAGTCATGATTGCCATCGGAGGTTTTAGCCCGGTTGATGGCTTTATGGGACAAAATGACTATTTAGGCGTGGTTAAAGAAATGCGCTTAGCCAATGACGTTCCTTGGTCAGTACCAGTCACCCTCTCCGTGACTCCAGAAGTGGCAGAACCCCTCGAAATTGGCAGCTTGATTCGTTTAGACAACTCCGACGGCAAATTTATCGGCGTGTTACAGCTAACGGAAAAATATAGCTACGATAAAAAGTTAGAAGCAGAAAATGTTTATCGTACCGCTGAAGACAAGCACCCTGGAGTCAAAGTATTGTATGACCAGGGAGAAATAAATCTGGCTGGTCCAATTTGGCTATTGGAACGAGCAGAACATCCTCAGTTTCCCAAATATCAAATAGATCCTGCTGCCTCTAGAGCTATGTTTCAAGAGAAAGGCTGGAAAACCGTAGTCGGATTTCAAACTCGTAATCCAATTCACCGCGCTCACGAATACATTATCAAGTGTGCATTAGAAATCGTTGATGGTTTATTTCTCCATCCTTTAGTGGGAGCAACTAAAAGCGACGATATCCCTGCTGATGTCAGAATGCGATGTTATGAAATCATGATGGAAAACTACTTTCCTCAAGATCGGGTAGTTTTAGCAATCAATCCTTCAGCCATGCGTTACGCAGGACCAAGAGAAGCGATTTTTCATGCCTTGATTCGAAAAAATTATGGCTGTACTCACTTTATTGTCGGTCGAGATCATGCTGGGGTAGGTGACTATTATGGTACTTACGATGCCCAGGAAATCTTTAGTGAATTTACCACAGAAGAACTGGGAATTACTCCGCTCAAATTTGAACATGCTTTCTACTGTACTCGTACCGAGCAGATGGCAACAGCAAAAACTAGTCCAGCCACTAAAGATGAAAGAATTCATTTATCGGGAACTAAGGTCAGAGCAATGTTAAGAGAAGGAAAGACTCCTCCGCCACAGTTTTCTCGTCCGAAGGTAGCGGAAGAGTTAGCTAGAGCGATGAAGGCTGATTAATCTTTTCTTGATTGAGAGCAAACTAGTGGGAGATATTTTTTCAACTTGCCTCAACGCTACTTTGTACTGCCACAGCATATTTAACACGATCAATTGTCAAGGCAAAATATTATAATTGGTTGGGGATCTAAGATAGTAAATTAATCTGGATCTGCAACCTTTATCGTTTTGACCGACATTTAACAGCTATTATTGATAAAGCTGATCGCAGATTTCTAGACGCTGGTAGCTAATATGGGACTTGACCGCCGAACTTTTCTACAGCAAGCTGGATTGGCTTTGTTTACCTGGGGAGCAACTGAAGTTGGATTTTCATCCGCAGTTAAAAATTACCAACAGACTCTGGCGCAACCTAGCAACCGAAAGTTAGCGCTATTGGTGGGCATCAATCGCTATCCTCATCATGACGATTTGGCTGGCTGTTTGACAGACGTGGAGCTACAGCGAGAATTGCTGATTCATCGTTTTGGTTTTAATCCTGATGATATATTAATTTTAAGCGATCGCCAGGCAACCAGAGAAAACATTGAAACGGCATTTGTGGAGCATTTAAGCGCTCAGGCAAAACCAGATGATGTAGTCGTGTTTCACTTTAGTGGTTACGGAGGTCAAATTAAAATGCCTTTATCCTCTGATAGCGAAGCAGCCAAAATTACGACTGCTGATACTTTTCGTTTGGTCAATAGCTTTGTACCTATAGACGGACTATCTCCAGGCAAACAAACTTTATTTGCCAACAGTATCCTACAAGAAACTCTTTTAGTTTTGGGACAGTCCTTATCTACCTCCAAGTGTACTTTCGTCTTGGATACAAGCTTTAATATTACTCCCCGCAGTCAACATGGCAGCTTCAAAGTTAGATCCATTGCCAAAACAGCCGAAAGTCCCAGTTTCCAGGAGCTAGCCTTTCTGGCACAGCTCAAGGATAATCTGGCTGAAAAAGGGTTAAAAGCTAGTAAAAGACTTTTATCTTTGCCTGGAGTTGTCCTGTCTGCCGCCAGTAACAATCAAATCGCCGTAGAAAAACAATGGAATGGTTTGAGTGCTGGATTGTTTACTCAAGCTTTAACTCAATATCTGTGGCACATTACTCCCAGCGCTAAAGTACAGATTGCTTTGGCCCGAACTGCTGAATCCGTGGAACAAGTAATGGGCAGACAGCAACAGCCCACGATCAACAATCCTGATAAATCGGCGATCGCCTATTTTATGGCTACTAGCGATGCTACTGACGCGGCGGGAATCATCAGCAAAGTCAACCCCAATGGTACTCTAGAGCTAAAGCTGTTGGGTTTGCCAGCAAATATTCTCAGCAGCTATGGGATAAATTCTTGTTTTAGTTTGGCAGCGGATTCGGCAGATCCAGTACCTCGACTACAAATCAAATCGAAAGAAGGTTTGATTGCCAAAGCTCAGGCAGTTTCATCAACAGAGCAGTTTCAATCAGGACAATTAGTGCGGGAATCAATCAGAATGCTCAGACGGGATTTAAATTTGAATTTAGCTTTAGATCCCGATCTGGAAAGAATTGAAAGAGTTGATGCCACCAGCGCCCTGGCTAACATTTCGGCGATCAATTCAGCGGTAGTCACCAAGGAACAAAATGCTGACTGTATGCTGGGAAAAGTTAATTTAGAATCCATAGAAACAACAAGTAACTCTGGGACTGAGAAGGCGTTTAGCTATGGCTTGTATAGTGTTGGTGGAGAGTTAATTGGCAAAACTACAGGAGTGCAGTCAGAAGCCGTCAAAATTGCGATAGATCGCCTGCAACCTCAGTTTAATAATTTGCTAGCAGCCAAATGGTTAGAATTAACTTCTAACGAATTTTCTTCTAAATTAAAAGCTATCGCCACCTTGTTTACAGGAGACAGTAAGCAACCGAATGTTTGGCAAAGAGCAACTCAAGTTTCAGAAGCCGAACCACCATCAGTAAAAAAATCAGTGTTTGGCAAAGTTAGCTCAAATCCAAAGCTGGTCGATAGCGTCCCGCTTTTTCCCAAGGGTACAGAGATCAGGCTCCAATTAAACAATATGGAAGAGCGTTCTCTTTATGCCTTGTTTTTAGGTCTTGATTCTGACTGCAATATTTATGCTCTTTATACTCCTGCTCAATCTTCTGGGGTGGAAGGGGAAATTCAACTAGAGAATATTGCGATCGCTTCGGGAAATGAACTAACTATTCCCCAGGCGGAAAATTCCTGGAAGTGGAAAGTTCCTGAGTCCATAGGCATCAATTCTTTATATGTTGTTCTAGCAGTTCAACCCTTTACAGAGACTCTCAAAGCTTTTGCCATGCAGCAGAGCTTCAAACTAGATCAACAACAGGTATTAAACGTCACAAATCCCGTGCCAGTTATGAAAGCGTTAATGCAAGATTTACATAATGCTAGTGCCGTTGATGACCAACTGCTGCCGAATGAAGCAGTTTATGCTTTAAATGTTAATAGCTGGGCAGCTTTGAATTTTGTCTATGAAGTAACGAGTAGTTAATAATTGGTTAGATTTGCCTGTATCAGTCTTAATCTATGCAACAGCCAACTGATATTGTTATTTTGTCGAATGGTCCTGGGGAAGTAACAACCTGGGTACGTCCTGTCGTCAGAGCTTTAGCTAAGATTTTAAACAAGGAGCAGGTTAGAATCTCAGTGCTATTATCTCCCTGTCCCCACAGTACTGGTCGAGAAGCGGCGATCGCCTTAAGTTATCCTGAAGTAGATCGAGTGTTGCCAGCTTCAGACTTTTTCCCTTTTTTACTCTGGGGTAGAACTAAAGATCATTGGCAATGGCATCCCCAGGGAATCGTTCTTTTTTTAGGTGGCGATCAGTTTTATACCGTTGCCATCAGCAAAAGATTGAAATATTCCAGCTTGATTTATGCTGAGTGGGATGCTCGTTGGTATCGCTTTGTCGACTATTTTGCCGCGATGAATCAAAAAGTAATCGAGCAGGTTCCCCAGGCTTATCGCCCCAAGTTTTTTCTCGTGGGGGATCTCATGGCAGATGTTGCTTTAGAAGTTGAGCCGCCGCCTGGGTTCAATCAGGATGCTCCTTTAATTGGTTTACTAGTAGGTTCAAAACCTGCTAAGTTATCTCAGGGTGTGCCTTTGTGTCTGGCGATCGCCGAAAAAATTCAGCAGCAACAGCCCCAGGCTCGATTTGTCATTCCTGTTGCACCCACCTTAGAATTGCTTACCCTGAGTAAATATGCAAATCTTCAGACAAATTCCTTGATCCCTGCTTTGGGCAACGTTGAAGGCAAATTAGTCACCTCAACAGCGACTAAAGCTTCTTATATTATCACTTCGGGAGGAACAAAAATTGATTTAATTACTAAATTTCCTGCCTACAATATTCTTGCCGCCTGCCAACTCTGCCTGACTACAGTCGGTGCCAACACGGCAGAATTAACTGCCTTGAGAGTCCCCATGATTGTGCTATTGCCGACGCAGCAACTGGATGCAATGCGCTCTTGGGATGGATTACCAGGAATTTTGGCTAATCTTCCTGGAGTGGGAACAGTCTGTGCCAAAGTGATTAATTGGCTAGTACTCAGACAAGGACGATTATTTGCCTGGCCAAATATTTGGGCAGGAGAAGAAATTGTGCCAGAGTTAGTCGGCAAACTTGAGCCTCAAATGGTTGCTAATCAAGTCCTCGATTACTTAATATATCCACATAAACTTCAGCAGATACGCGATCGCTTAGCTACAGTAAGAGGAACAACTGGCGCAGCCAGACGGATCGCAGATATAATAAAGCAAGAAATAACCAAAACTTAATAAATCATTTGAACTAACTGAATTTTTAGCTATACTCGGCTGTGTAGCTCAGGAAATAGTTTAATAACCTTGTTAAGGGTTGCACCTTCAGGTTAGATTCAGGTTAAAATTTGATCAGAGATTACATTTTAAGCAATTTTGTGGTCGCATAGTAGTCCTAGTCAGATAAATATAAATTTAACTGACCTTAGTCTCTGGAAGAAGTTAAGTTAACTTCTGAGCAAAGAAGTTGAATCAGCTCCTAGCCTACAAGTTATATCTGTTGGCGAAGTTTTATCATCCTTCACCATTTACAGCATGTTCTGATCTTGCGATCGAGTGCAGCCTCACAACCTGAAAAGTGTCTCGATTTAAGCGTCGTGACTAAGCAAAGAACCCTGTGGAAATAATTAGCAAGTAGCCGCGCCTGACGGAGTTCTGGGCAAAGGACCCTGTTCTAAGACTGAACTAACTCGATCGGACAACAGGGTAATCGGCAGTTAATCCTAAATTAAGCTGCTGCCTCAATATATCTTGCATTACTTCCGACCTCGATTTAATTTTTAACTGCATCTTTAAAATGGGATAGAAACAGTAGAGAACTAATTCTATAAGGACAATCAGCCAAATAAATAGCATGAATGCTCGAACAGATATTACTTAACCAGCAGGGATTCTGTAACCGCGATCGATTAATGATCAAATGGAGGAGCAACCCTGGCGAATCTCAATCGCTCAAGCAAGCTCCAATGTCAGACTGGGGTTTCATTTGGTAATATCTAAGCGCTGTATAGCTACATGTATGGATTTCATTGAGAATTTACTAATTTATTTCTAGAGCGTAGTTTTTTGCTTTAAGAAATATCGAACAACAAATAGAACAATAAATAACTACCAATTGCTCAATCAATGGATTGTGTGGTTATAAAACAGGCTCATTAATAATTAGCCATCAGAATTTTTGAGGAAAATTAATGCCAAAACAGATCATTATTGCTGAACAACATCACATAGCTGCTGTTTTTTGGGAAGAACAAATACAGGAATTAATCGTTGCCACAGGTCATCAACAGGTCAGCGACATTTATCTTGGCACAGTAGAAAACGTTATTCCTGGTATCGATGCCGCCTTTGTTAATATTGGTAATAGCGAGCGCAATGGATTTATCCACGTTACAGATTTAGGTCCATTGCGTCTTAAAAAAAGTGCCGCAGCTATTACAGAATTACTAGTTCCGCAACAAAAGGCACTGGTTCAAGTGATGAAAGAGCCAACGGGGAACAAAGGTCCACGACTTACAGGCAACATCACTCTGCCTGGACGTTACTTAGTGCTGATGCCCTATGGTAAGGGCGTTAAATTATCTCGTCGCATCTCCAATGAAAATGAACGTAGCCGTCTTCGTGCCTTAGCAATTTTAATTAAGCCGCCTGGAATGGGCTTGTTGATTAGAACTGAGGCAGATGGCAAAGCCGAAGAAGCCATCATGGAAGATTTGGAATTTTTGCAAAAGCAGTGGGAAACAATTCAATATCAGGCAAATTATGCCAAGCCTCCAGCGCTGCTCAATCGCGATGATGATTTTATTCAGCGGGTGTTGCGGGATACCTATTCGGCTGAAGTCAACACAATTATGGTCGATTCCGCTTCAGGGGTAAAACGAATTAAACAGCAGTTAGCAAACTGGAGCAGCGGTCGTTCTCCTCAAGGGGTATTCATTGACTACCATAAAGAACCTCAACCTATTTTAGATTACTATCGCGTAAGTGCAGCGGTTAGAGAAGCCTTAAAACCGAGAGTAGAATTGCCATCTGGGGGATATATTATCATTGAACCGACTGAGGCTTTAACGGTAATTGATGTCAATTCAGGTTCATTTACTCGTTCGGCAACTGCCAGAGAAACGGTATTGTGGACAAACACTGAAGCGGCAACCGAAATTGCTCGCCAACTTCGCTTACGCAATATAGGCGGAGTGATTGTGGTGGACTTTATCGATATGGACTCCCACCGCGATAAGATTAAGCTCTTAGAACACTTTAACAACAGTCTTAAAGGGGATAAAGCTCGTCCTCAAATAGCTCAGCTATCAGAACTAGGGTTAGTAGAGCTTACCCGTAAACGTCAGGGCAAAAATATTTACGAACTGTTTGGACAAACCTGCCATACCTGTGGTGGACTAGGGCAAATTGCTCATCTTCCAGGGAAATCAGAAGCGGAGTCGATTGAAACTGTACCTATTATCACTCCAGCAGCAATTCGCGAACCTGTCACCAATATTCGTCCTGTAATTCCTGCTCCTAGCGAAAGGAGCGAAAGACCTGAAAAAATTGAAATATTGGCTAAATCTTCTCTCAATACAGGGTACGACGACAACAATCAACCTGCGGATTTACTCAATCATCCCAACTATCAAGAACAAGATGCTAATGGCAATAGTCGCCGCCGTCGTCGTAGTCGTCGGAATGATTTGCTGATCAAAGATGAACTGCTCGAACAAGAAACAGGAGCAAATGATGAGAATTTAGGTTCGGCTACCGAAAATAATGGAGAAGAGCGTAAATCTCGTTCTCAATCGCGATCGCCTCGTCGTGATGAAGCAACGATGGAAAAGGTAGTTGTAGAAATGGATCGGGTCGAGCAAGAAATCTATGCCCTGATGGGGGTTTCTCCGCTTATATTTGCCGACCAAGCAGCTACAGATCCCAGATCTGTTTTAGTATACGTCAAAAATCCAGGTGAAGAATTAGTTGAGCAAGATCCTAAAACTGAGACAAGCGATGTTCCTCAAGAGGAACCTAAGCTAGAAAGAAAACTTAAAAATCGAGGCAGAAAAGCCAAGCTAAAAGCCAAGTCCGAACCAGAAACTGTAGTTGAACCAGAACCAGAAACAGAACCAGAAGTAAAGCCAGAACCAGAAACAGAAGTGGTAGAAGAATTAGCTGAGACGGCGGAGCCTACTAATGGTCGTCGCCGTCGTCGTCGTCGATCATCGGCTCAAGAGACAACTGTTTGAATATCTAAAAAACCAAATTAGAGACAGTCTGCAAGTGGTCATAAGCCTAAAATGATATTTGTATAGCAATCTTAAGTAATAATTTAGAATGGTTGCTATACCAAATTTGTCTCTTCTTACTCTGGGCAAAATTTGCTTAATGAAACATTCATTTGACAATTCATTGCTGGCGGAATTCACGGCTGAAAACTCTTTGATTGCTGGAGTGGATGAGGTTGGCAGAGGTGCTTTGATTGGCTCTGTGGTCGCAGCAACGGTAGTTCTTCCTTTATCCGCTGTTCCTTTACTCATCGATCTGGGTGTCAAAGATAGTAAAAAATTGTCTTCCCAGAAGCGCCAAGCCTTAATCCAGCCAATTAAACAGGTGGTTACTTCCTGGCGAATTAGCTATGCTAGTGCTGCTGAAATAGATGAGCTAAACATTTTACAAGCTTCTCTTTTGGCGATGAAGCGATGTGTACTCGGTTTAACGGTAACCCCTGAACTCTGTCTGGTAGATGGCAAGTTTCCCATTCCCCAGCTAGATTTGAGCCAAAAAACAGTAATCAAAGGAGATTTGCGATCGCCGATAATTGCAGCAGCCAGCATTTTGGCTAAAGAATGGCGCGACGGATTAATGATAGATTTGGCCAATCAATATCCAGAATATGATTTGGCAAGCAATAAAGGCTATCCCACTCCTAAACATCTTGCTGCCATCCAACAATATGGAATTACTTCCGAACATCGTCGTTCGTTTAAATCTTGCGTTGTTCCTAAATTGGCCAAATTGCCAAAATTATAAACAATCAGAATCCCAAATCTGAAGATAGTTTGGTAATAGATTCTGGTTCAGCCGTTTCTGCTTGAGATGCCCAAGTATAATAATCTCGTACCAGTTGAGTCATCAGTTTTTGCTTGATCCTGCCCAAAACGCTTCTCAATAGCTGATTGCCAGTTCGTTCTAGAAATGATTTGGGTGTAAACATCAAAGCTGCGGGCAACTCAACTCCTACTTCCAAATCGGCTTGACCCTCCAAAGTTGTTTTACCCTCTATTTCACGGGGATATAAAACACCTTTAAGCTTAAGAGTAAAACGCTTATTTATATAGTCAATTCCCTTAATTTGACAACCGACCGACTGCAAATACACACTGCTGCTAGATCCAGACCACACTTTTAGCTGCACAATTGGTTGAAAATGGTATATTTCCAAAAAGTTGATGGGTCGCATCTTTAGTTCATACAAATCATCAGATAATTGCTTAATCAACTGCGGATCGGCGATCGCTTTAACTAATCTCTGGGGCTGACGCAGATAATGCTGAATTGGCGTTGCCCTGTTTTCTACCGAGATCTGAACAGATTCTGAAGCGCTTAAACTAACGTACATTGTGTGAAACTATTGAAGTTGTTGTTGATTAATTTTAGGTTACATTTCGTGACTAAGTTATTTATATATGAATAAATAATACTTTTATTATACTTTTATGTCATCAAATCAGAACATTTTATGAAGTTATCTTTAGCTTATCTTGGTCCTACAGGCACTAATTCAGAAACCGCCGCATTAACCTACTCTACCTGGCTGACTAACCAACAATACACTGCTGAGTTATGCCCTTATCCCAGTATTGCTCAAGCAATGCAGTCTGTAGTTAAAGGTGAAATCGACCAGGCTGTAGTCCCTGTGGAGAATTCAATTGAAGGTAGTGTTACAGTGGTGCTTGATGCCCTATGGCAATCGCCAAGTCTTCATGTTCATCAAGAATTGACGATTCCAATTGCTCATGGATTATTGTCTTATGCACAATCTTTAGAACAGATCAAAACAGTATATTCTCATCCTCAAGGGTTAGCTCAGTGCCAAGAATGGCTGGGGAACTATCTACCTCAAGCACAGCTTATTCCTACTAAATCAACTACTGAAGGAATTAAATATCTTCAGGATGATTTGACCGCAGCAGCCGTATCCGCCCCTAGAGCTGCCCAACTGTATCAGGTACCTTTATTGCAGTCTGATATTAAAGACCGTCCCGATAACTGTACTCGCTTTTGGATTATTAGCAACCAGATTAGCGATTATGGTAGTCATCTTTCTTTAGCCTTTAGCCTGCCGCAAAATGCCCCTGGAGCTTTGGTTAAAGCCTTACAGATTTTTGCTCAGAGAAATATCAATCTCAGTAAAATTGAGTCTCGTCCTACTAAACGTTCTTTGGGCGAATATATTTTTTTTATTGACTTGGAAGGAAACTCTCACGATGTAACAATTAGAGAGGCTTTGACTGATTTATCAACTTGTACAGAAGTTCTCAAGATATTTGGTAATTATAATCTCTTGTCAATTTCTGCTTGAATATCAATTGAAGCAGCAGATTGATTAAATTAATAACAATAAAAAAATTTAGTTATTTATCTCATCAAGAATTGGCTGGTTTAAGCTGTAACCATCCTAATTATCTAAAGCATCTTTTAAGGCAGTTCTAGCGGCTAAATGACTGCGGGTAGAACTTAAAATTTCTTCTTCTCGCTGTAAGCGCTCTAGGGTATCCTGCATTTCTAACAAAGCCTGTTGTTCCGAGGCTACTCCATATAGGTTACTAGCAACCCAATAGGATAATTCTGTAGGAGAGTTAGGTAAATCGTCAGGCAGCTCAATTTTTTGGCTAGTCAGCTTGGCAGAAAGATGCACCACGTCTCTTAATAACGCTTCGACCTCCGTTGCCATCGGACTTAGATCTTCCGTTTCTGGTTTATCCTCGATCCACTCAACTAAACCAACACGGTAAGGCTTCTCGCGGACGTACTCTAGAACTCTAAATCTTTGCTGTCCATAACTGAGCATTTTCATGCGATCGTCGGGCAGTCTCTGGAAATGAAGAATTTCGGCACAACAGCCATATTCAGCAATTTTTCCCGTAGCAGGATCGATAGATAAAACTCCAAAACGGCGATCGTGTTCCAAAATCGTATTCATCATGATCCGATAGCGATATTCAAATATATGTAACGGTAACGGACGATTGGGAAATAACACTAATTCAGGAAGAGGAAATAAGGGTAGTTCTCTAACTGCGATTGAAGAAGATGCCATCTAAACTTATTTTAGCTATGTTTGATATTATTGCTTACCTATCTACTTTAGCTGATTTTTTAACGGAAGGTATCTACTCAAAAATCCTTGACTTTTAATCCTAATCAACTTCTACTGGCAGACTGTTTTTCTGCTCACTCATTTCTGAAATATACAGCAATACACAGCTTTAAAAAAATAATCAGATATCATTGAAGATCAAACACCAATTAATAAAGGCATTGTGACCTGTACCGATGGTAGACTTATCGACAGCTTTGAAACCCAGCTTTTGATAAAATCTAACGTTCATTTCTTAGTTCAGCTATTTATTTTGTTCCTATATTTCGTAAGAGTTCAGGTCTGAGAAAAGGGGAATGAGAGAAGACATCGCTAAGTCACAAGAATGGGCAGAAATGGCCTCACGGAAAAAAGCCATCGCAGAACGAGCTTGAAAGCGACAAGTCTGAATGACACTGAGTAGATTAGCCGTTTGCTTGAATCGTTCCATTGAACGAGAGCCACCAGAAACTTTCCGCTTGGTTACAGCCAATCGCAATGAACGTTCTGCGAGATTGTTATCTGGCTGGAACATGAAGGATCGTCAAGAAAGTACCACCATTGGTCTGCTTTATCTCGTAACGATCTGAGTAATAAACCTGATGCATAACCAACGGTACTTAACCAAGTTTGTAAAGCTTGATTCAATCGTGCTTTGAAATCAATCGCCCACTGGAAATAAGTCAGCAGATCTTCCTGTTCTCGCCAAAGCCGATGCTGTTGAAACGCTTCATTAATTAATTCAATAAATACGCTGGCGACAGCGGCATTATTATTGTGACCAGGGAGTGCTCAAAACCTTCTTGAAATGTCGCAGCAAATGAGCTAGACACTTCATGCGGCTAAAGCCTTTGTGTTGCGCTTGAACTTGGCAACCATTATAGACACTAAAATCGTCTGAACTTAATACTCCAGCAAATTCAGTGCCTAGCATTGTTTCCAATTCCACTCTTCCACGAGTATCGGCAGCATGAAATAGGCAGAATCCTTCTCCACTGGCTGTCCACAACCATTCTTTCACTCCCATCACACACCAGGGAGTCTCATCTACATGCACATTCGGTCTGTGTGTTAGCCCATTCCCATAAATCATCTGATGGCGGGTTCTACTGACTTCAGCTACCCGTTGATTTGTTTTCTGAAGTGTTCCAGTCCCAATCTCAATTGCACCTAATTCCCACACTAATTCTTGTTGCTTTGCATAGGATAAATGCCCATAGTTCCCCAGCCATACTAATAGTGCTTGGAGGTTAATGTTTAAGTCTTGCCTTGGCACTATTCCCTCTGGTAATGAACCTCGAACTATTCCACCACATTCGAGGCATTTACACGATTGAGTTTGGTACTCTACGACCTCAATTGGCTTGGCAACTAGACAAGCTACCTGTTGTGTTTGATGGCTAATTGCTTCACTTAATTCTCTACTTCCACACCACTGACATATTTCTGGCTGGCTGATTTCATATCGGTCTACCCTTCCAAATCCTTTCCGTGTTTTCCCTTGATGCCCTGGTTGTCCACCTGGTTTCTTCTTCCGTTCTTCCTCTCCTTGGACTCTCGCTGTTTCGGATTTCTGAATTAGATCCAGAGATGGCGGTTGCGACGATGTTTCACTGTTGATTCGACTTTTCCCAGTCGCAATCGCTAATTTCTCCTGCAATTCCTGGATGATTTTTTGCAGCCCCAGCACCAATTCGACTAGTTCAGCTTGGCTTAACTGTTCGATTTCGGTTTTTTCCTGCTGTGTATTAGCTGTGAGCTTTTTCATGTGTCCACTTTACCAGATTTCCCACTCTCTAGCATTTTTCACCCGAATCCTTACTATATTTCTAATCCTCATTCTGACAAAATTGCCCTCTAGAAGTAAATCCAAAGGGCTAAAAAATGATAATTAATAATCGTCTATCTATCAAGCACGCTTAAAGCTTAACTTCAATATCAACACCAGCAGGTAAATCCAGCTTCATCAAAGCATCAATTGTCTTAGAAGAAGGTTTGTAAATATCAATAATACGACGGTGAGTACGAGTTTCAAAGTGTTCACGAGAGTCTTTATCGACGTGAGGCGATCGCAAAACACAATAAATTTTTCTCTTAGTAGGCAACGGTATTGGACCAACTGCCGAAGCATTAGTTCGATTCGCTGTATCAACTATCTTTTCGCAAGATGTATCGAGTAAACGTTGATCGAAGGCTTTGAGGCGGATGCGTATTTTTTGCTGTTGAATCGTAGCCATATTATTTATTCTTTAGTTGTCGAGGTTCGGGTGTTGAATGTAATCTTGGTCGCTAGCAGAACGTATCTGCCAGACTCTATTTTCTCACATTTATCACAAAACTAAGGGAGAAGACGATGCTAAATGTTAGACTCAACAAGCAACTTATATCTACTCCCCAAGGGTTAGTTTGTTCGTTCTACGTAGGTTGTCCCAAGGACTACTTAATAATTTTGGAAACTACACCTGCACCAATTGTACGCCCACCTTCACGAATGGCAAAACGCATTCCTTGTTCGATGGCAATGGGGTTGATCAACTCAACGCTCATTTTAATGCGATCGCCAGGCATTACCATTTCTACTGCACTACCGTCATCAGCAGTGTAGTCAGTAATAGTTCCAGTTACATCGGTAGTACGAACGTAGAATTGAGGACGGTAGTTTTTGAAGAAAGGAGTATGACGACCACCTTCTTCTTTAGTTAGAACATATACTTCTCCTTCAAACTCGGTGTGAGGAGTGATTGAACCAGGTTTAGCCAAAACCATACCACGCTCAATATCTTCCTTGGCAATACCACGAAGCAGAACGCCAACGTTGTCCCCAGCCATACCTTGATCCAAAGTTTTCTGAAACATTTCTACGCCAGTTACAGCAGCAGTGCGAGTATCTCTGATACCAATGATGGCAATAGTTTCGCCAACTTTTACAACACCACGTTCAATACGACCCGTTGCAACAGTACCACGACCAGTGATGGAGAACACGTCTTCTACCGCCATCAAGAAAGGCTTGTCGATTTCGCGCTCGGGAGTAGGAATGTAGGAATCTACCTGCTCCATTAGAGCGTGAATTTTGTCAACCCACTCATTTTCACCTTTTTTAGTGTCAGGTTTGGCAGCTCAGAGCTTCTACTGCTTTTAGAGCAGAGCCAGAAACAATGGGAATATCATCACCAGGAAAATCATATTCGCTCAATAGCTCGCGAATTTCCAACTCAACCAATTCCAGTAGCTCTTCATCATCTACTTGGTCTTCTTTATTCATGAAAACTACCAAACTAGGAACACCAACTTGTTTAGCCAACAGAATGTGTTCGCGAGTTTGAGGCATAGGACCATCAGCAGCAGATACTACCAAAATACCGCCGTCCATTTGCGCTGCACCAGTAATCATGTTTTTGACATAATCAGCGTGTCCAGGACAGTCTACGTGAGCATAGTGACGATTATCTGTTTCATACTCAACGTGAGCAGTGTTGATCGTGATCCCACGGGCTTTCTCTTCAGGAGCAGCATCAATATCTTCATAGTTCCTAGCTTTAGCACTACCCATAGCAGCCAAAGCCAGGGTAATCGCTGCTGTTAGAGTAGTTTTACCGTGGTCAACATGACCGACTGTACCAATATTAGCGTGTTCTTTATTACGTTCAAACTTTGCGCGTGCCATTAATTTATTTTTTCCTTATTTAAACAAATGTGGTTCCTTTATTTTTCGCGATAATTTCCTCAGCTTCGTTGCGAGGAACATCACTATACTCACTAAACTCCATCGAAAATATACCTCGTCCCTGGGTTTTAGAACGGATATCTGTAGCATAACCAAACATTTTTGCCAAAGGAACTTGAGCATCAACTTTTGCTATGCCACTCTCAGAGTTCATGCCTTCAATGTTGCCCCGACGAGAATTCAAGTCGCCAATTACGTCTCCCAAGTAATCCTCAGGAACTTCGACCTCAACCTTCATCATTGGCTCCAACACTACAGGAGCAGCTTGATTTACTGCATCCCGTACCGCCATCGAACCAGCTACTTTAAAAGCCATCTCGTTAGAGTCTACTTCGTGGTACGAACCATCGACCAATGTCACCTTAATATCTATTAAAGGATATCCTGACAAGATACCAGATTCACAGGTTTGTTTCACCCCTTGTTCAATAGGTGGGATAAACTCCTTGGGAATTGTACCACCGACAATTTTAGAAACAAACTCAAACCCAGAACCTGGTTCGGCGGGTTCTACTTCCAGTACTGCATGACCATATTGACCTTTGCCTCCACTTTGTTTGATATACTTACCTACTCCCTTGCCTGCTTTGACGGATTGTCTCACGATAGGCCACTTGGGGTTTACCGACCGTAGCCTCAACATTAAACTCTCTCAGCATTCGATCTACTAAGATCTCTAGGTGAAGTTCTCCCATCCCAGCAATTACGGTCTGATTGGTTTCAGGATTAGTGTTAACGCGAAATGTCGGATCTTCATCTGACAGAGCCTGTAAAGCCTTTGATAGCTTTTCTACATCGCTCTTAGTTTGAGGTTCTACCGCTACAGAAATTACTGGCTCAGGGACATATAAAGATTCTAAAATAATGGGGTTTTGCTCGTCACACAAAGTGTCCCCCGTGGTCGCCACCTTAAGACCAACTATAGCTCCTAGATCCCCTGCCCTAAGCTCATCCACTTCAATTCGATCATTAGACTTTAATACCACTAAGCGAGAAATTCGCTCCTTTTTTTGCTTAGTAGAGTTATAAACATAGGTTCCTTTTTCTAGAACGCCTGAATATACTCTGATAAAAGTCAAGCGACCAAATTTATCACTAGCTATTTTAAAGGCTAAAGCTGCGAAAGGCTCATCATCACTAGAAACCCTCACGGCTTCTTCTCCACTCGGCAGCTCCCCTTTAATTGGCGGAACTTCAGGTGGAGCAGGTAGGTAATCTACTACTGCATCCAAGAGATCCTGAACTCCTTTATTCTTAAATGCAGAGCCGCACAACATCGGCATGATCGATCCCTCAATCGTACCCTTGCGAATTGCTGCTTTGATTTCGGCTTCGCTAAACTCTTCCTCCATCATAAATTTTTCCAGGAGCATTTCATCTATTTCGGCTATAGACTCGATTAACTTAGCTCTATATTTTTGTGCCTGAGTTCGAAGCTCATCAGGAATATCAGTTTCCTCAATTTCTTTTCCCAGATCATCCTTATAGACGATCGCTTTCATCCTGACGAGATCGATAATTCCAATAAATTCTGCTTCATTGCCAATAGGAATCTGGATTGGGACTGCATTTGCCTGAAGACGTTCTGTTATCTGCTCATGAACCTTAAAAAAGTTGGCTCCCGTACGATCCATTTTATTGACAAAAGCAATTCTGGGAACTTGGTACCTGTTAGCTTGTCGCCAAACGGTTTCAGACTGGGGTTGAACGCCACCAACAGAGCAGAATACGGCCACTACGCCATCTAAAACTCGCATAGAACGCTCGACTTCAATCGTGAAGTCCACATGTCCTGGAGTATCGATGATATTAATCTTATGATCTTTCCAACTTGTACTAATTGCAGCGGCAGTTATGGTTATTCCCCGTTCCTGCTCTTGCTGCATCCAATCCATAGTAGCCGCACCATCATGAACCTCGCCCATTTTATAAGCGACGCCCGTGTAGAAGAGAATTCTTTCTGTTGTTGTTGTCTTGCCCGCATCTATGTGAGCTGCAATACCTATATTTCGTACTCGCTCAAGAGGGATGCTACGTCCCACAAATACCTCCTTGCATCTTGCAGGATAAAACTGCTAAATGTCTGTTTTATTTAGCATCGTATATAATTCTATACTTTTATCAAATAATTAAAGTATGAGTCGCAAATATTACTTTCTAGATACTCTGTCTATTTTGGTTAACTATCAAGTTACTTTCGATTCAGGTTTTTTCTGGCAATGTCAGTACACTAATATTCCACTGAGGCTATGCTCTAGAGCTTAATATAAGACTCCGAATAATTCTGCTGATGATTATTAGCAATAAAACTATAAATATTTATGCCTTAAGCCAACAATATAAAACATCAGCAGCCGAAACTTAATAACGATAATGAGCAAAGGCTTTGTTTGCTTCAGCCATACGATGGGTTTCATCCCTTTTCTTCATAGCTCCACCTGTTTCATTAGCAGCATCCATGATTTCGTTGGCTAATTTGGTAGACATAGTGCGACCACCTCTAGCACGGGCAAACTGAATCAACCAGCGCAAAGCCAAGGTTGTTCCCCTGCCTTGCCGAACTTCCATGGGAACTTGATAGGTTGCACCACCAACACGGCGTGCCTTTACTTCTACTAGAGGAGTTAAATTTTTGATTGCTTGCTCAAATACTTCGATTGGCTCACTTGATGTTTTTTCACCGATCATCTCCATTGCATCATAGATGATCCGAGCTGCCAAAGACTGTTTGCCACTGCGCATGATTCTTCTGATTGTCATGCTTAGTAAACGACTATTGTAAACAGGATCTGGTGGGACGGGGCGCTTTTTATTGCTAGAACGACGAGACATTTGCTTATTACTTTAAGTTAGAGAGGATAAAATGTGATTTGGCTACTTTTTAAAACTACTATGATGTGCTTTGAGGCAATAATTTAGCCAAGCAAATAATTAAAAATTAGAACCATTTAGTAGTTAAGAACCAATTTAATCTAGTTGAGTTCCCAACGTATTTGATTATAAGCATTCTCTGCTGCTGCCTGAAGCTCTCATCATTGGACTTGCTATCTTTAGAACACCATATTTCCCAACTGCAACTCTTTGAATATGGATATATTCTAGCTATTTTACTCCAGCAGTTCTTAGATTTGCTTTTGCTTATGATTTAGGACGTTTGGTTCCATATTTAGAACGGCTTTGCGCTCGATCTTTTACTCCAGTGGTGTCTAAAGTACCACGGACTATATGGTATCTAACTCCAGGTAAATCTTTAACACGACCTCCACGGATTAGAACTACCGAGTGTTCCTGCAAGTTATGTCCAATACCTGGAATATACGCTGTCACCTCAAACCCTGATGTCAGACGAACTCTTGCCACTTTTCTTAGGGCAGAGTTGGGCTTTTTGGGGGTTGTAGTGTACACTCTGGTACACACTCCCCGGCGTTGCGGACACTCTTTTAGAGCAGGTGATTTGGTTTTCTTCTTTGATTTTGACCTTTCGCTGCGGATGAGCTGCTGAATAGTGGGCATGAGTTACTGTTTTACGTGATTTTGAGTCCTTTTAATTGCTTAATGTCAAAAAAGATATATCACAATAGCAGACAAATTCCAATTGTAGATGAATTTCGGCTCTTGTGTCAATGATTGAATATCAGTTAGGCAATTAATCTTTTAAGACTATGCTGATTCGGAAAAAGATATGCCGCAACCGCAAATTTTTTCTAACTGAGGATTGTGAAACCGAAATCCACCTCCCATCAAGTCTTCCGAATAGTCTAGCTTTAGATGCTCAATATACTTCCATGATTGACTGTTGACCACCAAAGTAATTCCATCAATGTTAATCAGGCGATCGCTTTCTGCTGGAGATAAATCAGCATTCGTCAATATTCGATCCTCAAATTCAAAATCGTAATATAGACCAAAACAGCCCCCTGACTTGACCATAAGTCTTAAGGAGTTGTCTGGAATCTGCCTATTTAGCTTGAGGCGTTTGATTTCTTTTATAGCCGTCGGGCTAATATCGACCATAATAACTAATAGCAATCTAATCTGGTTAACATACCAATTTATCTGCTATGTTATGCGGCAGTCAAATGACCAATGACTAGCTTTGACTAGCGATCGCCCGCAGGCACCTCCGTAAAACTAAGGTGTACGGGTGATCGATTATCATGCTCAATCTTAGTTTTGGTTGATTCCAACCTGTTGAAACTAGTGATATTTTTTGCTTACTGACGAGCATAATCATCGCTAAAGCGAATGATATCATCTTCTCCTAAATACTGACCGTTCTGAACTTCAATCAAGACTAAATTAATCACGCCAGGATTTTCCAGTCGATGGGTGGTACATTGTGGAACATAGGTTGACTGATTGCTACCAAGAATCATTTCTTGCCCGCCACAGGTAACTTTAGCTGTACCTGAGACAACAATCCAATGTTCACTTCTATGGTGGTGCATCTGGAGACTGAGACGATGACCAGGATTTACTTCAATCCGCTTAATCTTGTAACCCATTCCTTCCTCTAAAGTTGTAAAGGAACCCCACGGGCGAATCTCTCTGGCGGCAACGCCCAAGCTAGATGAGGCAGATTTGGATTCAACTTGACTACTGGTAGTGGATTTAATTTTTGTAGATTGCGACATAATAATAGATATGATGGCTTAATTTTGGTAACGACAAATTCCCATACAAATTTAACTTATATATTTTGAACTTGCTCTGTTCCTGATATAGGAGATAGTTCAGCAAAGTTATCCAAAAGATAACAGACAATCATCTAAAAATTGAATACATATCTTTTACCAATGAACTATCTACACATAAGCTTCATAAACGTAAACTAAAAAGCTATAAATAAAGAGTCCTATATGAAGCTAGATTAAAGCAGTTCACTTAATCTCTTGCGAGAACAGCCAAATTGTATTCAATCAAGCTTTTTATCGTATGTTACTTCGGTTACAATAAATTTCTAATGAAATGAAGCCAAAAAACTTCCTAGTTATTATCGATCAAAGACCGCAACCTCTGTCATATAGATTAGCGATCGCTATAAAATTAGTTTAATAATCTAACAATTGTCTTTTAACTTAGAATCGCTAAATGCCGTCAGAATCACCTATATTAACGATCTGTAGATTTCATTCTTCCCAGTGAGAACAAAATAACTCGTTAAACCACAAGGCGTTTTTGTCAGGTTATTTTGCCAGTATCTAGACTGGAAAAATGGCAGTTAACCCTTGAGGTCAAATAGCGAAAAAACAATAATGCACTGGCTTTGAGTTTATTTCACCAACTTATCTGAAATATTAAAGCTATACAGATAAACCTTAATATAATTTTATGCTCTTTGGTTTTTGCCAAAACAATCTGGATAGAGATCAACAAATAAGCAGGTTTGCGCTAGAAAACTCTTAAAGAGAGCTTATCTTTCCAACTAAAAGCTAAATTTACTATCACAATCATCTTTCGGTAACTGTTACCCAAAATTTATTACCTCGGTTATGAGCAAGCAAGAAATGGAAGCGAACAATATCAGTACTAACTCAACTCACCAACATTTGACAGGACAGCCTTTTCAGGGTCAACGATGGCTAGTAGAGGAAAGGGATGCTTGTGGAGTAGGTTTGATTGCTTACCAGGATAGCCGAAGAAGTAATAAAATTGTTGAGCAGGCTTTGAAAGCTCTGGGGTGTATGGAACATCGGGGAGGCTGTAGTGCCGATCGCGATTCGGGAGACGGTGCGGGAATAATGACGGCTCTGCCTGAAAAGCTTTTTGCAGCTTGGTTTGCTGCCCAGAATATTACTCAACCTCAAGCAGAAGCTTGGGGAGTGGGTATGGTATTTCTACCACAAGATGCGGATAAAATTATCGAATCAAAACAGTATATTGAAAAAATAGTTATAGCAGAACAGCTAAAGGTCTTGGGCTGGCGGGAAGTGCCAGTAAGTCCTGAAGTCTTGGGTCAACAAGCTAGAGATCATCAGCCTCGCATTGAGCAGATTGTCGTAAGTTCCCCTGATGGTTTAACAGGAGATGATTTAGAGCGCAAGCTTTATATTGCACGATCGCGCGTGGGCAAAAAACTATCAGACGATTTTTATATTTGCTCTTTTTCCTGTCGCACTATCGTCTATAAAGGCATGGTACGAGCGGTTATCTTGGGAGAATTTTATCAGGATCTAGCTAACCCTGACTATGAAAGTACTTTTGCCGTGTATCATCGTCGCTTTAGCACCAACACTATGCCAAAGTGGCCCTTTGCTCAACCAATGAGAATTTTGGGTCACAACGGTGAAATAAACACTCTGCTGGGCAACATTAACTGGATGTCCAATCGAGAAAAAGAATTAGTATCTGCCGAAGGTACAACTTTACCTGGATGGACTCCAGATGAAATCGAGGGATTGACCCCCATTGTCAATAATAACAATAGCGACTCCTATAACTTAGATAGTGCCATGGAAATGCTGGTACGTACTGGTGGTCGTAGTCTGACTGAAGCAGCGATGATTTTGGTGCCAGAAGCATATCAAAACCAACCGTCTCTAGCAAAGTATCCTGAAATCGTCGATTTTTATGAATATCATAGCGGTCAGCAAGAGCCTTGGGATGGACCGGCACTGTTAGTATTTAGTGATGGTAAAACCGTAGGAGCCACTTTAGATCGCAACGGTCTACGTCCAGCGCGGTATACCATTACCAAAGATGGTTATGTGGTGGTGGGTTCAGAAACTGGAGTGGTAGCTCTACCCGATGATGAGATCGTGGAAAAGGGTCGCTTAGGTCCTGGTCAAACTATAGTAGTCGATCTGCAAACAAAAGAAGTGCTACGCAATTGGGAAGTGAAACAAAGAGTTGCTCAGGCTAATCCTTACGGAGAATGGATTAAGCAGCATCGTCGAACAATTACGGTTCAAGGGTTTGGTACCAAAAATTTATTAAGTTCACAGCAGCTATTAAGCTATCAAACTGCTTTTGGCTATACCGCAGAAGATCTGGAACTGATTATTCAGTCCATGGCAATCAATGGTAAAGAGCCAACTTTTTGCATGGGAGATGATATTCCCCTAGCAGTACTTTCGGATAAACCAAGACTACTTTATGATTACTTCAAACAAAGATTTGCCCAGGTAACAAATCCAGCGATCGATCCCCTGCGAGAAAGCTTAGTCATGTCTTTGTCAATGCAGCTTGGGGCAAAAGGAAATATTCTTAATCTCCAGCCAGAAGATGCCAAGTTGCTCAAGTTGGAATCTCCCATTTTAAATGATGAAGAACTAGCAGGTATTGAGTCATCTGGCTTTAAAACTAAGTCTTTATCTGCTCTTTATCAGATCGCTACAGGTCCAAATGGGTTAAAAGATGCGGTAAGCAAATTGTGTGCCGAGGCAACCGCAGCAGTAAAGGCGGGAGTAGAAATAATTATTTTGAGCGATCGCCCGAGCGAACAGCAGCTCGGTACCGAATATAGCTATATTCCCCCCTTGTTAGCGGTGGGTGCGGTACATCATCATTTAATTCGCCAGGGATTGCGCTTAAGAACCTCCTTAGTAGTAGATACGGCTCAGTGCTGGAGTACTCATCATTTTGCCTGTTTGGTTGGTTATGGAGCATCGGCGGTCTGTCCTTACCTAACCTTGGAAAGTGTACGTCAGTGGTGGAATAATCCTAAGACGCAGAAATTGATTGAGAACGAGCGGATTGAAGCGATTTCTCTAGACCAGGCACAGCAAAACTATCGCAAGTCGATTGAAGCAGGATTACTAAAGATTCTTTCTAAAATGGGAATTTCTCTGCTCTCTTCTTATCACGGAGCGCAAATATTTGAAGCTTTGGGCTTGGGCATGGATTTGGTGGATTTGGCTTTTGCTGGTACAACCTCGCGCTTAGGTGGTTTGACCATAGCAGAATTGGCACAGGAAGTGGTAGCCTTCCATCAAAAAGCCTTTCCTGAACTTCAGGATAAAAAGCTGGAAAATTATGGCTTTGTCAAGTACAAAAAAGGTGGAGAATATCATATGAATTCTCCCGAAATGTCCAAGGCGCTTCACAAGGCGGTAGAAAGTAAGCAATATGACCATTATGAACTCTACAAACAGCAGCTTCACGGTAGACCAGCAACGGCATTGAGGGATTTACTAGACTTCAAAAGCGATCGCCAATCGATCTCTATAGCTGAAGTGGAATCAGTAGAGAGTATTTTTAAGCGCTTTTGTACTGGCGGGATGTCCTTGGGTTCACTGTCCCGTGAGGCTCATGAAACCTTAGCGGTGGCAATGAACCGCATTGGTGGCAAATCCAACTCTGGAGAAGGAGGAGAAGACAGTATTCGCTTTAAAGTATTAAACGACGTTACAACAGACGGGAAATCTCCTACCCTACCTCATCTTAACGGCTTAAAAAATGGCGATACTGCTAGCTCGGCGATAAAACAGGTGGCATCAGGGCGTTTTGGTGTTACCCCAGAATATCTAATGAGTGCCAAACAGCTAGAAATTAAGCTAGCTCAGGGAGCAAAACCAGGCGAAGGGGGGCAGCTACCAGGGAAAAAAGTTAGTCCGTATATTGCCTCTTTGCGACGCTCTAAACCAGGCGTAACTCTAATTTCACCCCCACCCCACCACGATATTTACTCGATTGAAGACCTGGCGCAGTTGATTTTTGACCTGCATCAAATTAATCCTCAGGCAAAAGTATCAGTCAAATTGGTGGCAGAAATTGGCATCGGCACGATCGCCGCAGGGGTGGCAAAAGCAAACGCCGATGTGATCCAAATTTCGGGTCATGATGGAGGGACTGGAGCATCTCCTTTAAGCTCGATTAAACATGCTGGGGTATCCTGGGAATTGGGATTGACCGAAGTACATCGAGTATTACTGCAAAATCAACTGCGCGATCGCGTTTTACTCCGTACCGATGGTGGTTTAAAAACTGGCTGGGACATAGTTATGGCGGCACTGATGGGGGCAGAAGAATACGGTTTTGGTTCAATCGCCATGATTGCCGAGGGCTGTATTATGGCGCGGGTATGCCACATGAACACCTGCCCTGTAGGGGTGGCGACTCAACAGCAGCATTTGCGAGATCGTTTTAAAGGTATTCCCGAAAACGTAGTCAACTTCTTTTTCTTTGTGGCGGAAGAAGTGCGTTCTCTGCTAGCGAAATTGGGTTACCGCAGTTTAGATGAGATCATTGGACGTGCAGATTTGCTCGTACAAAACAACAAAATTAGCGTCGCTAAAACTAATGGTTTAGATCTAAGCTGTCTAATTAACCTACCAAACGTCAAATCAGACCGAAACTGGTTAGAGCATGAAGAAGTCCACAGCAACGGCGCTGTTTTGGATGATGAAATTCTAGCAGATGCTGATATTGTCAATGCGATCGCCAATCAAGGAAAAGTAGCTAAAGATTTTACTATTGTTAATACTGACCGTAGTGTTGGCGGTAGAATTTCTGGGGCGATCGCCAATAAATATGGCAATAGTGGCTTTGCAGGAGAAATTACCTTAATATTTAAAGGCTCTGCTGGTCAAAGCTTTGGGGCGTTTAATTTACCTGGAATGAACCTGATTATTTCAGGGGAAGCTAATGATTATGTTGGCAAAGGCATGCATGGTGGCGAAATTGTGATTGCTCCAAATAGCAAATCAACCTTTGATGCTGCAACTAACGTGATTATTGGTAATACCTGTCTTTATGGCGCTACTGGTGGCGCATTTTACGCCAACGGACGGGCGGGAGAAAGATTTGCAGTACGAAACTCAATGGGTAAAGCCGTAATTGAGGGTGCAGGAGACCACTGTTGTGAATATATGACAGGGGGCTTGGTTGTGGTTCTTGGTGAAGTTGGTCGCAACGTTGGCGCGGGAATGACAGGGGGTTTGGGTTACTTCCTGGATGAAAATTGTACTTTCCCAAGCAAAGTAAACCCTGAAATTGTTAAGTATCAGCGAATTGTATCTGAGTCAGGTGCAAAACAACTCAAAGAAATGATCCAACAGCACGTTGCCAAAACTGGTAGTGCTAAGGGTAAAACTATTCTCCAGGATTGGGACAATTATCTCGGTCAATTTTGGCAGGTCATACCGCCATCTGAAGCAGATAGTCCAGAAGCTGGGGCAACAGAGTCCAAAACTCTTACCTCTGTATAATTTATAGCCAGCTCATCGAACAACTTTTGAACAAGGGCGATCGCCCTTGTTTCTATCACGTTTAGGTAATTATAATTGCGATGACTGTTAGTCCTCAAGCCAAATTAGATTTGACTTCTCGCTTAATTAAAGTAATTCTCTCAATCAAACCTCTGTCAAACTTTGTCAAAACTCGCGCCCGAAATATGATGGTCAAGCGAGCAGAAGCAATTGGTGTACCTTGGCGAGACAATGTGCAAAAGTTAGAGCAATACAATTGGGAGGAAACTTTAAGATCGATTCAAAACCTTGGCATCAATTACCCCAGCTATTACACTACTTCCTTTCATGCCTATGCAGAAGGCAATCTTAGCTGGCAAGCGGCTTGGGAAGTAGAATCTGCTGCTCTTGCAGTCCATGCCAAAATTTGGTCACAGGGTGATGTAAGTGGAGACTCGATGTTGCGGCAAAGTTATCATCAAGTTCTACAACAACAACTGCCAAATGCGCCAAATAATATCCTAGATTTAGGTTGTGGTGTAGGGATGAGTACTCTGGCTTTACAAAAAGTTTATCCCCAAGCACAAATAACGGGAATCGATCTATCCCCCTATTTCCTCTCAGTGGCTCACTATCGCGAAAAAACCTCTTTAAATCAACCTAAAATTAAGTGGATTCATGGTGCAGCAGAATCTACAGGTCTACCAGAGCAAAGTTTTGATTTAGTATCCGCCAGCTTAATGTTTCATGAACTTCCTGCTGCTGCGGCACAGAAGATTATTACCGAAGCTCGCCGACTTTTGCGTCCAGGGGGTTGCTTGGCAATTATGGACATGAATCCCCAATCGCAAGTATTCAGCAAGATGCCGCCATATATCTTGACCTTACTCAAAAGTACTGAACCCTATTTGGATCAGTATTTTGCCTTAGATTTAGAGCAAGCATTTATCGCAGCAGGTTTGGCAAAGCCCAGTGTTTCGGTTAATAGTACTCGTCACAGAACTATCATTGGCAAAGTTAGGTAAAAGTTTCAAAAGTTAGAAGTTAAAAGTCAAACCTCTGCCACAGCGAGCTTTGCCCTGTGTCAAAGGATTCTCATAAAGAGAAAGGCTTTGTTTTCCTCAGTTAAAATTCATTTTTATCGATATAACGCAAAGTCAAATACATCAGCCCGACAAATATTGCTATACCAATCAAAATTACGCCAAAGAAACTGTTCCCCGATCGGAACATCAGAACAACAACCAGTAGAAAAGGAATTCCTAAGACAGCCGAAGCCAGGGCAAGTTTGCTGGGAGTCCAGTTAATATCTTTCCAAGAGGTATCAATACTCCCCTGTCCGCCAAGGGTGGGAGGTCGTCGGTCTTGCGATCTTCCCGTTTTTCCCATATTTATTTTTCGGGGGATACCGCGTTGTCTATCTTTTGGGTTCATGGTGAAGACAATTGTTTAAAAGTTTAGGCTGTAATTGTGTTTGCTTGATGATTAACCAGATTAGTTGGCTAGATTTACAGGTGCGCCATATAACTACTAACTACTAGTCGATTTGGCTCGTGATTTATTTCCAATTGAATTCCAAATCGAGATAATCCTCTAACTGCCGATTATAGGGAGCAAAATATTTTGACAAAGTTTTTCTTAAGCCTGAATCAGCTTGAGTGTAGGCACCCGCGTTAACTTTGGCATAACTATCTAACGAACAGTTGGGTAGTTTGAGAAATTGAAAAACCTGCTCCATACTTTTAAGAGGATTAAGATAAAAATCTTCGCTCTTGAGGATTAAAAATTGTTCACGACCCAAAGTTTCAATCCAAGGTCTAATTTGATATAGGTAAAGGCTACTTAAGATATTGTCTGGATCATAGTATCCCGTATTAACAATTTCTGCCTCCGTAATATCAACTAGCCTGTCAATTTCAGTAGCGATCGCCGTTGCTAAATCAAGTTTGGTTATGCCAGAGTTTAGCTTATGATAATGCCAGGAAATAGCCCGATCCACAGGGTTTCTCAGTAGGATAATAATTTTGGTTTCAGGAAAAGTATCCTTAATTCTTTGAGCTGCTTGAGGAAACCGCATGTAGTTGGGAGTAGCTTCCCCTGTTAGAAAATCAGCACCGTCGGTGATGGCAGGGAAATGTGCTAGATACCAATCAATCCCCCGTTGATAATTATGCGAATAAAAATCTATTTCTTTTTTGTTGGCTGGCAAAATCTGGGGGTGGTGACTTAAGTAACGATAAATTGAGGACGTGCCACATTTAGATGCCCCTGCAACAATAAAGTCTGGTCCAGATTTTTTGACTGGCTGCCAATCATATTCAGCTAAATGAGGATAAACTTGAATAGTCTGTTGATAATTTCCTTGGCGATAACAGTCAATGGCTTCGACAAGACGTTCTTGTTGGGTTAAAGCATCTCCTAAATTGACCCAGCCAAAAGTTATCTGAGGATACTGCTCTAATATCTGACGATAAAATTGAATTAATTCCTTTGATTGCTCTTTGGCAGTAGGAGTATATTGCAAATCAATATATGCCACCTTAAACTCAGGATCGAGCTTGATTGTTTCACAATAGACGGTAATTGCCTGGGAAAAGTGTCCTTGCGCTCTCAATAATTTTGCTAACTGATAATATTGTTTCGCCAATGCTTGAGGATGTTCAGCTACAGTCTGTTGAGATCCTGCCAAAGCTAAGGTTTTTAAAGGGGAAGTTTTGGCTATAGATTCAATAGCTTTTTGACAGTAGGCATTTGATAAATCATATTCTCCCAACTGCCGATATACCAGCCCCAGATTGATTAGAGCCTCTCTAAATAAGGGTTTGAGAGCTATTGTCTGCTGATATGCGGCGATCGCCTGTGACCACTGCTGTTGATTTTGCCACAGTAGCCCTAACTGATACCAAGCGGGAACATAATTGTGATTGAGAGATATTGCCTGTTGATAACATAGTCGTGCCCGATCCCATTCGTTGAGTTCACCTAAAGCTAAACCCCAACGATAGTAAATTTGGGGTGATGGTTTTAGTTGGGCTGCTGCTTGAAAATGGGAACTTGCCTGAGCATATTCTCTGAGTGCATGTTGTGCGATCCCCCAGTGATAATAAACTTTAGCCGATGGTTTTAGTTGGGCTGCCTTCTCATAATTGTTGCTGGCTCGCACCCATTTTTTTTGGGAGGCAAGGGTCGAGGCTAAAGCGTAATAGTAGCGTGAATCCTGGGGATTATTTTTTGCCCCTTGACGGTAAACATCAATCGCCCGTTCATATTTTTCTTGTTTAAACAGCAGATTAGATAAATTTCGGTAAGCCAGCCAGAAACGAGGTTGAGCCTTGATTGCTGCACGGTAACAGGCGATCGCCTTGGGGATTTTGTTTTGTGCTTGTAAGGTTCGACCTAGTTCATAATGTTGCTGTGGGGTAAATACATCTTGATTGAGCTTAGATACTTCAAACAGATGATTCGCCGCTAGAGCGTCTCTGCCACTTTGGCTAAAAACTGCCGCTAACTTGCGATGTGCCGCCACAAAATCTTGTTTGAGGGCAACTGCCTGTCGATAGTTTTTAATCGCTAAGGGTAACTTTTCTTGGGCGGCGTATAAATCCCCCAGGTCAAGATAAATTTCTGCTGATGGAGAATCATGCTCCAATTGTCTGGTGCGCTGAGCGATCGCTTGCTCAATTTGAGCTGGATCTAATTTAGACAGAGAACCTTCGATCATGGCAATTAATTTTAATTCTATCGACCTGTTTGATTACTGATTATCTCGATCCCGCTAGACGCGACTAACTAAAGCTTCTGAATAATTAATTGAAAAATCTGGGGAGAAAAATTAACTGGCTGCCACTGATGTTGAATCGAGCTAAGAAAGCGATCGATTCCTACGCGGGGATTTTGTTGAGGATTTTGGGGATTTTGCCAGCCATAGTAACTAAATACAATGTATGCTCCTGATTTGGCTAGTTGCCAAGCTAATTGAGCATTTTTTTCAGTGTGTTGACTCAACTTACAGCGATCCTGAAGGTTAATCAAGTCAAAGCTCTGGAGGGAAAGATTCGACAATTTCTCGTGGGTATTTCCTTTAAGTAAATTTACTCTGGACTCTGCTCCAGTTTTAACAATGTTCTCCTTGGAATTTCGGCTCAAAATTGCTATCGATGCAGGTAAGTTCACTCTGTTGATGGGTCAACAATCGATCTAACATCCAGCAACTAGACATTCCTTGGTAACTACCTACTTCTAAAGCACTAACTGCTTTGCCGATTAATGGTTGAAGATGTTCTGACCACTGGGAAATGCGATGACTAAAAATATCAAAGGTAAAAAAGTAGTCATGTTCTAAGCATTGATGCCACCCGCGATGAGCGCAAGCCTTTTGAAAACTAGCAGCAGCTTCAGACAATCTTCCTTTTTCCCGCAAAGCATTGCCCAATTGACTGTAAACCCAGGGATACTCTTCAACTAGATTGAGAATTGCATAGCAGGTGGAAATCGCCTCGTCCCATTTTTCGGTCAGCAAAAAAATCTTAACCAGATCGCGATATGCCCAGGGAAAGTCGGGATCGTGTTTGATGGTTTGACGAAAACAGTTAATTGCCCGCTCAAAGTCGCGCTGCTGCAAAAAAATTGTCCCTAGCTTATGCTGCGCTCTAGCATCTGTTGGTTCCACTGCTAAAATTTTTTCATAAACAGCTTGAGCTTGATCGACTTTTCCCTCCCGTTGATAAATCTCTCCCAAGTCAAACAAAGCGGCAGTTATTCCCTCTCCTTCTAAAGCTGCTCTTTGATAACAGGCGATCGCCTCGGGGGTTTTGCCCCGCCGATCCAATGCTTTAGCCAACTTATAATAACCTTGACGAGTTATCAGATCGGGATTGATTTGAGTTGCTTTATACCAGCACTCCATCTCCGCGTCCTTGCGCTGTAACTGGCTATTAATTTGCGCCAAAGCCGAGTAGATTCGAGCCGAATTGGGGAAATATTCTAGAGCTTTAGTAAAGGATTCATGAGCTTTTGGTAAGTTATTTTCAATTAAATATAATTCTCCTAGTTGAGAATATACTTCAGCCTCATTTATTTTGCTGTCTAAGGCTAAAGAATGCCAAACGATCGCTCGATCAAATTCAGCCCTACCTTGAAACAGATTGCCTAGGTTTTTAAAGGCAGCCTGCCATTGATCTGAATAATTATCTAAATTATTTGCGGCGTTTGTGATTGCTGCTTCACAATGAGTAATTGCTTGAGCCAAGTAGCTAGAGTCCACGGAGATAATAGGTTGATTACTACAGTTTGCTGTTGTTAACTAAAGATTCTTTTGCCAAGGGCAATGCTAATGGCTTAACAGACTCCAGCGGAACTAAGGTTGACAATAGATTAGCCTGAGTCGACAAGCTCTGCCACCAGCACTAATGCTGCATATGTTGCAAAACCAATTTCAATGCATTGACATCAACTAAGATATCTTCTGTCAGAGGATTTTGGTACATTAAGTTTCGTAGTGAAAGGCAGTTAAAGTTTCGTCCCACCACATAATAGTGCTGTAACTGTAGCTGTTGGCTAATCATCCAGTAATCAGTTCTGACGTAATTGGGGGAAAAAAGTTCAATAATCTTGGTGTTTGGGGAACAAAACACCAGGTTAGTCAGACCAGAGCCATGGGCGGCAATCACAACTTTCGCACTAGCAAACGTTGCCACCTGTTCTAAGACAGACATCTCTTCTAAAAATACGGTTTTAAAACCTTGCCGATCGAGTAAAGTACTCACCTCTTCTTCGTTGATTAACTGTCGATGTTTAGATCTAGCTCGACTGACGTATATTTTTTGTCGTCCTGTCGACTCGATTAAATTAATCTGGGGTAAAAAGGTTTGTCTGAGAAACCTAATCGTGCCTTCAGGAATCCAGTCCAAATAACCAGGAAAAGACGGCACAATTAGCTCTTCTGCCTGGATGTGACTATGGCGATCGCTTTCAATAATCTTGTCTGCTGGAATACCAAGCAAGTTCAAAGTCTCTTTTTGGAATGGTTTACTGAGACTATTGACGACAAACCAATCTATTTCCTTAAGCTTAATCTCGCTGCGTCTGAGTAATTCTAGTCGGGGAACTATATCAAACATCCAATGATAGTAAACATGACCCGCTAAACCAGATAAAAGAGCAACTTTTCCAGTGATTTTCTCAACAGGTGCAATAGTTTCCTGTTCAAAAATACTGTGTTCTGTCCGCTGCTGATATTTACATCCAGGCAGAAGCCAAGGATAATATCGAGATAAATCACCCAAGAGATAGTTGTCTGGGGTCATTACTGCCAGGGAATGACAAATTACCCAAGAATTTTTCTGTGGTGCAATCCAAGCTCTACCTTCGGGAATAGTAACCACAAAAGGTAATTCAGCTTTGATCGAGGCAGCTTGCTCTAAGGAACATCGATAGGCATTAAGTCCAATTTGAGTCGGCTTAAAGTGTTCGATCAGCTTGCCCATGCATTTATGGCAATTAACACCACCACAGTCGGGATAGGATGATTCTCCTGGAGTAATGGTAATTGCTTCTGGCTGTCTTGCTGTCTCAACTTTTACCCTAGAAGATGGCTCTTCTGACCACAATACCTTGGTATAGTAAAAATCTGCTAAACTACAGTCTCTTGCCCAATCTTGAGTATGATGATAAATTTTTGGCGGCAGAGAAGAGGAATTATCTTCTGTCGGAAACAGATTTGGGGAACTTGTCCAATTAGGAGCCGACTCTATTTGCCCATTTAGCACGGTTTCATAGTAATCGACTGCCTGCTCTGCTTCTTGAGTACGTTCTAGAATTTTGCCGAGTTGGAAACAGATCTGAGAATGTTCGGGCTGTAGCCATAAACCCTGCTGGTAAATAGCAATTGCCCCATCGAATCTTTTTTGTCGAGCAAGACAGTTACCAAGCTTGAGATACAGCTCTACAAGTTCTGGCTTAATTTGCAGTGCCTGTTGATAATAAGTTTCTGCTTGCTTGACTCCGCCAAACTCAAACAACACATCCCCCATATAGCTATAGGTTCGCCCAAGATGATGATAAGCTTCAATTTTTTCTCCCTGTTTGAGCGCCTGAAGAAAACGAGCGCAGGCTAACTTAGCTATTTCTAAAAGATCTTGGGGATTGTTAGCCAATTTTCTCTGGCAGTAGGCATCGACAAAATCTGGCTCTAACTCAATTGTTTTGCGCCAAGAGTTTAAAGTAGCTTCAAGATTACCAATTCTTTGCTGTATATCGGCGTAATTACTATGAGCGGCAACATTATTTGGTTCCAACTCAATCACTCGCGCAAAGCATTCGATCCCTTTTGTATAATCCCCCTGCTGTTGCCAAAGCTTACCCAAATTATGATGTGCCAAAGCCATTTTTGGCTCCAAAACAATCGCCATTTCAAAACTTTTGAGGGCAAGCCCTGGCTGATGCTCAAACCAATAAACTTGACCCAGGTTATTATGTAGCGTCGCCCAAGTTGGATTGGTCGCCAATCCTTGCTTAAAGGTAGCGATCGCCTTTTGATATTGTTCTTGTCTGGCAAAAGTGCTGCCTAAGTTGCTGTATGCCCTCGCCAGCCCAGGCTGGAAAATAATTACCTGTTTATAAGCTGCGATCGCAGCTTCTAGTTCTCCTCTTTGATCGTAGATTACACCGAGATTAAAGTGTGCAGCAGCATAATCGGGTTTGGTTTTGATGGCACGGTTATAAGCAACAACTGCCCTACTCCAATCCCCCAGTTGATGCAGGACGACGGCGAGATTGTAATGCAACTCTGCCCAATCTGGTTTCAGCTTCAATGCCTGTTGATAGTGCCAGGCAGCTTGATGGAGATCTTTTTGTTTGCTGTGTAATAAACCTAATTCTCCATAGATTTCTGCTTGATCGATAGTTGTGCCAAGAGTTTTCTGATAAGCATTGATAGCTTCAAGAGCCTTACCCTGTTGAGCATAAGCTTTGGCTAAATAGAAATAGAATTCAATTCCTTCTGGGTCAGCGGATATTCCTTGCTGACATAGATCGACAACCTGTTCCCATTCTCTTTGTGCTAGATGAAATTCGATCTTTTTGAATGAGGATTCGCCTCTTATCATTGACGGTAGTGGGAATGACCCCAACTCAAATGATTCACTTACATAAAATTGTAATCTGGATATCTCAATATACTAATAGACCCACAACTTTTCGTCATGGGTCTACTTGGTATTACTTTGAACTTTATCGATTAGAGACAACTAGACCATTGACTTAGAATAATTCCCAAGTATCACTATCAGCTTGTTTGGTCGCTTCTACATCTAAACCAGTACCAATATCAATGGCTTCTTGTCCATCGATAGATACCAGACCTGTATCAGGACTATAAGTTACATTTCCGCTACCAACACCAGTGATTATGATTGAGTCAAGGCTTCCATCTTCAAAATCGATAATTTCATCGAGGGAGCCTGATTCAAACTGGTTTGCGGCAAATTCAAAGATGTCTTTACCAGCGCCGCCAATAATGAGGTCGGCACCAGCACCACCCATAATTGTATCAGCACCGTCACCGCCAAGAATCGTATCATCTCCCGATCCGCCCATTATGCTATCGTTTCCACCTAGAGCGATAATGGTTGCATCTCCAGCTCCTGCTTTAATGATATCGTCCATTGAGCCGCCTATTAAAGTAACAGGCGAATTACCACCAGTGACTGTAATGGTGTTCTTCTGCCCCAGAGGCGCTTCAGCAACCAAGTCAAAACCAGAAATTTGTGAAAAAACTCCCGAGCCTGCCTCTGAAATCGTAACTGTACTTGCAACAACACTTGACATAGTTAATTAATCCCCACTATTTGTATGATGTTAATTCGACCTAAGATACGTCGTTAAAACCAGGTAGCTATACCATTAAAAACCATAATAAATCATTTTTTTTTTTTGCTAGTAAGGTGCAATACAAAATGAAAAAGCTAAGTATTAATATTGACAATTGATATTATCTTTGCTAATAGTTTTTGAAAAAATAACTGATTTTACTTAAGTATAATTATCTAGTTTTTAAGGATAAATACTGAGATATAATTGAATTACTTATCTGATGAGTCTAAATCCTTAACAGCCAAAAGTATTGCTAAATCAGGAACAATAAACAAATATAAGATTTAGCCGATACTTTATTTATGTGTTTTTACGTATTTTTTGTCACTTTGTAATATAGAAAAAAATTGTCAAGCGTTGAACAAAGTATTTTTTAGATAAATACTGTTGCTGTAATTTAATCGAGCATCAAAAGTTGAGCAATGATCATTTTCTAGAATCAAGTTGGCGTATATAATTCATCTAATTAATTACTTCTTTCTCAATTTTTTTTCGCTAATAATTGGTAGCTGTAATTGCCAAAAAATCAATATTGCTTGTGATTTGTCTCTTTGCTGCTGAATCAAATATTTCAAAATAAAACTTTCAATCAAAATTTCAACCAAAAAAAGTTTAAAGTTAGAAATTTGTTGGCAGATTGGCACCAATACTGTTTGCTCTAGAAAAGCGCGAGAAGCAGGGAAAACATCAAGAATAATCGCAATTGACAAACCAAAGGTGCTTGATTATGATTGCGGACGTGTGAGGAGGGAACAAAATAAAAGAGCCAAGACGCATCAGGGTAAAGTCATTGGCTCTTTTCTATAGCGATAATAGAATGAAATTTTAATTCAGTAAAGCTTCAATTTCATCAGGATTAGGTTGGGCTGCGATCGCGCCTGATTTGGTGGTAGTCAAGCCACCTACCGCGCAGGCATATCTTACAATATCTTTGGCTACTTGAGGATTCGACAATTTTTGAATCCCATAATGACACAACTGATGAATGAAACCAGCAAGAAAAGCATCTCCAGCACCAGTGGTATCTTTAACCGCAACTTTCATGGGATTAACTGTTCCCTCATTTTCGCTCAGGCAATAGCTAACTTGAGCTTCACCATTACTAACCAAAACACCTTCTAAAGAGCCAAGACGATAAAAAATCGCTCCTGCATCGACTGTATTAAACAACCACCGCGCTTCTTCTTCAGCTAATTTGAGGAAATCTACATATTGCCAAAGCTGCTTAATTAAAGGCAACGCTTCAGCTTGATTAATCCAGAACATTGGTCGCCAATTGATGTCTAATACAACCTTCAAATGATATTGCACTGCCAATTCTAAAGCCCGAAATACGGCGGCTCGGCTTTGAGGATATGCTAGTTCGAGGGTTCCTAAAACTAGATATTCAGCTTCTAGAAACAGTTCTGTAGGTAGCAGCTCTGCCTGAAGATAAGCGTCAGCAAATCGATCGGCTGGTTGGTCGCCAAAGCCAGCAAAAGTGCGATCGCCTTGAGTGGAGCGGGTAACATATACTTTTCTAGTGGTCGCCTGCTGGTGATCTTGAATGCCAGATACATCTACGCCAATCGACTCTAAGAGTTGAACTAACTGCTCTCCCTGTCGATCCTTGCCAATACAGCCAATAAATGCCGAGGAGGTTCCTAACTTCGCCAAGGCACAGGCAACATTGGCAGGCGCACCTCCTGGATAAGCAGTCCAAGATGTAACCTCCGATACGGACTTGCCTAGTTCATCAGCCAGACAATCGAATAATATTTCTCCCAGGCAAATAACTTTAGCAGGGCGATGGGCGATCGCTTTTATATTCAACTTGCTCCCTCAATACGTACCAACTTCCTATATTTCTAATTCTCAGGGTATCCCGAACCCAAGACAACAAAGTTTAAGAAGGTTTATATTTTTTACTTATCTCACTTTAACTATTACTTAACAAAGCAAAATATATTAGACAAATCCTAAACTTCACCGCGAATCTCTTCAACCACCCCATCTCGTAGAACAACTTCGACATTGAGCTTTTTAACTAAATTATCCCCCTGTTCTAAACGGAAGAAGCTCTCCATCTGTGCCTGAACTACTTCTTGGTTTAACTCAAGTAGCTGAATTTGCTGTAACTGCTGGAGAAACTGATTTTTTTTCTCTAGCATTTCTGCTTTTTTTTGATTGACCTGTCCCTGGATATTTTCCGTTTGTTTTTTTACTTGGACAGTGTCTGCGCCTCCTTGCTTGGTAATTTCTTCAACTGTTCTTTTACCCTGCATTTCTAACTGCTGCATCTGCTGATCTAATTGAGCCACCTGCTTTTGTAGTTGCTGGGTGACTTCTTCCTTCCATTGAGCCGTTACAATTGCTTTGACAGTTACGGGACGTTTTAATAACAGACTGGCGTTGGAATAATCCATAATCTCGGCTCCTTGAGTAATTGTAATGTTGCTTGCCGCTTAAAGGTTACAGGTTGTTTTCAAGTCTGACAAGATTTTCCCTGAATTTTTAATCTTTCTAGTTCTAGCTTATAAAAATCTACTTGGCGTAATTTGATTAAGCATTACTAACCAACAAACATCTCATTGATGAGATCCTGATATTTCTCAGTTACTTGAAGACGCTTGACTTTAAAAGTTTGAGTCATCGTACCGTTTTCCTGAGAGAAGGGTTCTGCAATAAGGCGAAAATCAGCAATCCGATCATCAGCACGATAGCCAGGGCGATTTTGTACCTCACGACTCAATTCATTGCGATAAAGCTCCACAATTGATTGAGCGTAAAGAACGCTTTGAGCTATGGACTCAGGAGGGGCGTTTAGTTCTGGAAGTTTGAGGCTTAAGTTTTGCTCTGTAATCCATTGTTGCAGGGTTTCCAAATTGGGTACAATCAATGCTCCTAAAGCTCGCTGATCCTGACCAACTAACATAATCTGATCGATATAGATACTCCTAACACAGGCATCTTCAATTGGTTGAGGTTCAATATTCTCGCCATTAGTTAACACAATTGTATCTTTGGCTCTTCCAGTTAATACTAGATCGCCGTAGGGCGTTAACCAGCCTAAATCACCACTGTCAAACCATCCTCGATCATCTATTGCTTTGGCTGTTGCTTCTGGGTTTTGATAATAACCCTGCATCACTTGACTACCGCGAATCAAAACTAGTCCGCGTTTTCCCAGTGGAAGTTCTTGACGAGTCTGGGGATCGACTATTTTAACCTCGGTTTCGGGTAAAGGTTGTCCTGCCGAGCCTCTAACGTTGTGTTTTGGAGTTCGGGCATTAGTTATCGGAGATGTTTCAGTGAGTCCGTAACCGACAAACACATCAATATTAATCGTTTGATAAAAGTCGTCGAGATATTTGGCTAAAGAACCGCCGCCGCTGCATACCGCTTTGATGTTGCCGACACCATCCCGAATTTTACGATATATCAGCTTATCTGCTAAGGCATGAATGGGATAAAGACTAGTGGCTTTTAATTTGGCGATCGCCCTGGCAGAAGGAGAAGCGTCAAAATGTTCTAGACTCGTATTATTAGCAATTCGCTGCGCCATAATATAGAGTTCTGACTGTTTGAGAAAAAATTTGACTAACTTTTGTTGAGAGGTCGATTGACCGCTCAACAGCTTTTGCACACCGTCGTAAAGAGATTCCCAAAGACGAGGTACTCCTACCATATAAGTGGGCTGGAACTTCTTTAAATCCTGTTTAAAATAGCGAATAGAGGTATATATCTGGGTTGTACCCTGACTCAAAAAGAAATATTCTGCAGCTCGTTCATAGGCATGCCAGCTAGGAAGAATTGATAATAGTATATCTCCCTCTTGGGGCTGAAAGACAATTTTAACGTAGTTTGCCTGGTGTAATAAATTACCATGGCTCAACATGACTCCCTTGGGCTTTCCTGTAGTACCAGAGGTATAAAGCAGGGTTGCCAAAGTATCTTGATTCTGCTCTACAGGCTGTAGCTGATTCTTTTGTCCTAACTCCATCAGCTGAAGAAAATTAATTGTTTTGATGGCACTCTCTTCAGGGGGTGTTTCGTCACTAAGAAGCACAATCAATTTGATTGGTAAATTAGTTAACTGGGAGCTTAATTTAGTTAGAGCTTTGAGATTTTCAACTACTAATGCCGTGCTATCACTATGATCGAGAATGTAGACTAGTTCCTGTTGCTCGGCACTAGAAGAACGCACTACATCTACAGCACCAGAACTCATGATTCCCTGATCGGCAATAAACCAGCGGGGACTATTATCGGCAAAGAGGGCAATTTTCTCTTGAGGTTGGATACCTAAAGTTTGTAGCCCTACAGCAAACTGCTTTATTTGGGCATATAAATCTCGATAATTAATGCTTACTTCTGGTTTAGCATGGGGATCGTATAAAGCAGTGGTTTTACCAAACTTTTCTGCGGTTATTTGCCAAATTTCGGGTAAAGACCGGAGCTTAATATAGTCAAAGGTAATGTCTTTTGCTGCTGAAATTGGGATCGCACCTGATGCTGGATTCATAATTACCTCTCTAAATAGTCCCCAGAATATATAAATGATAATTAGTTATAGATCAATACCTAGGATTAGAGAGGACAATTTAATATTTGGATCTCCTTAAGATCGACTATCACTAATTCCTTAATTAACCGTGTAGGTAATCTCTTCTACCTGTCCTGGCGCGCCCAAAACCTTCTGCTGCTGATTATTAAAGCTAATGACCACACCTCCTGCATTACCCGCCCTAATCGTCACTTCCTTTTTACCTGTCCATTGGCGCTGAGTACCTTTAGGCAGAATTCCTTCAAAAGCAACTGTGCCATCTACCATCACCTTGAGCCAGCATTTTTCTTGAAGATTGATGCCGACGCTTACCGACTCAGTGTTACTTGATTGAGAAACAAATTGAGATGCATTCTCCGTCTGAGAAACTTGAGCGGGAGTTGGCGTTTTAGGTTCCTCTGGAGTAGGAGCTTCAGGGGGTGGAGTGAGAGGTAGATCGATCGCAACTGGGGACTCGACTAGATTGGAAATTCCTTTAACAGAAGCCAAGACTAATAATATATAGATCAAATACAAGTGGAGCGATCGCAACTGAAAATTCAGCCAGTATTGACGACGGCTTTTTTGCCGAGGATCTTTCTCTCCAGAATCGGTCTGAGACTCAATCTCAAACTGAATTTCTTGAACTCCAAGCTCACGAGCAAATTTGGTCACTAAAGCTTTAATATAAATAGGTTCTGGCAGTTCCTCAGTCTCTCCTGCTTCAATTGCCACCAACAGACGTTTAGAAATATGCGTATTGTTAGCCACAGTATCTAGAGAGATATCTTTTGCTAAACGAGTACGGCTTAGTTTGGTACCAATATCTTGTAACTGCTGTTGTTGTTCTGTGGTTAGATTATTTTTTGTCATATACTGCGCTCCCAGGATGTGCAGTCAGATTTGAAGGTTTAGAGTTAAAATTTTGTAAATAGTTAATTTCTGTTGCTCTTAGATGTCTATATTGACCAGGAAGAAGTTCCCCCCGATCCGCCAAAGTTAAATTAATAGAGCCAATCGCCTGGCGATGTAACCTTTTTACCTGATAACCAAGCTGTTGCGCAACACGACGTATTTGGCGATTTCTACCTTCAGTCAAGACTATCTCAATTGTTTTTCCTGTTAGATCGGATTTAACTATGTTCACCTTAGCAGGCAGAGTCTTTCTGCCGTCCAAGATGATACCTTGCCGCCAGCAAGCCAGATCTTTGCCTAAAAGAGAACGATTTAACTCTACAAGGTAAGTTTTTGGCAAATGATATCGGGGATGAGTCAACCCAAGAGTGAGTTCTCCATCATTAGTTAAAATTAAAGCTCCACTAGAGGCTAAATCCAATCTGCCCACGGGATGAATTCCGCTTCCCTGGCTCAAATTTGTGGGTAATAGCCCCATTACCGTCGGACGATTTTGGGGATCATTACAAGTAGAAACTATCCCCACAGGCTTATTTAATAGCAAATGTATTTGCTCTGGGCGATGAGACCTTTTAACCGCTTTGCCATCTATTTGAAGAACATCGGCAGCCAAATCGACTCGATCGCCTAACTTTGCTGTTTGACCGTTAACCAATACCCTACCTGCTACAATCATTTTTTCTGCTTTGCGTCGCGAGGCAATTCCCCATTGGGATAAAATTTTTTGAACTCGTTCAGCCATTCAGCAATTCCTATCTGCAAGGTAAATTATAATTTTACAAATAAAGATAGCAATCTTTAGGAGCCAAAGAGCTAGTTATATACTTCCCAAAAAAACTGATAAAGTATCAGCAGATCTAGGTAAAAACTAATTGATTTTACGTTAAGGTTGTTGACAATAAAACTGCGCTCTAGGTTGCTGCCGTTAGAATAAGAATATTGGTCAAGCAAAAATCAGCAATAATTAGCTAAACATACAAATACTTTGAATTTATGTTTGATTTTGAGCCTCTTTTTGAATTTTCTCGCCACAATTGTGTGGCAATCTGCTCTTTTCTAGTACCAACTATTTTGATTGCAACAATTACCACCTTGATTTTTGTTGCCACAAATAAATCACACTCAAAAATGCTCTGGTCCCAAAGAATTGCCCTGGTTTTGGAGTTAGCGTTATTTTTGCACGTTTCCACTTGGTTCATGATTGGGGTAGTTACTCCCGTAACCTTTATTTTATTTGCTTTAGGCACTAGCTGCTTGATTTTTAATAGTTTAGCTGTGGTCTATCGTCGAGAAATTGCTCAACTCTTCTCTAGTAAGGTTATCTTTCACCGCTAACCTGATAGATTTATATGGTAGATTTTACCACCAGAAAATTGTGAGCGATCGCCGAATAGGTCTTTTTGCCAGATTCTCCATCAGTTTATTTTGTGTTTGCACTCTTTTATCTCTTGTCGCCTGTAGCACCCCCCAAAGGGTAAGTGCAGAGCAAAGAATATTTCGCAATTTTTCGCTAGAATTTGTCGATCAATACGAAATACCCAAAACACAATTTAAAGATACCTTAGTCGGAGGCTTATCGGCGATCGCCTACAATCGAGAGCAAGATCTGTTTTATATTTTATCAGACGATCGAGGTAGACAGGCAAAAGCGAGATTCTATACTTTTAAGCTAGGAATTGAGCAGGTTGCCGAGCATAAAATTAAGATTGCTCGCTTTGAGCCAGAAGATGTAACCATTCTCTTGAATGAAGCAGGAAAAAAATATCGCACTGGGTGGATCGATCCTGAAGGATTGGCTCTCTCTCCTAGAAACACTGTCTATATTTCTAGTGAAGGTAACCCCACCAAGAATATTGAGCCGTTCATTGCCGAATACGATCCAGAGACAGGAGAAAAACTTTCCAACCTTCCAATACCAGAACGTTATCTCATTGGCAAAGAATCCCAAGGAATCCAAGAAAACTTAGCTTTTGAAGCTTTAACCATCAATCGCACTGGCTTACCAGAAGATCCCTTTCGCGTCTTTACCGCTACTGAATCAGCACTGCTGCAAGATGAATCTTTTGAAGGAGAACAGCAGACAAGAGTCCGCTTTCTCCACTTTATAGTCAACCCCGTAGGAAATCCCGTTGTACTAGCAGAACATCTATACTTACTCGATCCCGTCCCAGTTGAAGTTATTTCTAATGGACTAACTGAACTACTGGCACTGCCAACAGAAGGCTATTTTCTCAGCTTAGAACGAACCTTTGGCTTTACAGGGGCAGGAGCAAAAATTTTCCAGGTAGTAATTGGCAACGCTACCGATACCACAAACATTGCTAGTCTTCGGGGAAATTTAGGACAAATACAGCCTCTGAGAAAAAAACTGCTGTTTAATCTACAAGACTTGGGTATTTATCTAGATAACTTTGAGGGCATGAGCCTTGGACCGCGTTTACCCGACGGGAGCCAGAGTTTATTGCTAATTAGCGATGATAATTTTAATGATGAACAAATTAGTCAGTTATTTCTATTTCGGTTGGTTGAGAACAAGTGATTGATATATAGCTTGTCTTCTTTATTGATGAAACTTGGGATAGAGCATTGCTTTTACAGGAGATTTGCCAATAATATGCTGCTGAATGACTGTTTTAACTTCATCGGGATCGACTTGCCAATACCAGATATGTTCTGGTTCAACCACAACCATCGAACCATTACCACACTCTCCCAAACAGGGAACTGACAGTAGTTCGATATCTTCTGGCAAACTTGCCCCAAACTTATCAAATACTTGTTCCGCCTGATATTTACGACAGCTACGCCCACGACAGACCACAATTCTTCTTTGTGGTCTAGATTTTGGAGAATCTCGCTCTGGTTGAATTCGACTAGTCGATCGCGGTAACTGTATTTCTGATGCCATAACTGCACAGTTAGAATAAATATAATGTTGCTTTTAGTTAGATTTTTTATTAAATACTATACATTTGCTGCTCAAAGTTGCTGGATTAGCTACACTACCTGTTAGGTCAAGGATTTTTGCTTGCCATGTGCCATTTTTAGTTCTTGATTCAGGTTTAATTTATGCTGCTAAATTTTAACTTTTTCAATGCCCTAGGGGGGCGTTTAGGCAAAATATGCTAGCTTAATCAGTGATAAGGACTTGGATTTTAGTTTGTCTCTGCAAAAAATACGGTACATATCTCCTCTAAATCCGATTCACAACCTAATTCAATTTATTTTAAGGAAGTAGCAAGTGGTTACAATCCCCCATCAATCCCCATCTACCGTTCAGGAACATCACCATCATCATGAATCTGAACACAACAAAAGCAATCGAGTAGCCGTGTTGTTAATGGGCTACGGCGAAGTAGAAAGTTATGAAGATTTTGCCAACTATAACGAACAGGCACTTAATCTTTTAACAGCTAAATTTGCCCCTGTACCCACCTGGATTTATCCTGCGATCGCCAAATTATTAGCAATTTTTGACCTACACGAATGGAGTCACCAACACAATAATTTTATCTCTCCCCACAACGCTATCTTTGAAGAGCAAAGAGTAGGAATTGAAAAAGAATTACAGCAGACTTGGGGAGATAAGGTTAAGGTTTTCAAGGCGTTTAACTTCTGTGCGCCTCATTTACCAGAACAGGTTCTAGCTGAGATTAAAGAACAAGGGTTCGAGAAAATTTTAATTTATCCTCTGCTAGTAGTTGATTCTATTTTTACCAGCGGTATTGCTGTCGAGCAAGTTAACAAAGCTCTATCACAACAGGCGGATGGCGACTCACACTGGTTAAAGAGTTCTCGCTATATTCCTTCATTCTTCAACAAGCCAGGATATATTAATTTGATGGCTCAAATGGTGGAAGAAAAGATTGAGGCAGAATTGGCTCAGGGACATCTAGCTTCGCAAATTGGCATTATCTTGATGAATCATGGTTGTCCCCACAAAGCCAAAGGTTTCACATCAGGCATTGATGAAAGTCAAGCTATGTACGAGTTGGTAAGAGAAAAACTAATTGATAAATATCCGCTGATTTCTGTTGGCTGGCTCAATCATGATACTCCTTTGATCGACTGGACTCAGCCCAACGTTAAACTAGCAGCTCAAAACCTGATGGAATTGGGAGCTACTTCCCTGGTAATGATGCCCATTGGTTTTGCGACGGAGAATCACGAAACCTTACTAGATGTAGACCACATTATTCATCAATTACAGCATAAGCATTCTAATGTAACCTTTATTCGGATGCCCTGCGTCAACAGCCGTCCAGAGTTCATGCATATGGCAGCGGAGTGGGCAAATCCCCAAATTGAGGCTTTGTTAGAAGAATCTGGAGTTACCGTTAATCCTCAATTGGCTAAAACACAGGCTGCTCACGCTCATTCTCATCATCATCACTAAAATTTTATAGAAGTTCTAGTTCGAGTTATCGGGCTGGAACTTTTTTTGTGAGGTGAGAGCTATCTTGTTTTGCTATTACTTCATGATTCAGATTCAATTGTAAACGTTAGAGTTTGAAGTCTAATTCCTTTAAGAGTGAATTACGAAGAATTGAAGATGACACGTTTT
>CAVRWR010000067.1:0-13809 GCA_963724445.1 uncultured cyanobacterium | reverse complement strand
TATTTAGATATCGTTAAAAGTATGACTAAACATAACCACACTGATTCATCCTTAAACCCATTTCCCATCGAAAAGCTTGACGATTTGATTCGTCCTTTTATTGTGCCACCAGAACGAAAAATTTCTCTTGCCAAAGACTATGACCCTGCTTACAAAGCCGATCACCTCAAAAAGTCGAAAGCTAAAGGTCAATTAAAGGAGGGTATAGAGGCGTTAACAGAATATCAGGATGTTCTCTATGCCCAAAATACCCATGCTGTGCTAATCATCTTTCAGGCTATGGATGCGGCTGGTAAAGATAGCACGATTAAACATGTGATGTCGGGTATTAATCCTCAAGGATGTCAGGTGCATAGCTTTAAAGCGCCATCTATGGAAGAGTTAAATCATGACTATTTGTGGCGATGTTCTAAGGCTTTACCCGAAAGAGGACGAATTGGAATTTTTAATCGATCTTATTACGAAGAAATTTTAGTAACAAGAGTACATCCAGAAATCCTAGAGCAGCGACCGCTCTCTGTTAGTGTAATTGATAATGATATTTGGAAGCGCCGCTTTGAAGAAATCAACAACTTTGAGAAGCATCTGGTCAACAATGGAACGATTATCCTCAAGTTTTTCCTCAATGTATCCAAAGAGGAGCAGAAGGAACGTTTTCTAGAACGGATTAATCGCCCTGAAAAGAATTGGAAATTCTCTGTAAATGATGCGAAAGAGCGTAGATTTTGGAATGACTATATGAGTGTCTATGAAGATATGTTCAATCACACCAGTACAAAATATGCTCCTTGGTACATTATCCCCGCCGATCACAAATGGTTTACTCGTCTAGTTGTGGCGGGCATCATTTACACCCAGTTAAAGGAACTGAACCTCAAGTATCCCAAGCTCAGCAAAGAACAATATCAGGAGCTTTTAACTGCGAAGAAAATTCTGGAGAGCCAGAAATAAGGATTATAATTGGTTGATATTAGCGATCGCACCTCAAAATGGTAAAACACGAGATATTACTATCGATGAAATACGCTAAATTAGCTAAACTGTGGGACTCATTACATTCCAGTTTCTGGTTTGTGCCAACCCTGATGGTGTCGCTGGCGCTCGGGCTTTCGTTGATTACCATCTGGATTGACCACAAACAAGAAGCCAACATCGTCGAAAGAATAGGCTGGGCTTATTCTCTAGGGCCTAGTGGTTCACGGGCCATTCTTTCTGCGATCGCGGGTTCAATGGTGAGTGTTGCCACCACTGCCTTTTCTATTACGATCGTAGCACTTCAGCTTGCCTCTTCTCAGTTTGGGCCACGCTTGCTGCGAAACTTCATGCAAGACACGGGCAACCAAATTGTACTGGGAACTTTCATTTCCACGTTTGTGTATAGCTTGATGGTGCTGCGAACAGTCAATGGGGTGGAAAATGATGAGTTTGTCCCTCACCTGTCAGTGACCATCGGCCTTGGCTTGGCGATCGCCAGCGTTGGCGTATTGATTTACTTTATTCATCATTCGGCCTCATCGATTCAGGTCGATCAGGTAATTAAACAGGTGGGGTATGATCTTGATGTTGCGATCGATCAGCTCTTTCCTGAAAGAATTGGACGGAGTGCATCAAAGCATCAACAGGAGGAGAGCCTAGCCGCTATTCCTGCCGACTTCGATCGAGTTGCCTGTCCCATTAAGACTATCGCCAGTGGCTACATTCAAGCGATTGATGACAACCAACTGATGCAGGTTGCGACAGAGAATAATCTGTTATTGCGGGTTCAGCAGCGCCCTGGTCACTTTGTGATAAAAGGAAGTGAACTTGTACAGGTCTTTCCTGGAGAAAAGGTAAACAAAAAGCTTGTAGTCAAGATCAACGATGCCTTTCTTCTCGGTTCACGGCGCTCAGAACAGCAAGATGTAGAGTTTCCCATCGACCAACTGGTTGAGATTGCGATACGCGCCCTTTCTCCAGGAATTAACGATCCGTTTACTGCCATCCGCTGCATCGATCAACTTAGCGCTGCCCTTTGTCATTTAGCCCAAAGAGAAATTCCTTCTCCCTATCGCTACGACGACCACAGCCAGCTTCGGATCATCGCTGAACCGATCTCGTTTGCGGATGCGACGGATGCTGCCTTCAACCAGATTCGGCAGTATGGAAAGTCGAGTGTCGCGGTCACGATGCGGTTGTTAGAGGCGATCGCCGCGATCGCGCCCTTTACTCACCGAACAACAGACCGAACCACACTACAGCGTCATGCAGATATGATTGAACGCGGTAGCCAGGAAGGAATTGCGGAGGAGTTAGACTACAACAATGTGAAGGAGCGGTATCTTACTGCGGTGAAAGCGATAGGTCAAGCTTAATGAAAGAGTATCAGTTGGATTGGGTCAGTCTACTCGGTTTAGATAAATATCGCATGCGAAGCGCTGAAGCCATTCAAAAACATTGGTGTCTGGTCTTCGTAGCCTATTCACTTCTGCACCTAGCTTGTTTGCCGCCTTCACTGATATTAGGCAGTGAGAAAGTGATCTCACACCCCATCAAAACCATTGATTGGGCAGATCTGTCGTCAACAGGGACAGAAGTTAATTGAAGAGCTGATTTTATTGGCTCATGACCAACTTCAACAAGGTCAAGCTGCTTCCGAGGTCTTTTCTCGTTTATTTGCTAAGGAATACCAGGAGGTGCCTGCTTGATTTTTTAATAGCGATCGCATAATCCAAATCACAACAGTCGAGGTACTTTTATTATTGATTAAAATCGGTGACTGTAAATTGAAAGATCTATAATTAAACCAATTCAATTCTTAATTGAAGACCCACCACCGACGCTGCCCTAGTGATAGTCTCGATACTCACTCCTGTTTTTTCTGGATCGAGCAATCTATCCAACTGCGCCCTAGAGGTCTGCATCTGCTTCGCCATCTCGGTTTTGGTCAGGTTTTGTCGCTTCATCTCCTCCTCTAGCTGACGAGCTAGAACTCGCTTAATGGCGATCGCCGTACATTCTTCATACAGCCCTTCTTCCTGTAAGAAATCATCGAAGCTAGAACCAGTGTAAGGATTATCGTTCATATTTTTGGTGTTCTTTTTGACGTTTGACGGCTAAATCTATTTCCTTTTTTGGTGTCTTCTGAGATTTTTTAATAAACCCATGTAGCAAAATCATTTCACCATTACTAATGTAGAAGATAACCCGTGCTATCTTGCCCCCAGTTATTTTACTTCGCACTTCCCACAGATCCTTATAGCCAGAGAGTGAACGACACAGGGGCAAACCAATGGGAAAGCTGTACTCCACGTCCTTAATATCGCTGCCAATAATACGGCAGTCCTCGCGGTTTAGAGTCTTTAACCAGTCCTTAACTGGCTCTACACCATTGCCAGAGCGAAAAAACTTGGCTGGTAGTTTTTTCAATCTTTACTCCTTCTCTAATGTATCTTATATGGTACGCTATTGTCCGATCTAAATCGCACCCAGATTCATTTAGATAAGCCAGGGTAGATTAAACTAAGCCACCTGGCTGCCTGACACATCTATGTCAATCCTATATTTTCCGTGGAAATTAAATTTTGTCAGTACAGTACTTCAATGCTTACAAGCGATCGCTTTATCCAAAAGTGTCTTTTGAGTGCAAAAGAAAGAATCTATACCCCAAAAGGGTTTTAGATACTTGTGTCAGGCAGTCAGCTTACCCCCGATGGAATCTTCGTCCCCGAATTCAATGAGTTATTTTTATTCTTCGTTTCATCTAAATTGACAGCAGATTGCATTGTTGACTTGATTGAACATTGGTGGGAACAAGTGAAATCTCGGTTTAGCCACATTCAGAAATTGGTAATTAATCAAGATAATGGTCCAGAAAATAATTCCCGTCGCACCCAGTTTATGAGCCGCATGGTTGATTTCGCCTCAGAGTCTCAATTGGCATTGCAGTTAGCCTACTATCCTCCCTATCACAGCAAATACAATCCAGTAGAGCGTACTTTTGGTTGGTTGGAAAAACATTGGAATGGTAGCTTGCTTGATAGTGTTGAGACGGTTTTGCACTTTGCTCAAACCCTCTCTTTCAAAGGCAATCATCCTGTAGTGACTTTAGTGGAAAAGGTCTACAACACTGGTGTTAAACTCACTCAAGCAGCTATGGCAGAAATTGAAAAGCAGATTAATCGACTGCCTAATCTCCAAAAATGGTTTATTGAAATTAGTGGAAAATCGTCTTAGTTATAGGATTGTTTATTTCTTGGTAGTCTCTTAATGACAATATCCCAGTATCGTCAAAAACTCCAGGTCTCAAGATGGATGTGGTTTATAATTATCTTAATAAAAATATTCTGCTTCTATTCATGCCCGATAATTCAAAAACAATTCACCTAACTGAAATTTCTGCTAGCGAATTGCCCCAATCGAGCGACTACAAATATAAATGCCGAATCAGTGTACTAGTTGATGGACAGCAACAGTTAGAGAAATCGTTATTAACGAGGATGCAACCCGAATGGTTGGTGGATGTTAAGCATAAGGGAGATTGTCAGATGGCAATTACTCTGTGCTATCGAGAAGGAGATATTACCCATCCCTGGCAGGATATAGAAACAGTAGATTTTGCTACCGAGAACGTGCTGAATGGGACTCGTGCTAAAGAGTTGGAGTTTCCCATTTCTGCCTGGGAACAAGCCCCTAACCTCAAGTTAAAAGTTCGTTTGACTCAGAGTAGTAGTACAGAAAGCAATGACAAAATAACAATTCTCAATAGTAACAATAACAGCGGTTACAATCGGCGACAGCGTTCTGCTTCAGAGACAGTGGAAGCGATAGAAATTCCCGAAGCAATAGTTCTTTCATCGGCAGAAGCAGTAATTGTTAAAGATGTCTGGAATAAGCTGCGAGCTTGGAAAGAGCTACAGATGGAGCAATTTTTAAAGCGATTATTACTAGAAGAACCAGAACTAGAATATCTGTTTGGCGAAGCGATCGACAGTATGAGCGATTACTTTTATGAATTGTTTGACTGTTGCGTGCGCCAACTGTTGCCCCATACCGAGAATGTAGTAACCGAACCAATGATGGGTGTACCGCCCGAAAAAGGAAATGGCTTAGATTCTGTAGAAGAATATGGAGCTTTGTTTGCTGATATTGGGATGCGCCCCCAGCATTGGTTAAAGGCGCGACAGGTCTGGATGTGGATGTTGCCTTCGATTCCCTATTTAGAAGAATACGATCGCGACAATCTCAGTTTGGGAACAAACTCGGCTTTATATAAGTTTTTCAATACCCACGTCATTATCCCGATGGTGGAGGCAATTGACCGCTACGAGAAGGCACTGCCCCCCGAAATGCTTCAGCGTATGGCAAATTCGTGGACAGCATTCAGCCAAAACAAGCAACAAATGGGTATGGAATTTTATCAAATTCTGTTTGAGAAATATCCTTTTGTGCTGCCGATTTTTGGACGGGCAGATATGGATTATCTTTCCCTCCATTTATTTCAATCTCTCGAATTTTTGGTACGCTGTCTGAGAACTGGCAGTAGTGATGAATTGCTGCGAGAACTGCGAATGTTAGGACAGTTACACGGAAATGTGGGCGTACCCTCCTGTGCCTATCCTGCTATTTCCGATACGATGTTCGTGCTGTTTGAAAAGTATGTTCCCGACTTTACTCCAGAGTTAAGACAGGCATGGCAAACTTTATTCAATCGTGTGACCAATATCATGAAGTTGCCCAAGGTGAATGAAGAAAGGTTACTTAAAAAAGCGCGACAGTTTTTAGAGATTATTGCTAGCGAACAAGGATGGTCAGAAGAAGCGCGAGCGCAACGTTGGCAGGAGATCGAGACAGAAGTACAGGCAACAGGAACTTATACTCACACCTACGAAGAATTGGCTTACGGCGCACAGATATCCTGGCGTAACGCTTCTAAATGTATTGCCAGAATTCAATGGAACAATATGGTGGTCAGAGATTGCCGTCATGTTACCGAACCAGACGAGATGTTTCGGGAGTTAGAAGAACATTTACGCTTGGCTACCAATGGGGGCAACATTCAGATTACCATGAGTGTCTTTCGTCCTAAACTACCGAAAGAACGTTGGGGTCCAAGGGTTTGGAACTCCCAGCTAATTCGTTATGCAGCCTACCCACAGCCTGACGGCAGCGTTTTAGGCGATCGCGCCAACTTGGATTTGACCGCAGCAATTATCAAACTGGGCTGGCAACCCCCTGCCACTAAAAGCCCCTATGATATTTTGCCCTTGGTAATTGAAGTGCCAGGGAAAAAGCCTCAAATATATGAATGGAATCAGGATGATGTCTTGGAAGTAGAGATCGAACATCCTACTATCCCTGAATTTAAGTCTCTCAATCTGCGCTGGTATGCCATTCCTGCTATTAGTAACTTCCGCATGGACATTGGTGGTGTAACCTATGGCTGTTTGCCTTTTAACGGTTGGTATATGGGAACAGAGATCGCTCGCGACTTTCTCGAAGATTGGCGTTACGACAAAATGGAAGAACTGGCACGGGTACTCAAACTCGATACCAGTTCCGAACAAACCCTATGGCGCGATCGCGTTGCTTTAGAATTAAATACCGCTATTTTATATTCCTTCCAGAAAGCGAAGGACCATGGTGGATCACCAGTCCGCATCGAGACAGTTTTTAACCCACGATCTCAGGGAAAAGAAAGCAGGTAGAGAATGTCCTGGGGATTATGGTTGGGTCGTTCCTCCTGCTGGGGGTAGTGCCTGTCCCGTCTGGCATCATCAAATGCGCGACTTTTACCTCGATCCGGCATATCATCATGCAGCCGATCGCTGGGCAGTAGAAGATGGTATGGATTTAGCACAATTTATCGCTACTGGGGAAGAAGAAGGAGACAAACAAGACCGCATCTTATTACTTTACGCTTCCGAAACTGGTACGGCTGAAGGTTTAGCCCGTAAAGCTGCCCGTCAACTCCAGAAATACCGCCCTCAAGTAATGGCATTGGATGAATACGATCGCGATCGCTTAGCAGAAGAAAAACTATTACTGGTGGTTACTTCTACCTTTGGCAATGGGGAAATGCCAGGCAACGGCAAGCAGTTTTTGCAATGGTTGAAACAACAACCTGCTGGTTCTCTCGACGGTTTAAATTATTCTGTTTTAGGTATTGGCAGCACCGTTTACGAACACTTCTGCGCTGCGGGAATTGCCCTGGATAAAGCCTTAAGAAAGGCGGGGGCAAACGGCATTGTTCCCCTCCACAAAGGAGACGAAATTAAAGGACAGGTAGATACTTTTAAACAGTGGTTGGGTTTAATTTCTCGCGTTCTGGGAGATGATGTTACCTCGGCTAATGCTACAGTTAACGCACCTCAACTACAGATCGAGTTCTTAGAGGCAGCACCAGTCGCAGAGATTGCGATCGCCAAAGATCGGGGAATTGCCGTTCCCCTAGTTGCCAATCATGAATTGCTACAAGAAGTAGTTGCTGGTAGTCGTTCCACTCGCTATCTTGCCTTCGATATTAGTAATACGGAACTCAGCTACGAAACAGGAGATCATGTCTCGGTATATCCCTGCAACCCATCTGAATTAGTCAATCGGTTGTGCGATCGCCTGCAAGTCAATCCCGACGCTTATTTTACTGCTAGTTATGTTACCTCTGAAGGAGAAGAATTAAAAGACCGACCCCCCGTTAACCTGCCTGCTACTGTCCAACAGGTATTGAGGGAAGAATTAGACTTATCTTTGCGCGAACCGTTGGAAGAACTCTTAACTTACCTCCATTCCGTCGCTCAAAATCCCCAAGACAAACATCGTCTGTCAACTTGGTTAGAAATCATCGCTCAGGGTAACGATAATGACGATAGTATTGCCCTAAGAAAACCTCTAACCGACAATTTTATGAGCGTTGTCGATCTTTTTGACGAGTTCCCCTCGGCGGCGATCGATCTTGCTCATCTCTTGGAACTATTACCCAAACAAAAACCCCGCCTTTATTCCATTTCTTCTTGTCCCCTGCTGCATCCCCAAACCATTCAAATTACCGTAGGCGCACTACAAATTAAAACCGATGCGGGGAAAATTCGTCAGGGACTTTGCTCAAACTATCTAGCTAATCTAGAACCAAACCAAACAGCACGTATCTCGGTCAATACTTCCGATTTTCGTCCTCCTAGTGACCCCAACGCACCTATATTGATGGTAGGTCCTGGTACTGGTGTTTCACCCTTGATTGCTTTTCTCCAACATCGCGAGGCTTTATTACAGCAGGGACAATCTTTAGGTGATGCCTGTCTCTATTTTGGCTGTCGCAACCATAATGATTTTATCTATCAAGAACAGTTACAGACATGGCAATCCCAAGGAGTCCTTTCTCATTTAGAAGTAGCTTTTTCTCGCCTGGGAGAACAAAAGACTTACGTGCAAAATCTGATGCAGCAAAACCCCGAACAAGTATGGCAATTTTTGAGCCATCCTCAATGTCATTATTATGTTTGTGGTGATGCCAAGATGGCAGATAATGTCTTTGAAACCATGCTGGCGATCGCCCAAAAGCAGGGAAAACTAGACTACATAGAGGCGGTACAATTCTTCGAGCGCATGAAGCAGGAAAAACGTTTCTTTAGCGATGTCTGGGGAGTAACGCTAAACTTCAAACAAGCTATCCAAGAGCTACAAAAAGATAATTATTCCCAGGCAGAAGTCTGGCTCAATCGTACCAAAGATGCTGTCGATCCTTACCATCCAGAATCAAACCCCATATTTTACGAAACTCTCCAAAAGCTCTTCCCTGGTGCTATTCCCATGCCTGCCTATCTGCAAACTAGTTATCAAGCGTTAGGGGGTTACGGATTTAACAACGAAAATACTATGGGCATGACCACTCTCTGTCGAGATGAAATTACCGAGCCATTTTTGTCTGAAATAATTCGGCAGTGGGGTCAATCTTTTAATTGTTCTAGCCTTGCAGGTTTTGTCATGATGGGTAAAACGGCTTTTGCTGCTGCTGCCGACCATGTGCCGAGTGTGAACGGTCAACGGCAGTTTGCCTTTTACGCCATGCCTCACATTGCCATTTCTAAAGATGGGGAAGTGGGCAAGGTTTACCGCTATGGTGTCAGTAAAGTGTCTCATGCTTGTGGCTCTTTAGAGGCGATCGCTAAAGAACTGATGTCTGGCAAGCTCAAGCTAGAGATGGATATGCAAGATGTGGAACAAACCATCGTTCGTCAAAAGATTCTTTCCACCATTAACTATGGAGATAAACCAAACCTGGTGGAGATCACCAAACTGGCATCTCAAATTGTTGCTAACGAGCTTAAGAAGTTACTCAGCGATGTAGATTTGTCAGTCTTCAAATATGCCGTAATGACTGGAATCCAAATTCATGGACCGATGGATACAACCTGGATTTATCCTCAGGAATTTTACGTCGTCGATCGCGATCTTCCCGAACAACAAGAACAACTCAACTTGTTCAAAAATCTGCAACAAGAGCAAGAACAAGAGCAAGAGTTAGATTCTCCACTGCGATCGTAGTATTATTGGCGATCTCAATGCTCAAACAAAATTTGGAGATATTTATCTAAAGATTTACCAGGTGTTTCTTTCCTCCACACGGCAGTCGATCGGGCGTAGTCTAGGGGATGGTGGAGTGGCATAAACATAACTTGCGGATGAGGCAATGCTTCAGCCTCCTGGGGCATGACTGCTACTCCTTGCCCTGTGGCAACCAGAGCAATCATTGAGGCATGGCTATCGGCAAATAGGTGTAGATTGGGCGTAAAGCCAGCACATTGGCAAGTGCCGCGGATGCGATCGTTCCGCCCAGGAAAGGTTTCTTCAGATATGCCGATAAATTTTTCTGATGCCAGTTCAGCTAGATCTGAATCGAGGATTGCTGTGCCAATGAATGGGTATTCGGTAACAAAGCAGCAATCCGCACTTTCTTCACACATTTGACTGCAAATTCATCGTCTAATTCATCTGGTGGATTGCCCATAAAGGCAATATCAATCGCCCCATTTCGCAATGCTCTAACTTGGTCAGCAGGGTACATCTCCTGCAAACGCACGGCAACTTCAGGATAGTTATGTCCAAAAGTCTGGAGGGTTTTACCAAGAAAAGTCTGGAGGATGGTTGGGATGTAGCCTACAACCAAAGGCTCATCTGTGTTGGTGTAATGAGCCTTAAGGGTTTGCACAGCGACATGACTGCGATCAAAATAATTTAAAAGAAAAGTTCAAACAAAGTCAAAAACAAAAGCAAACTGAAATAACTTCTACTGCTTCATTTTTTAGCTCGGTTTCAGAGCGATTTATAGAAGCATTTTGGGCGTTGCCAACTTGGGCTGTCGCTGTAGGTTCGGCTTTTATCCTATCATTTCTTTATTTAGTGGCTGACGATGAAACATTCTTGTCGGAACTGTTAGAGGGTGCAGATGCGATTAGTTTGATGGTGGCATTGGTTTTATATATTAAACAAATGCCCGATCGCAAAAAAGAATTTCACTATCAAGCGTGGAGTATAGTTGATGCTGCCAATGGAGTTAAGGTTAGTTATGCTCGGATTTTGGCTTTGCAAGATTTAAATGAAGATGGGGTTCCCTTGAGGGGATTAACGGCGCCTAATGCAGATTTAGCCAAAATTAACCTGCCCAAAGCCGATCTGAATGATGCAAATTTAACTAAAACCAATCTCAGTCATGCCAATCTCAGCCATGCTAACTTAGGAAATGCTCTTTTAGCCCGTGTTAACTTTACAGGTGCTAATTTAACTCGCGCTAATTTAGGTTTTGCCAAATTGAGTTATGCCAATCTCAGCAGTGCTAATTTAAGTCATGGGAATTTAGTCTGCGCCGATTTAAGAGATGCCAATCTCAGCGGTGCCGATCTCAGTCATGCTAACTTGAGCGGTGCCGATCTCCATAACGCATATTTAACTGGTGCTAATCTAAAAGATGCCAATGTGAATCAATCCGATTTATGTAAAGCCTATCTTAAGGGTGCGATCCTACCCGATGGCTCTACTCATCCATGATCGTGTTAGTTCAACCAGTTAAAAATAGAAAGCAATTTACATGACTTTATCAAAATCTTCATTAGCAGAATATATGGCTTTTTTACTGGCAATTCCCCCAGAAAGTAATTTAGCAAAATTGCTAAAGTTTTGTTTGGCAGCAAAATTAGGCGATCGACAATCAGATAAAAATGCTTTAGAAGTCTGTCAAATGTTGATGGAAAATCCTGATGATTTACCCTATTGGATTCAAGAGATTATGGGCAGCGATCGCGAATATAGCCCAGAAGAACTAGCTGCATTTGGCGAGATGAAACTTAGAAATACAGAAGAATTTATCCAAACTTTATGGCAAGAATTAGAAAATTTAGATTTAGGCAATAAAGCGTAATTGTACTGATATTCTTCAGTTTATAGCGTAATAAATAGATGTTTTCAATGATTAGTGCAATTGAAAGGAATATTTTTAAAATGAATATTAATTAATTTTAAACTTAAATTAATCTTAAATAAAAAATGGTTTCAGCTAGAGAAAAATGGTTTACTTGGTTCAAATTAATTATTGATTTAAAAAGTTCGGTTATTCCTGCAATTTGGAGACGAGTAATCGCAACAATGGTATTTGCAGCAATGATTACTGTCGCTTATTATGCAGGGTGGCCGGTTTATTTGCCAATTATTAATACTTTGATTCCGACTATTGTTTTAGGATTACTAATTGTTTTTAGAACCAACACTGCTTATGAGAGATATTGGGAAGGGCGTAAGCTTTTTGGTAGTTTGATTAATAACAGTAGAATCTTATCGCGCAATATCTGGTTTATTATTCCAGCTAAAACTAAAGAACAACAGCAAGAAAAACTCGCTCAAATTAGATTGTCATTTATATTGATAGTTGCAATTAAAAGCCATTTAAGAAAAGAACATTTAAATTGCGAACTTAGTAATTTGTTGACTGAAGAACAATATTTAGAATTAAAAAATGTCTCTCATATACCTTTAAGAATAATTAACTGGTTAGCTCAATATTTTAGCGATCTCTATCACCAAAATGGTTCGATAAACGATCGCTTTTTTGAGTCATTTAATAAATCTCTAGATTCTATTGCTAGCAATCTCAATAGTTGTGAACGAATTTTAAATACTCCTTTGCCCAAAGCTTATGCTATTCATTTGAGACATTTACTATATTTACTATTAATTTATTGTTTGGGGTTGCCTTTTTCGTAACCGTCCCAGGCTCTAACGAAAAAAGGTGGTTTTTAATGGCGATGATGTTCTAAAATTTGTCACATGAGTTCAGAGATTGAGATCGCAGGGATTAAAATTTCAGGGTTAGATTGGGATGCCACTCCCGAGAGCGTAAAAGCAGTGGTAATAGTTCTGAGTGAGAGATTAGCTTATATTGAGGAACAACTCCAACAAAATTCACAAAATTCATCTCGCCCTCCCTCAAGTGACGTGTTTTCCAAGCCAGAGAAGTCTAAAGTTCCGAAGCAGACAAAGGCTCAGAAAAAACGCAGCAATGTTAGTGACTTCAGAAAAACCAGGAAACTCTATCCGATAGAAGCATGCAAAGAGGTTCATAGTCATGTGCCAGAAAAATGTCGGCATTGTCCTAAAGGATACCGCTCCGCATATGGCGAGGAATTAAATGGGGAAGATGCAGAACCATATCGTCATCAAATAGTAGAGATTCCAAGGTTATCACCATATATAATTGAGCATCAACAGCATCAATTAGAGTGTGATTGTTGTGGCAAAAAAACGAGAGGGGTACTACCTGCTGAAGTACCATCAAGCGTTTATGGAGACCGATTAGCAGCAGTGGTCGGATGGCTAAGGGTCGAACATCGTCAAAGTCACCGAATGGTGGAGTCCCTAATGGCAACGTTGTTCAGTGTGGAGCTATCCCGTGGAAGCATTAATCGTCTGCGCCAGCGAGTAAGTGAGGCAGTGGAAGAACCTGTGGAGGTCGCCCAAGAATATGTTCGAGGTCAGGAGGTGGTGAATAGTGATGAAACCAGTTTTCGCCAGGGAAATGGAGATGGGGCTAATCCCAAAGAGACTAAAGGATGGCTGTGGGTTTTAGCAACCCCGTTGGTCAAGGTATTTTCGGTGGCACTCAGTCGTGGTCAAGCAAAGGCTAAAACGTTGTTAGGAGAAGCCTTCAAGGGGATTTTAATCTCAGACCGCTACCCAGCCTATAATTGGTTGGATGTGGAACAGCGTCAAGTTTGCTGGGCTCATCTGAAACGGGACTTAACAGCGATAGCTGAACGCAGTGGTGTCTCAAAACAAATCGGTCAAGCACTATTGCAACGGGAACATCGATTATTTCGTTGGTGGCATCGAGTGCGAGATGGTACGATGAGTCGCCAGCAGTTTCGCGTAGCAGTGAAGTCATTAAGAGCTGGATTTAAAGCGGAGTTAGAAGCCGCAGCAGCTTTACCGATTGGCAATCGGGAAAAATCGCCCTTGGCAAAGACGGTACGCACTGCCCAGAAGTTATTGAAAATCGAGACTGCGTTGTGGACTTTTGTGTCTGTAGAAGGAGTCGAGCCCACTAACAATCTGGCGGAGCAAGCACTTCGCTCTGCTGTGATCTGGCGACGTACTAGTTTTGGTTCTCAATCTCAAGTGGGTAGTGAATTCGTGTCTCGGATTCTAACTGTGGTGACATCCCTCAAGGCACAGCAGCGAAATCCCTTGGATTATTTGACCGAGGCTTGTCTTGCCAAGCGATTAGGATTATCTACTCCATCTCTTTTACCGCAGACTCTGATAGACGCTCAAACAGCTATAACTCAGATT
>CAVRWR010000066.1:0-12315 GCA_963724445.1 uncultured cyanobacterium | reverse complement strand
GCAACGCTGAGAACAGTTGCCTTATGCCCATAAACATTTCTGACTAAAGGATTTTTAATTTGCCATAGCTTCGCTACATTATCCCAGCCAGCAGAGGCAATTTCTGAACCATCGGGAGACCAAGCTAACCGCCAGACTCTTCTTGATGACCTGAAAGATTGGAATATAAAGTGCCGTCTCGATGCCAAATTTTGATTGTCTTATCCCAACTGCTAGTGCCAATCAGATTACCATCAGGAGAAAATTTCACACTGGTTACGGGTGCGTCGTATCCCCGCAACATTTTAACTAAAGTGCCATCTGGCTGCCAGATTTTGACTAGGTTGTCATCTCCTCCAGTAGCAAGCTGTAGACCATCAGGGCTAAAATCAATCCCTCAAATTGGCAGGGAGTGAGCGGCAAAGGTAGTTATTACCTGACCTGAGAGATTCCATAATCTGAGGGTTCCAGAGCGATCGCCTGTGGCAAACGGTATTACGATCGGGAGAAAAAGCCACCGCCAGCACTTCTTTTCGGTGTCCCGCCAACACATTAACTAGTTCACCTTGGCGGTTCCATAATCTTACGGTTTTATCCTCTGAAGCAGAAGCAATTAAGTCCCCCTTCGGACTAAAAATAACTCGATGTACGCTGCCTCGATGACCAAAAAGGGTTTTTTTCAATTTCCCTTGAGTATTCCAAAGCTTCACCGTATTATCTTCAGAAGCCGAGGCTAAGAGATCTTCTTGGGGACTAAATGCCACATCAATTACAGAATCTCCATGCCCTTTGAGAGTTTTTAGTAACTTGCCATTATGTTGCCAAATCTTGATCGTAGTATCAGAACTTGCCGTTGCCAGTAATTTACCATCTTTGCTATAGCTAATGCCGTTTATGGTATCGTGATGTCCACTGAAGGTATTTTTTTCTACCACATTGTAGGCTGCCTGTTCCAAAGCCAGATCGATATCTGCTTCAATAGAAGGATCTGCTAGTTTAAAATCAGCAATATCTTGCTTGGCTTTAATTGCTTCGACCAAGGAAGCAAAATGCTGTTGAGAATTAAACAAGCTTTCAGCAGAGGTAACGTGAGCCAATAGCTTATTTTTTACAGCCTGAACTTCGTTGCTTTTTGCCTGTTGATAATTAAGATAAGCAACAATACTCAAGATTGAGGTGATCGCTAAAGCAGCACCAACGGTACTCAAGAAAAATCTCTGGGTTTTGGCTAATTTTTGTTCCTGAACTAAGGAGTTATGTAAAAATAACTTGAACAATTAGGGAAAAATTTGAGGTTTGATAATATAATTCCACTCACCATGAAAAGAGCTTCGCTCAATGGCAATGGTATCAAGTTCTTGGTCTGTGACTTTAATTCCTGTTTGATAGAGATTTTCATCTAAGCGAGCTTCGACTTCTAATCCCTGTGTAGTGCTAGTATTACGAATGAGATTAATCACGACTTGCAAACTAGTTAACGGTCTACCTCGCCAGTTCTGGGTGATGTGACAAAATAAACGATGCTCAATTTTGTTCCATTTACTTGTCCCCGGAGGAAAATGACACACATGAATAGTTTTGCCAGTCTCAGTTGCCAATTCTTGTAGCTTTAACTTCCATAATCGAGTGCGATAACCATTGCTACCTCCACAATCTGCGGTAATTAGAAACTGAAATTACAGGTTCATTTTGGGATTGGAAATACTTGACTTGGCTAGAAATATGTAAAAATTGGTCCGAAGCCAATACTGTTCGGTTAAGACAAAAATATGAGTTAATGAGAGTATTTGCCATAAAAAGCCGATGGAATTGTTACCTTTAACTCTTATTGCTCCAAAAATCCAAGCAAGTGAGATATTTCCCGCATTGGAATTAATCATGTCTCATCAAGCAATTACCGAAGCGATCGCCGAAACTAATAGTCAAGAAAAGCGTCATCGCTTACTCCCGACTCATCTGATTATTGCCTTAATAATTGCTCTCAACTTCTGGTCAAAAGATTCGATTGTGGATGTGTTGAAGAATTTGGTTCAAGGATTGTCCTGCTCATGGATTCCCAAAGGATTTCGCTCTCTAACGCCGAGTAAGTCTTCAATCAGCGAAGCCCGGCAACGCGTAGGGTGTGCCGTAATGACTCGTCTATTTGAAAAACTGGCTCGACCAATGGCAACAGTGGAAACTCCATCAGCCTTCCTCAAAGGATTACGGTGGATGGCAATTGACGGCACAGTCTTTGATCTTCCTGATACAGAAGAAAATGGTCGAGTTTTTGGCTATCCAGGCAGTAGAAAAGGGACGAAGGCTGCTTTTCCCAAAGCGCGATTAGTTATTTTAGTAGAATTAGGAACTCATCTAATTACCGATGCTCTGATCAGCCCTTATCGAATCGGAGAAAGAGTTAGAGCCATAAAGCTGTTGCGTTCTGTAGAACAAGGAATGCTTTTAACCTGGGATAGAGGTCTTCACTCCTTCAAGATGGTTAAAGCTACTCTCGATCAACAATGCCATCTGTTGGGGCGAATTCCTAAAAACGTCAAATTCCCAAGAGTACATGAGTTACCTGATGGCTCTTATTTATCTTGGATTAATCCTGACCGTAAATCGAAGAAAAAAGGTGCAACTCGAATTCAAGTTAGAGTTATTGAGTATATGATTCTCGAACAGGGCGAAGAAGTAATTTATCGCTTAATTACTGACTTAATGGATTATGAATTATTTCCCTCTCTACTCTTGGCTGATGAATATCATTGGCGTTGGGAAGTAGAAAACACGCTCTCAGAATTTAAAACTCATCTAAATTCTCGAAAAACACCGATTCGCTCCAAAAAGCCAAAATTAGTCGTTCAAGAAATTTACGGGTGGTTGCTTGCTCACTGGGCAATACGTTCTTTGATTTTTCGCGCTTCAAGTAAAACCTCGCAATCTCCTTTGCAATTCAGTTTTACGGGTACTTTACGCATTCTGCGCCGAGCTATTTCTCAGTTTCAACAAGCTTTACCTTCTTCTCTACCTTACTTTTTTTCTTGGTTAATCTCAGAAATTGCCGAACAAATTATCCCGACCCGTCAAGGTCGAACTAATCCGAGGGTCGTCAAGAAACCTCGCTCTAAATTTAAAGCCAGAAAGCCAGTTCATCGAACTGGTTTTACTCAACTTCAACCACTTACTTTTGCAGTTGCTTCTTCCACTATGTAATTATTAACCGAACAGTATTGGGTTTGCAGGCTAACAATTTCAGATAAGTGCGATCGCTACTCTCTTTTGGGTGGCAAATATTATATTATTATGTTGATCATAATGGCTATTCCTAGCATTATTCCTCAATCAGAGGATTACATTTTGGGCGGAGAGAAGACGGATTAAGTTTAGCTATTGTGATTTGGAGTCGGCGATCGCAGTATTAGTATTTAGGTGACTTTAGATGTTAGCGGTGGAAGGTAAAGTTTCCAAAACAATACCTCATCTTGTTTCATGCGCCAATCTAATTCCAGTTTTAGCGATGCGATCGTCAACATAAATTAGAGGAATTGGCGATTGGAAGCTGTGATTATCCGTTAGCTGTGTTGGCTCGTTAAGGACATTTTTCAACTGTTCTTCTAATGCTGCAACCTCTAACTGCAACTGCTGAAATTTGCTCTGTTGTCCCGAAGAAAAAACTTGTTGAGATTTTTGCATACCGCTCATCAAAATAACGTTTATTGAAACTTGAGGAAGACTAAACTCCAGTTTGACAATGTTTGACATGTTATCTTAGCTCAGTAATTTTCAAAATTACAATGAGGGTGGACATTTTGTTGACTGTAACTGAATTAAGTTATCAGCGATTAACGGAAATTGCCATAGCCATTTTGATTGATAGCTGACTACAATGCGATAAGCTAATCCTTCTGCTATCGACTAACATCATGACTCAGACTATGACTCAAGCTCTATTATCAGTCGCGAATCTTCGAGTGGCATATCCTCGTCAACCACAAGAAAATATAGTTTGGGCGGTAGATGATGTGTCTTTTGAGCTTAGAGGCGGAGAAAAGCTGGGGTTAGTAGGAGAATCTGGCTGTGGTAAATCTACCTTGGGGCGAGCAATCATGCGTCTGTTGCCAGAAGGTAGTCAAGTATCGGGTCAAGCGGTTTTTCAAGAAAAATCTGTTTTTGAGTTAAATAAAGCCGAATTGCGCCAGTTTCGTGGAGAAGTAGTCGCTCTGATATTTCAAGACCCGATGACGCGATTAGATCCTTTGATGACTATTGGCGATCATTGTTTAGAAACGATTAAAGCTCATCAACCTCAACTTACCAAATCCGCTGCCAAACAGCTAGCGATCGCAACTTTAGAGACAGTTAAAATCCCAGCCAACCGTTGGGGACAGTATCCCCATGAGTTTAGCGGTGGAATGCGTCAGCGAGTGGCGATCGCTCTGGCACTGTTGCTCAATCCCAAAGTAATTGTGGCAGATGAACCGACCACTAGCCTAGACGTTACGGTTTCGGCAGAAATATTAGCGGAATTAACTCGTCTGTGCAGTGAAAGAGATATGGCGTTACTCTTAATTTCTCATGATTTAGCCATGGTTGGAGAATATTGCGATCGCATTGCCGTAATGTATCAGGGAAAAATGGTTGAAACAGGGGATGTTAAGTCAATTATCTATAATCCACAGCATCAATATACTAAATCTTTATTAGATGCAGCCCTCCATCTCCAGGTAGTAGAAGAGGCGAAAGAAACTATAACTCAAAGAGCGCCAATTTTACAAGTCAAAAACCTGAAACAGTATTTTACCTTAGAGGCAAACCTAATTCAGCAGCTATTAGCTCAAGATAAAGGGGCAAAAATAAAAGCAGTGGACGACGTTAGTTTCGACCTGTATCCAGGAGAAATCTTAGGATTGGTAGGTGAATCAGGCTGTGGGAAAAGTACCCTGTCTCGAACAATTTTGCAGTTGCTCAAACCGACTGCGGGAAAAGTGGAATTTTTGGAACAAGATTTAACCACCCTTTCTTCTTCAGCGATGCGGAGTCAGAGAAGACAGCTACAGATGGTGTTTCAAGACCCCCATGCCTGTCTCAATCCTCTGATGAGGGTGGGTGAAAGTATTGCCGATCCTCTATATATTCATCAACTTGCTACGCCAACGGCTGCGAAAGGGCAGGTATTAAACATGCTAGAGAAAGTTGGCTTGACTCCTGCGGCAGAATATTATCGACGCTATCCCAAAGAATTATCAGGAGGACAGCAGCAACGAGTGGCGATCGCTCGGGCATTAATTACCAAACCTAAACTTCTAATTTGTGATGAACCTGTCAGTATGCTAGACGCTACGGTGCAAACCCAGGTATTAGAATTAATGCTGGCTTTAAAGGCAGAATTCGACCTCACTTATCTATTTATTACTCACGACCTTTGGGTGGCAAGATTCTTTTGCGATCGCATTGCGGTAATGAATTCAGGCAAAATTGTCGAAATTGACCATACCGAAAAGATCTTTACTCAAGCCCAACACCCCTATACTCAGAAACTACTTTCAGCAGCCCCTCTATTGGCAAGATAATCTTAATAAGACTGCTGGCTAAAGTCCATAGCTATCGCTATAGGTCAACATACAAGTTTCAATATCATCTAATTTAGTTTCTAGTTTTCTGTACTTGGCTGCCAAAGCTAAAAAGTCTTCGTAATGCTGTAACGCCAATTCCGTAGCTTCTTGAGGATTTTTTTCTAGGTAAAGTTTAAGACGGACAACCTGCAGCTCGGATTCAAGAGGAAGAGAAATCATAATTTTTAGCAATAATGAAAGGTTTCTAAGATTTACTGTTAACCAATTGTTTTATTAGACTAGCTGTACCAAGGTAAAGTTTCAGCTAGATAGTTCAATTACACCATTACTCTTAACCAAATAGTGCGATCAAAGCCATCGTATTTATAGTTACAGAATAACTACGGTATTGATTTTGTTTAGCTCATATTTGATAAATCTTTCCTGTAGAATTTGCCACAGGGTAAATAGGTATCAATCAAATCTCCGCTTGCTAACTCACATATTTCTTTCGATATTGAGCATTTCTCACCAGATATCGGCAAGATTTTCTCGAATTCTTTCTGACAAAACATAAATTTAACAAAATTATTGAAAATTACTGAAATATGATTGCCACAAAAAATTGAACTTAACAAAAAAGTATCAATTATTGCTTTTACAGCCAATACTTTCTAGAAGTAAGCAATTTAAATCTGCTTGAAGTTATATTAGTAGAAATTAAATAAATATATAATGTTGAAAATACGTAGAAAAAACTATTTAATATTTGCTTTATAAAGTATTTATATTGAAGTTAAAAGCTATGTTTAAAAAACTGGAGATTTTTTCTTGCTATCAGTTACTATAATTATTTGAGCAATCTGCCGTAACTTTTGTTGCCAACGAATTAGGAATAAGAGCGCGGCAACTGCCACGCCGATTGACTGTCCTAGCCATAAGCCGACACCACCCAAACCAAAATAAAAGCCCAGCAGATAGCCTGAAGTTAAGCCAATCAGCCAAAAAGCAGGAATGTTTAGCAGCACTAGAATGCGCGTATCTTGAAGTCCCTGTAGCGCACCGTAGGTAATTTTTTGTACCGCATCTAAGATCTGAGACACTGTAGCGATCGCCAGCATCGGTAAAGCTAGACGCACAATTTCTGCATTAGCAGGATCGTCAATATTAATGTATAAACCAAGGATTGCCTTAGGAAACAAAAGCATGATCGTGGTTATGGCGATCGCAAATATCGCTCCCGCACCTATACTAAGATATCCCGCTCGCTTAATTCCTACTAGGTTTTTTTGTCCGAGCCATTGTCCGACTCGGACTGTAGCTGCATAGGACATTCCGAGAGGAATCATAAAAATTATGACCATAGTTTGAAAGACAATTTGGTGTGCAGCCAGCACATCTACTCCCAATGTACCCATAAGGAAACTCACAACCGTAAATAAGCCGATTTCTAAGGCGAGAAATATTCCAATCGGCAAACCAATTTTACCTAATTCCCAGATAATTCTTGGTTTAATGAGATATGGCTGCTTAAAAATCCGATAATTTCTTAGTTGAGGATGTTTGAGAATATAGATTAGTAGGGCAAAAAACATCCCCCAAAGAGTTAAGGTACTTGATATAGCTAATCCTGCCAACTCTAGACGAGGAAAGCCGAATTGACCAAAGCTCAAGACATAATTACCCATAATATTAAACAGCGTGCCGACAACTACGATATACATCACGGGGCGAGCATGAGATAGTCCAGACACTACACCCCGCAGCATAGCAAAGCCGATAACAGGAAATATGCCCCAAAGAATAATATCTAGGTAAGTATTAGCTAGAGTAACAGTTGCTTCTGGCTGTCCCAATTGCAGCATGATTGAGTCGCCATGAGCGATCGCGATCGTGATTGGGATTGATAGCAGCAGAGATAACCAAAATCCTTGTCGTGTTAGATCCTCGATCCTGCTTCGGTTGACTGCGCCGTTGGCTTCAGCAATCAAAGGACTAACCGCCATAACTATTCCCGCAGCAACATTGGCAATAGCAAAAAAAATTAAAGCAGCTAACCCTCCACCTGCTAAAGTTTCTACCCCTAATCTGCCCATCATAATCGTGTCGAAAAATCCTGTCAGAGATTGAGCCACCTGTGCGCTGGCTAAAGGAATCGCTAACTGGAAAAATTGCTTGATTTCGGTACGAATCGAAGAGTTAAGTAAAATAAAAGTCACGCTCGATTTCTCGATTAGGATGTTGAAATTAAATAAGAATAAACTCTTCCCGTAAATAACCGTCAATATAAAGTCTCGCTTCAGACCAACCATGAGTACGTCTAAGAAACAGAAAATCTATATCATTGGGTAAGGTCATACTTTTTTATTACTTCTTCCCAGCAACCTATCTCTTAATTTCAAAATGCGATCGCGATATTTAGCAGCCTCCTCAAATTCTAAATCCTTTGCTGCTTGTTTCATTTTGGCTTCTAGCTGTTCGATTAAAGCTGGAATCTTCTCTAGGGGTAGATCGTAAGATTTTTCGTATACTTCTTCTAGCTGTTCAGAATTCAAACGACGAGAAATATCAAGATAAGCCAAGATCGAATTCTCTTCATTCTTGATAATCGGCTTGGGAGTAATATTGTGACGTTTGTTGTATGCCACTTGAATATTACGTCTTCTTTCCGTTTCTTCAATTGCCCTTGCCATACTTTTGGTCAAATTATCGGCATACAAAATCGCCTGTCCTTCTATATGACGGGCTGCCCTACCGATGGTTTGAATAATTGAACTTTCCGAACGTAAAAAACCTTCTTTATCGGCATCGAGAATTGCCACTAAAGATACTTCAGGCAGATCTAAACCTTCTCGTAGGAGGTTGACCCCAATCAGCACATCAATTTCACCCTTACGCAAAGACTGCAAGATTTCAATCCGTTCAATAGATTTAATCTCTGAGTGCAAATATTGAACCTTGATATCTCGTTCGGCGAAATATTCGCTGAGATCTTCTGACATCTTTTTAGTCAGGGTAGTAATTAGAACCCGTTCTCCTTTGGCAATTCGTTCGTGAATTTCCCCGTATAAATCGTCTACCTGCCCTTCAGTGGGGCGAACTAAAATTTCTGGATCGATTACCCCTGTCGGACGGATAATCTGCTGGGCAACTCGATCCTCTGACTGTTCCAATTCCCATTTAGCAGGAGTAGCCGAAACAAATATACACTGGCTGACTTTTGACCAAAATTCATCTGCTTTTAACGGACGATTATCCGCAGCCGAAGGTAATCTAAAGCCATGTTCGATTAAAACTTTCTTCCGCGCCTGGTCGCCATTATACATCCCTCTAAGTTGGGGTACGGTAACGTGAGACTCATCAATTACCAGCAACCAATCATCAGGGAAATAATCTACTAAACATTCTGGTGATTCCCCTGGTTGTCTCCCTGCTAAGTGGCGAGAATAGTTTTCTACGCCGTTACAATAGCCTACTTCCTGTAGTAATTCTAAATCGTAACGACACCGTTGTTCTAATCGCTGTGCTTCTAGTAGCCTATTATCAGTTTCTAGCTGAATCAAACGAGCTTCTAATTCATCCTTGATATCTTGAATAGCACTTTCTAATCTTTCTTGGGGGGTAACAAAGTGACGGGCAGGATAAATACTCACCCCATTCATACTCTGCAAAATCTCTCCTGAAACGGGATCGACATAGCGAATCGCTTCAATTTCATCCCCAAAAAACTCGATCCGAATTACTCGATCTTCGTAAGCTGGAACAATTTCTAGCACGTCTCCCTTCACTCGAAATCGTCCCCGTTCTAGTTCAAGATCATTACGGGAATATTGGACTGTAACCAAGTCTCGTAATAATTCCCGTTGATTTACCTCCATCCCCAGCTTTAAAGGTACGGCTGCTTTAAGATACTCCGCAGGCATTCCCAAACCGTAGATACAGCTAATAGAAGCCACCACAATTACATCCTTGCGTTCAAAAAGCGATCGCGTTGCCGAGTGACGCAACATATCGATCTCATCGTTTATCGAAGCCGTTTTCTCAATATAAGTATCGCTGACGGGGATATATGCTTCTGGCTGATAATAATCGTAATAACTGACAAAATACTCGACTGCATTGTCGGGAAAAAACAACCGCAACTCGTTACACAATTGGGCTGCTAAAGTTTTATTATGTGCCAAAACTAAAGTTGGCTTCTGCACGTTAGTAATCACATTGGCAATGGAAAAAGTCTTACCTGTACCTGTTGCCCCTAATAAAGTCTGGAAGCGATTTCCTTGCTGTAGTGACTCGGTTAATTGCGCGATCGCATCTGGCTGATCTCCCCCTGGTTCAAAGGGTGCTTGCAGGTTAAATAAGCTCATTTAAAATCAGTACATATATATTTTCTCAATCTTTAAAATAGCGCAAATATAGCTATTAGTTCATTTGTTTTAAAAAAGAGTTAGCGCTCAAGCGAGTAGCATCTGTTCTGTCGAGGTAGTTAATTAAAAGCTAAGAGCCACAAGCTACAAAATTTAGGAGCTTTTTCCACGGAATAATATCCCGAAAAATTCTTGATATTACACTTATTTGGTATGATATTCAAAAAGTTTCCGCATAATAGATAATAAGTTATGCGTCGGCAGCTTTCATACCCAGATTTCTGGGTTTATGGCTGATAGAATTCCTGTTCAAGAGGAAATAGGGGGACAGGCAGTATAAGGATTCAGCCGTTAGCATTTTGGAAGTGACGACTGAGAAACAAAACAAAGGGTAAAAACCGATGAAAGTTATTTCGGTGAATGTAGGACTTCCCCGCGAAGTCATTTGGAAAGGGAAAACTGTCTCGACAGGCATCTTCAAAGAGCCAGTTGCGGGGCGCATCAGAATGCGATCGCTCAATCTTGATGGCGATCGACAGGCGGATCTGACTGTTCATGGTGGTGTAGAGAAAGCAATTTATGCCTACCCGGTTGAGCATTATGCTTATTGGCAGCAGAAACGACCTGATGAGGAATTCCTCTGGGGTGCCTTTGGCGAAAATCTTACTATTGAAGGTTTATCAGAAACAACGGTCAATATTGGTGATCGCTTTCGCATTGGCAGTGCTGAGGTAATGGTGACGCAGCCTCGATTTCCCTGTTTCAAACTCAATCTTAAGTTTGGGCGAGACGATATGGTAAAACAGTTTCTTAATAGTCGTTTAAGCGGTATCTATTTTTCAGTGATGCAAGAAGGTGAAGTTGGCGCAGGAGATGAGATCGAACTGATCCATCAAGATGAGCATAATGTCACTATTGCAGATATCGTCCAGATTTATGTCCGTGAAGCCGATGAAGCGTTAGTGCGCCGTGCTATTCAGGTTCCGGCATTGGCAGCCAGCCTGCGAAATTACTTCCAGGAGCAGATTGCCTGATTGATCGAGTTAGTTATTAGGACAGGCGACAGAGATTCAAAATCGTTGCTTCATCTGTCGATTTATGCTGCCGTAGCTGTGCGTGTCTTGCCGCATAACAACGTCCATGCACACCGGCCGCCGAGGGTTGATCAGTCACGATGCAAAGGTAAGCTGCGGCGGGTGATGGGCAACGTTATGCCGTTGGGCGATCTCCCAAATCGAAAAACTTTCACCCGATCAGCAGGATGCGATCGCGCCGTTTTCTAGCGGAGTCGAAAGATGAGCAAAAATGGGAAACTCGTTTTGGTGTCACAACAGATGAGAAATAGGATCAGATGGCTGCGATGGTGCGCCAGGAAATAGCAACGTGTGAAACCGCTCTACTCAGTACTCCCCATTCCGCAACACAAAATGTAGTAAGAACAGAATATTTTAAAAGTTAGGGTATTTCTGAGTAAAGAATTGAGAAAAATTCGGGCAGTTCGCAAAACTCTATCGCGAACTTATGACCAGGTTTACACTTAATTCGATGGTTATTTCATTAAACTCAACTTATTGAGAATCTCTAACCAAAAGGGATTAACTCAGACTCATTATGACCGATAGATTATGAGGATTAATGCTGATGATATTTAACCAGACCTAATATAATATTGTTGACATTTTTCTGGAAAGAAACTTAAGGTCAAACATCGGTTGGTTCTAAGGTTAGAAATTTGTTTAACTCCATTCAAAAAAACCACATGAATTCCTTGGAAGCATTGAAATATCCAGCGTAATGTGGGACGAGCTGTTAACTTACCTAATTGATTTTTAACTCCTGTTTTTAATTCAGATAACTTTAACCGCAGTTGTCTTTGACCAATTTTATAGACCAATAAACATAAGCCCATCAGCATCGCCATAGCTTCAATTCTTTCTGAAGTTTTTAAGAAGACACTGTCCGCAAAAAATAAAGGGTCTTTGAGGAAAGCCCTAAAGGATTAGCTTCGCGTCACAAATCCTCTTTCTGCCGCTTGTTGTTCTCGATAAGCTGTCAGAATTTCATCCGCACTTAATTCTTGAGCTTCTAGGATATTAGTAGCTAAAATAAACCGACCAGCTTTCTTTTTTTCTGTGGCAATTATTTCCAGATTTTCGGAGAGAGTTGCTTCGATTTGATAAACATTCTTGTTTGACTTTTTATCCTTAACTTTATTTAGTTTGACTAGATTTAATTGATGATATTTCAGTTTTTTATTTTCCGCTTTAACAATAGCTTTAGCCTCCGCAGCACTCTCGAATTTTACCGAGCTAGACGCGCCATTAACTGCTTGAGCTGCGAGCTGTTTTTTCCTGAACTTCTTCTCTATTTTTTTTAGGTCTGATTCTTTTCGTTTTTCACTTATCTACCACCAGCCATCTTTGTGCTATTCCGCC
>CAVRWR010000065.1:0-32808 GCA_963724445.1 uncultured cyanobacterium | reverse complement strand
GATGAAGGACAACACGGCCGCCGTGCATGTGCAAGTGCCGGTCGAGGTGGTGTCCTTCCTGCTGAACGAAAAGCGGACGGAAATCACCAAGCTCGAAATGAAGCAGCGCGTCACCGTGCTGCTGGTGCCCAACAAGCACCTCGACACGCCGAACTACAAGCTCGAACGCCTGCGCCTCGACGACCCGCGTCTGGAAAACCTGCAGGTCCAGCTACACGATGATTGAAGAGCCGACCGACGAGGTGGGCATCACCCGCCGCGATGCGACGGAAAAGCAGAACCGCCAGGAGCCGGTTATCAAGGGCATCCTGCCCGAGCCCGCACCGATGCCGGTGCCGGCAGCGCCGAAGCCCGAGCCGGTCAAGGCCGCAGCGCCTGTTGCCGCCCTGGTGGCAGCACCGGTCGCCGCCAGCGGCGGCTTTTTCGGATGTCGTTAGTATCGACAGCAGAACTAGCCAAGTCGGGACGATAGTAATCAAGTTCTACCCAAGTTCCTGCCTGACTATTGCCAGTACCGTTAAAACCAGTAGGATCGGGTGCATTGTCATCGTCTACTTCTTCCCCATCTTCATCAGTAAAGGTCGGAGTATCAGCCACGTCGCCATCGGGAACCCAAGCGTAGAGTTTTCCGCCAGCCAAACCATTGCGTTCTAGTAAACCAGCGCCTTCACTAGAATCTTTTTCCCCAACATACATGATTAAGGGGGCAGCTTCGCGATCGTCTCCGACTAAGAAAGCAACTTTATCGCTCGTGCCAGTATCCAATTCAGTGACATTTTCCCAAGCAGCGCGACCCATCCAAGGCACAGCATGAAGGGTATTGGTAGCAGGATCGAGAACAAATTCTGTACCCCCAGCAGTTTCTTCCCCCGTAAAGAACAAGCTGTCTTTTAAACCACGATCTTCACCAAATTGATTTGCTTCGATATAGTGTGCCGAACAAAGACGATTAAGACCTTCATATTCTAAGTCCGTAGCTTCGTCTACTTCTTCGCCGTTGCGGTTAATGATGGTATCGTAAGCCAAGCCCGCATCTTCAAGTTGTAGAGTTTCTTTGTTGAGGTCAAAAAAGCTAACCCGTCCGCCAGTTAATTCTGTACCATTAGCTAAGGTATAAGCATAGCCTGCGTCAGAAGCAAGTTCGTGGTTGGCTACTATTCTTACGGTATCATCATCTAAGGCAAATGCACCTAAACCGTCAGGAACTCCTGGTGGTACATAACCATTAACTTCCTCACCCACAGTGAAGAAAGGATCTACTTCATAACCGTTTAGCCCGATCATTTGTGCGGGCTGTTGGGTGTCTCCAGTGTTAGAAATAGGTTCGGGGGTGATGGGACTACCTCCTAAAGTAGGGTCTAAGTTTAAGGGTTGTTCTAAGTCGATTAAGACTACTTCGTTGTTGTCAATGTCTTCTTCTCTGCCCTTGGAGAAGGGGAAATTGTTGTCGTTTGCCACCAAAATGGTGTCTTCGTCGATAACAACCACATCTTCGATAGTTACAAAGGGCATATCGTAGGTATTTTCGCCATCATCATTAAGATCGTTAGGATCTTCAATATCGAGTAAATCTACAACTACTTCTTTTTCGACATAACCAGCTTCATCGACTTCAGAAATATCGATTTTAAAAATCTTCTTGATTTCTGCTTCATCTCCCTGATTGTTATCCCGTTCGATAACTAAAAATTCTGTATCGTTAATGGGAGTAAAATCACCGATAGGATTGCCATCAGTTCGTGCGATAGTAACCAACTAAACCTGTATACGCGCTACTGGCAACATCAAACTCATAAATACGGAGTGCGTCTTCAGGATCGCCGTCTACTGTTCCTTCTAATAAAGGATACAAAGTAGTGCGATCTGGACTAAACGCCGTTCCTTCAAAGCCGCGAGAACGGTCTAAGTTTGGTAATTCATCTTCACCTAAGTCGGGATTTTGGGGAGACTCGACCAACTCGCCAACTACTGCATCTCCGACTAGAACGCCAGTACCAGGAAAGTCGGTAAAGAAACCATCCGCGCCAATTTGAATTAACTGCTCGAATTCTCCTTCTGGGGTTTGGGGGTTTCCTTCTGCATCTAAGGTCAAAAACTGCTCTTCATTTCGGAGGGTATAAGGATGAACCTGTAAACCAGAATCGTGAGCATAATCAATCAGGGGAAAAATTTCGCCAGTTAATTGGGTGGTAATTTCCGCTTTACCATCGTCGTTACCGTCAACGGGTTCGTCTAAGTCTTCCCGCAACAGAATATTATTTTTCCAAGGACCCAAACCACCAGCGTAATTAGCAATAATTTCGATAACTTCGGGATTGGCAAAATCACCGTAAGTAATAGTTGCCCAATCTCTGGATTGTAACTACCGTCTTCGCCAAGAATACCTAAAGCCATGAGTAATTCCTCGCCGTAGGTTGCAATAGCATCTTCTTGGGTAAATTCCTCATTACTAAAGTTTGCGACAAAGTCGTAAGGGACGGAAAAACCGCCACCACCTTCATTGATAAAGTCGTCTGCCGTGTTACCAAATAGCTGAACTAAAGGAATATCTCCTAAACCTGCGTTTCGGTTAAACTGGTGCTGAGTTCGACAAGATTGGCAACTTCAAACGACTGGATAAAGATACGGCTAGGGTCGGTAAATCCCGTATCGTGTAGGGTTTGAACTAAAGGTTCTTCTAAGGATAATCCTTGTTCGTCAAAAAAGGTCGGATGTTTGGTTTCGGGGTAGATGCCGACTTGGACTCCTGTTTCGGCTTCAGTCTCTTGAACTAACTCAATTACTTCCTGGAAGGTAGGAATCTCAAACGCATCGTTAAAACTCTTGAGAACGAAAATCACGGGGTTGAACCGCTCTTATCTGCTTAATTTCTTCTAAGGTAAAGTCTTCGGCAAAGTATGCCGTAACTTCTTCTCCATCAAGCATTTTGGTAGACATTCTGTCTTCACCAAATACCTCTGCCACATTTGTAGTATCGTCTAAAATTGGTTCATGGCGAACAATTAAAACTCCATCCTTGGTACATACTAAATCTGGTTCGATAAAATCTGCACCTTGGGCGATCGCAACTTTATAAGCTTCTATGGTATGCTCGGGTAATAATCCACTTGCCCCTCGATGACCGATCACCAAAGGAGCTTGACCGTTAAGAGTATTTAGATTAGTTTCATTAGGAGTCGGGATTGGTGCTTCTAATAATTCACCGTCGGCATTGAAGTGCAGTAGATAAGGTCCAAATTCTTCCCCCACCCAGATATCACCATTGTCGTCAATGACCAAGGACTCAACATCAAAGTCTGCCCCCGTCAGTAACCGCTCTTCAGTATCTTCATTAACAATATCAAAATCGATTAAATTTTCAGGATCGGCAAGTTGGATAAAATCTTCGATTGCTAAGGTGCCATCACCGTTTTCAATGCCTGCAAAACTAGGATCTACTTGATAAATACGTAACAAATAATCGGTACTGTTTTCTTGAGTTCCAAAACCGTTATCGGATAAAAACCAAAATGCTCCCGTATTATTAGGAGCAAACTGTACTCCACTAAAACCCTGTACAGGCTGCCCATCAAAAGGACCCGTCCGTCCATTAGCATCAATGGGATTTCCTTCGCCGTCATTTCCCCCCGCAGGAGTTCCCTCAGCAAAAGTATCTGCTGGCAAAGAGGTGAAACCAGCTAATTGATTTGTCATAGTATCGTTCTTCTCAATGAAATGATTTCGCCTGAATTGGGAACTTAATTATCAGGAGATGTAGTTGAATACTTCCTGTTTATCACTTTCCTGTTAATAAGCGTTTCATTACTACCTTAAGAAGCGGTAATCTTAAATTTAATAAGCTTTAAAGTTGTAATTAAGTAAGACATAAACTTGATATGAAAAACAATAAATTGAAACTCAAAAAAAACCTAGAGCCATTTTAAAAAAGCCAAAGGCAAAATTGAGATTAAGAATAGTATATTGCTACATAATCCGCTCTTAACCACTAATTTAACTCGCTCATCCTTTAAAGCTTTCTTGAAGATAGCGATCGCATTTCTTGATTTTTATAATTCCTCTAAGGTATAAACAGGCATTTCAGCTTGCCAACGATATTTATTCAAATCGATTTTGCCATTCTTTTTGAACTCAATTCCTTCTTCTTCTAACAATACTTTTTGCAAATAATCCCCACCCTGACGCTGAAGAGAATAAGAAATTTCACCTTTAGCATTAATCACACGATGCCAGGGAATATCATCAGCAAGATTAACTCTAAATAAGGCATAGCCTACCAAACGAGCTTTACCATAGAGTCCAGCAAGATCGGCAATTTGTCCGTAGGTAGCTACCTTACCGAAAGGAATTTTGCGGACAGTAGTGTAAATGCGATCATAATTAGACATCGCTCGATAAATATACTCTAAAAATATTAGCTAACTCTTGTTCATTTGCTTTGATGGATTGAGATTATTGCTTAACAAAATCCAGTTTTCTAAGTTTAAATCTTCGGCTCGGCATTGAGGATTAAAGTTTAGTTTTTCTAATACTAGTATCTAAGCTTTCAATACTAACCAAACTTTTTAAATTATTACGCAGCATCTTACGCCGACTAGCAAAACCCAGCTTTATTAGTGTTTCTAATTGCCGAGGATTATCGGCAAGATGTTCTAGGGTTCTAGGACGTAATCTAATGACAACTGAGTCTACTTTTGGTGGGGGATAAAATGATTTGGCGGGAACATCACAAATCAATTCGCAACTGGCTAGATACTGTACCCGAATTGATAAAGCACCGTAGGCTTTACTACCAGGAATTGCGACTAAGCGATCGCCTACTTCTTTTTGAACCAGAAGCACAATAGATTCATACTGCTGGGGTGCTGGGGTGGCAATCTTTCCCAGTAACTTAGCAATAATTGGTCCAGTGATATTGTAAGGGATATTGGCAACTACTTTGTTTGGGTTTTGAAATCTGGAAAAATCTTGGAGTAGGGAAACTAAATCTGATTGTAAAAAATCATTTTGAATTAGCAGGAAATTATCGCGATCGCCATATTTATAGACTAGCTTTTTGCATAAATCACGGTCAATTTCTACTGATACTAAAGCGGAAACTGCTGATAGTAACTTAGTAGTCAAATTCCCTGTACCTGGTCCAATTTCTAGTAGGCGATCTTTGGTGGTTAATTCCGCAGCACGGATAATTTGATCTAAGACATTTTCATCCTTGAGCCAATGCTGTCCGAACTGCTTGCGGGGTCGAAAACTAGAGTATCTGTTTGAGCTGTTGCTGGAGGGCATGAAGAAAGTAATAGGTAATAAGTAATAAGTAATAGGTAATAGGTATCAACTAAAGACTACGGTTTTGTTGTCATAGACCAAAACGCGGTTTTGCAGGTGTAATCTGACGGCGCGAGATAGTACGAGTCGCTCTAAATCTTTGCCCTTACGAATTAAATCTTTGACCGTATCTCGATGGTTAACTCTTGCCACTTCTTGTTCGATAATTGGTCCTTCATCGAGGTCTTTAGTAACATAGTGAGCCGTTGCTCCAATAATTTTAACTCCTCTAGTGTGGGCGCGGTGATAAGGTTTTGCCCCAGGAAAAGCAGGTAAAAAAGAATGATGGATATTGATGATATTGGGAAAATTATCAATAAAATTAGGGCTAATAACCTGCATATACTTAGCCAAAACTACTAAATCTATCTGATATTTATGCAACAGTTCAAGCTGTTTAGTTTCTTGCTCAACTTTGTTCTCTTTCGTTATGGGTAGATGGTAAAAATCGAGATTAAACTGCTGGGATATTGCCTCTAGGTCGGGGTGATTACTCATAATTAAAGAAATATTGCCTGGTAATTCTCTAGCTTGATGTCGCCAAAGAAGATCCCAAAGACAATGATCCTGTTTTGTTACCCAAATAGCAATGTTTGGTTTTGTGTCGGAAAAGTGTAGCTGCCAAATAGCTTGGAGGGGTTTAGCGATCGCTGAAAAAGCCGTGGCGATCGCTTCACGGGGCAAATTGAAGCCGTCAAGTTGCCATTCGAGGCGAATCAGGAATAAACTTGTAGCGAAATCGGTATGCTGGTCGGCATGAATAATATTGCCTCCATTAGCATAGATAAAGTTCGCTATTTTGGCGACTAATCCTGGGCTATCGGGGCAAGAGATTAACAAGGTTGCGGTAGGCTGATTCATACAGAATAAACAGTTAACTTTCTATAATAGCCATTAAAATGATGCTTATATAGAGTACGGAGAAACAAAGCTTAACAGATTATTAGAGGTACTCCTATTATTTATTAGTCAAACTTGATTTGATACGTTAATTTTGGGCAAACTAAAAATGTGTAGTCAACTATATAATCTCAGATAAATATATTTATTTGAACTTATGTCAAATATCAAGGTTCTGACTAAAGCTATAACTATCTAATTCCTATTTTTAATTCTATAGAACCAAGTCTCGAATATTTTCCGTCAACTTTTTCTGGTAATTCCGAGCAAAAGTATCAAATCCATCTTTTTTCTTACTCAAGTAAAGCATCCAAGCAATATTCAGTTAAAACTTCTAACTAGGTATGAACAGTCAAGATAAGCCCATCGAAGCAAATGATAATCTCGATGAATCAAGAGAAACTTCTGATGTAAGTAAGCAGAGAGAAGAAAATTCAGTAGATTTATGGACAGGAGAAGTTGAGGATGATGAAATCCTCACCGAAGTTATCTCGGCTGAAACTGCTGCCAAAAATGATGCTGAGGCTCTAGAGAATCTCGCTCCTCAGAAAAATCAGTCCCAAAAGAAAAAAAATGCCATTTTAGATTTGGATAATTGGGACTTTCGTAATCTAGATTCTGAGCCAGATTTGGATTCTGCTACTGATATTGATGATCTGCCAGCAGAGAATGATGATTTGGATCTAGAACAGCCTCAACTAGAGTCATTAGCCGACGAACCTTTGGTAGATTTTGACCTTGATAGTTCTTCAGTATTGGAAATTGATGAATTTGCTGACTTGGAAGGTCTAGAAGAGATAGAATCAAAGCCTTCAGGGGAACTTAGCTTAGATAGTTTGGGCGAAAGCGATTTAATTTTAGACAGTTCCTTAGACCTGGAAGTTGATGAACTAGGAGAGATAGAATCAGAGCCTTTAGGGGAACTTAGCTTAGATAGTTTGGGCGAAAGCGATCTAATTTTAGACAGTTCGTTAGACCTGGAAGTTGATAGCCTAGAACTTGACGAATTGGGAGATTTAGGCACGGTAGAAGCCTTAAATAACAATGAGCTTGATAGCTTGTTAGATTTAGACTCTAGCCCAGATTCACTTGATTCTCTGGTTATGGAAACCGCCGCTGATTTGAGTGAATTAGAGGATTCTTTAGAATTTAAGGCTGATTCGCTAGATTTAGACTCATTATTAGGTGATGAACCTCAGATTGCACCGAGTAGCATTCCAAGTACACCTAAATTCAATCCAGTCATAGCTCAAAGTGCTGCGCCTTCCTCCGCTCCAGTTCAATCCCAGGCTTTCGATCAGACGATGCGGGTTTCGGTACGGAAGTTAGATAATCTCAACAACCTGATTGGAGAATTAGTAGTCAAGCGTAATCGATTAGAAGATGACCAGGAAAGACTGCGTCGTTTCCTTGACAACTTGCTAGGTCACGTCCAGTCTCTGGGAGAAGCAGGAGGCAAGATGCACGATCTGTACGAGCGATCGCTTTTAGAAGGTGCCTTGATGGCAAGTCGTCAGTCACGGGTTAATTCTGCCATAGCTGCGGGGGGAGTATCGAGTCAAGGAAATAAAGAACCTCAAGGAGAAGGATTAGATGCTCTAGAAATGGATCGCTTTACAGGCTTCCATTTACTTTCCCAAGATATTATTGAGCTGATCGTTCGAGTTAGAGAGGCAGCATCAGATATTCAGTTTGTGGTAGATGAAACTGACAAGGTGGCTCAAACCTTCCGTCAGGTAACTAGTCAGCTACAGGATGGGATGAACTCCTCACGGATGGTAGCTTTCGGACAAACTGCTGACCGCTTACCCAGAGCGATTCGAGATATTTCCCGCAAACAGAAAAAACAAACTGAACTCCACGTCGAAGGTAAAGATGTCTTGATCGACAAAGTGATTGTCGAGCATCTGTATAATCCGATGACGCATCTAGTCAATAATGCGATCTCCCACGGAATTGAACAACCAGAAGTCAGACTAAAACGAGGCAAGCCAGAAGTCGGCAACGTCTACATCCGCGCGTTTATCCAAGGTAACCAGACCGTAATTACCGTCAGAGATGATGGGGCAGGAATCGATCCTGAAATAGTCAAGAAAAAGGCGATCGAGAAAAATCTGATTACCTGGGCAACGGCGCAAAATTTATCAGAGCAACAGGTATATGAACTGCTATTCCATCCAGGCTTTAGCACCAAAGATCAGGCAGACGATTTTGCTGGTCGAGGAGTAGGAATGGACGTGGTTAATACTGACCTGAAAAAGATTCGCGGTTCAATCAGTACCGAATCGGTAGTAGGCAAAGGCACTACTTTTACCGTTCGCCTGCCACTAGTTCTCAGTATTTGTAAGGCTTTGTGCTGTGTAGATAACAATACAAAAATTGCCTTTCCTATTGATGGAGTAGAAGATACCAAGGAATACTTACCCAGCAATATCCAAACCAACCCTAATGGCGTGCGCTTTGTTACCTGGAAAGATAACTTGCTCCCCATCAGACCCCTTAGTGGCTTGCTCAACTACAATCGTCAGATACGGCGAGCTGGAATCTACAACGCCAATCAGAACAACGACGATACTGTTTCTGTAGTTATTCTACGTAGTTTAGATAATCTGCTGGCGATCGAAGTTGACGAAATCCGTACAGAGCAAGAGATTGTCATCAAACAAATTGATGGACCTATTCCTAAGCCCCCTGGTATTGCAGGAGCGACCGTTTTGGGCGACGGCTCGATCATGCCTATCGGTGACGTACTAGAGCTAATTGAAATAGCTCAAGGTAGGCGAACTATCGAAATTGGCTTTAATATTCTGGCAGGAGAAGGAGCTGTCAGACAAGCTCAGGTTGAAAGTGTTCAACAAGAGCCGATGGTACTAGTTGTTGATGACTCGATTACCGTCCGAGAATTATTGTCTATGAGTTTTAATAAACTGGGCTATCGGGTCGAACAAGCTAGAGATGGTCAAGAAGCCTGGGATAAACTCCGTGGTGGTTTGGTTTGTGACATGATCTTTAGCGATATTGAAATGCCGCGCATGAATGGTCTGGAATTATTGTCCAACCTCCATCAAGATAGCGAACTAAGATCTATTCCCGTAGCTATGCTGACTTCTCGTGGTGCGGATAAACATCGCCAGATAGCCAATGACCTTGGAGCAAAAGCTTATTTAACTAAGCCTTACACCGAAAAAGATTTGATGGATGTGGCGCAACATCTAATTGACATCAATCGGGCAAATAAGGAAGCGCAATCTGTCTCTGCTAATGCTAATCGAGTTAAAAAACCTGAGACAAGCTTTGAGGATGCTCCTTTGGTACTAATTATCGATGACTCAGTAACGGTGCGAGAATTGTTATCAATGAGCTTTAAGAAAGCAGGCTATCGGGTGGAGCAAGCCAGAGATGGTCAAGAAGCTTGGGATAAACTCAAGGATGGTCTAGAGTGCGATATTGCTTTTTGTGATATTGAAATGCCCCGCATGAACGGTTTAGAGCTGCTGTCACAATTGCAAAAAGATGAGAAATTAGCCTCATTACCGATCGCTATGCTAACCTCTCGTGGAGCGCAAAAAATGCGTAATATAGCTGCTTCTCGCGGTGCCAATGGCTACTTTGTCAAACCTTATGTGGAAGAGGATTTGTTGAAAGCCGCTAAGAGAATGATCGATGGCGAGACTCTAATTGAAAGCGGCGATGAGGAAGTTTAGTAAGAGGTAATAAGTAGAAAGTAAGAAGTAATAAGTAAATTGCTGAACTTCTTACTTTCTTTTCTTTTTTAGGGATTTAGGATCAGAAATGTTTAAAATAACGATTTATCTTAGCGTTTTTTTCTTGAGTAATTTTTGTAGTTTCCAATCTGCTGCGGCTGTGGCGGGAAAAGCTCAGGATATTAAACTAGCAATTGGCATTATTCAACGGTTAGGTGCGGCACCCATAGACGATCGCGATCCCTTAATTAAAAAAGTTACGATTAATAGTACTGCGGGAGACTCTTTAAAAGTTAATCTTCTCGATGCAGCAAAATCTCGGACTATTGAAACTCAAAAGGTAGTCTTGAGGGTAGACTCGTCTCGCTTATCTAAACCAAAGCTTGTCGAAAAACTGATTTTGAGCGATCGCTCCACTTTTGAAACCGCTGAAGACAGTGCTAATTCTTGGAAAAAGCTGGGGATTGAAGTTGAGGTAGCGCAGCCTGGACGCTGGCAAGTATGGGCAAAACGGGATGTTTATCAGACTCCCTTAGTTCGTCGCTGGCTGCTCCATAGTTTAGAAGCGAATGGTTATATCGATCCCTATTTGGATACCAAAGTTCTATATGAACAACCTGAAGTAACTGTAGAAATTGAAGGAAAAACATATAGCGAGGACGAAGTTAAAATTACCAGCAATAAAAACTTAGTTAAGGTGAATACGACCAATCAGCCTCAGAATGCCCAACTTTATGGTGGAAGTCTAGAACTCCAGCCCAATGCCCACGGAGAATTTACTTTAGTCAATCATGTACCCTTAGAAACCTACCTCAGAGGGGTCGTTCCCCACGAAATTGGCTCAAATGCTCCTGCTCAAGCGGTTGCGGCACAAACCATTATTGCTCGTACCTATGCTTTGCGTAACCTCAGACGTTTTGCCGTAGACGGCTATCAGCTCTGCGCCACTGTCCACTGTCAGGTGTATAAGGGATTGAATGGTACTAATCCTACCAGCGATCGCGCGATCGCTCAAACCGCAGGTTTAGTTTTAACCTACGAAAATGAATTAATTGATGCCCTTTATTCTTCAACTACTGGAGGCGTTACCGCCAGCTTTGAGGATACTTGGAACGGTTCAGAACGTCCTTATCTTCAACCCGTGATCGATGCTCCTAAAGCCCTCTGGGATTTGGTCAAATATCCTCTAAACAACGAACAAGCCTTTCGCCACTTTATCAGTCTGACTAAAGGATTTAACGAAACAGGCAGAAGTGTATTTCGCTGGAACAAAACCCGCAGCATTGCCGATTTAAATCAAGACTTAGGTAAATATCTGCGTAAAACAAGGCATCCCTTAGCAGATTTTAAGACTATTGAATCGATGGAGGTTCATCAGCGATCGCGCTCAGGCAGAATTTTGGCACTCAATATTCAAACCGACATCGGCAAAATACAGCTACATAAAAACGAAATTCGCAGTGCTTTAGAACCTCCCCTCAGCACATTTTTCTATCTGCAACCAATCTACAAGCAAACCCAAAAACTTGACGGCTATCGCTTTATCGGTGGGGGCTTTGGTCACGGTGTCGGCTTGAGTCAATATGGTTCTTATAACCTCGCAAACCTCGGTTGGTCAGCGGAGCAAATTCTAGCTTTTTACTATCCCCAAACCAGTCTTCAACCTTTAGATGACACCATTGTCTTTTGGCGTGATGATTCCCCTGAATCAATTAGTAAGAAATAGCTACCTAACATAAATGAAACAGGAACTCATTTTAGGTTTTGCCGAACTAATAAGTCCTTTTTGCCGTTGCCAAACGAGAAATAATACTAGTGAACAATACTAGCAACACCAAAATAAATGCCGCACCCCAGGCAAGTTCTTGCTGATTTTTAAAAGGAACGATCGCAAAATTATACACCAACACTGCCAAAGAAGCCGTTGGTTCCACGAGTAAGTTATCCCAATTGGGCCAATACTGCGTAAATAGAGCAGTAAACAACAAGGGAGCAGTTTCCCCCGCAGCACGGGCGATCGCTAGAGTAATACCTGTAATGATGGCAGGTAGCGCCGCAGGCAGCACTACTTGAAGGACTGTCTGATATCGATTTGCGCCAACCCCTACCGATGCTTGACGGACTTCCTGGGGAACTAGCTTTAATGATTCATCGGTGGTACGGACAATAATCGGCAACATTAAAATAGCTAAGGCAAACCCCCCCGCCCAGGCAGAATAGTTCTTAAAGGTTAATACGACCGCGCTGTAGGCAAATACACCGACAATAATTGAAGGCACGCCACTCAAAACATTAGTCGCAAAACGAATCCATTCCCCAGCTTTCCCCTCATTAATTTCTGAAAGATAGATAGCTGCCATAATCCCCAAGGGAACGCTAATTAATGCGCCAATACCTACCATAATGACTGTGCCTAAAATGGCATTACCAAAACCACCGCCGTCTACTAAGGGAGGAGGGGGCAACTCTGTAAAGACGGAGGCGGAAAGGGAGCTGATTCCCTTGGTTATCAGATAAGTCAGAATAATAATGAGCGGAATAATTGCCATCAAGGTAAACAAGCCAGCAATACCGCTCATGATCAAGCCAAACAAAGTACGTGGAGAAGTAGGATTACGCTTGAGACTGCCAACTTCAAAGTCAGATTTCTGGAGATTAGGTGTAGCCATTATTTGTTGTTCTAATTTTTATAGTTGCTTTACTGCTCTAAATTCTGGTTAAATTCTTTGTAGTCTAGTTACTAATAACTGAGCCAGAATATTCACTACCAAAGTAATAAAAAATAAGATTAAGGCTGCATACATCAATGCCGATACCTGTAGTCCACTAGCTTCAGCAAACTGATTTGCCAGCAGAGAAGACACTGTATTAGAAGGCGCAAATACTGAAGCATCAACTCTGTTTGAGTTGCCAATCAGCATCGTTACTGCCATAGTTTCCCCCAAAGCACGACCTAAAGCGAGCATAATGCCGCCAATGATACCGGAAGATGCAGCGGGTAAAACTATCTGTAATATTGCTTCCCAACGAGTAGCCCCTAAGCCTACCGCAGCCTGGCGCATCCCATCGTCTACATTAATAATTGCATCACGACCTATAGCGGCAATAGTCGGTAAAATCATTACAGATAAGATTAGTGCCGCAGGCAGCATTCCTGGTCCTCTCAGGGGAGTAAAACCCTTGAGAAAGGGAATCAAGACAAAAATACCCCACAAACCATAGACTACACTAGGAACCGCTGCCAGTAGCTCGACTAAAAACACAATGATTCTTTGAACTGCGGGGGGAAAATAGTCTTCACTGAGAAAAATCGCTACGCCGATTCCAATAGGGACGGCGATCGCCAAGGCAATCAAAGAGCTAACCAGCGTGCCGTAAATGGCGGGCCAGACTCCATACTGACTGTTGACAGGATTCCAACTGCTGGTTGTCATGAAGCCCAAGCCAAATTCTCCGATGGCGGGCATTGCTTTAAGTGCCACTTGAATTGTGATCCAAATTAAAACCCCTGCGATCGCAAAAGCCATTATTTTGGCGAACCAATAAAAAGTATGATCTAAAGTCCTTTCAATTCCCGAACGGGGTTCTAATCTTGGCTTCAAATTGTTATGCATAAAATTTATTTGGCTTTGAATCGCCTAAAGTTAAGATTAATATTATTGATTTGACGTTAGCTTTAATCAATATTTTACTAGTATTTATTTACAACACTACGATTAAGCTTGGGTAAAGCTTGGGTAATAGCTACGGGAAACCTGAATTGGCTGGGCTTAAATTTATTAAATGCTTCAACTCATCAATGAAAGAATTACGCTAAAGTTTATATGCGAAACGATCGATTAGATTAGGATGCATTAAAAATATGACTTTATCAGTTGGCACTACCGCCCCCGCTTTTACAACTACGGATGACCAGGGCAACAGCGTTTCTCTCTCAGATTTTTCAGGCAAAACAGTTGTAATGTACTTTTATCCTAAAGACGATACTCCAGGATGTACTAAACAGGCACAAAGCTTTCGCGACAGTTTTGCCGAGTATCAAAACAAGGATATGGTTGTTTTGGGAGTGAGCCGAGATGACCAGGCATCTCACCAGAAATTTAAGGAAAAATACGATTTGCCTTTTACCCTTCTAGTGGATAGCGACGGGACAATTACCCAGGCGTACGACGTTGATGGGGGAGGCTATGCCAAGCGTGTCACCTATATTATCGATGGCAACGGCACAATTTCCCAAGTAGACAGCAATGTCAATACCAGTAGCCATGCGACGGATGTGTTAGCTAGTATTGGTTAACTCAAATCAATAATAGAGATCGGGGATAAAAAGCGATATATCTCGTAGGGACGAACGGCTGTTCGCCCCTATCTAAACATTGCCTTCAATACTGTAAACATGAACCCCTGCATCCACATTTAAGAAACGATAGATGGGTTTTGCTCCAGTCAACGCATCAGATCTCGATCGTGGGGTGCGCCGACAAACACATTTCCTTGGGGTTCGTAGTTGTCAAGATTTTTCTCAACAAAATCTCTTTCTTTTTCAGAGGCAGTGTAGAAAAAGACATCTAGACTAGGCTCATAAAAACGGTAAATCTCCGAACCATTGGCAATGCGATCGCTGTTGGCATCTTCAACGATCTCAGAGCTAGATAAGTTTGTTACCTGTTCAATTGCACCAGTTCCTGCCTGTCCTTCATCATCAAAGAGATTTGGTTTGGTCTTGGATCGAACAAAGAGATTTCAATCCCAGTTGCTTCTTCTGCTGCTCTGATTTCTAAACTATCATTCTCACCACCACCATCAATAATTTTAGTCCCCAATGCCTCGCCAATAAAGAAACTTGAAGGTGACAAAAGTTCATAAATAAGTATGAATTGTGCTTTCTAGTAAGAGGTATAGGCACAAAGTACATTCTACGCAAAAAAACATCCCAACACTATACAAAACGTGTTGAGAGTTAATTTAGAAACCAGTTGGAATAGTTGGGATTGAAATGCTAAGGAATTAAAATTAACGCAGAAAGCAGCTAACTATCCAGAACAAACAGAAAGTAACTGCCGAGGCAAATTGATCTCCGCCCAAAATCGCTCCTCCTTGACCAAGAAGCAATTGTGCCAGTCCCGTACCCAGGGCAATTCCAGTAAATAAAGCAATAAAGCTAATTAAAAAAGCTCGACCCGATCGCCCTTCTTTGCGGTTGAGGAAATAGATGTTGGCAATAAACCCCAGCGCCATCAACAGAGGAAGCATCGACCCTCCCGAATTTTGCGAAAATACGGCGATCGCGGCAAGGGTTAGAAAAATTCCCGAGGGCCACAGGATATCTGCTTGAGAAGGGGTATCAACCAAGTCCTGCAACCAAACCGTCGATTTGTTATTAACAATTTGAGGTACTTTGATGCTTTTTTCTACATTACGCTCAGGAAAGCGGATTTTTTCAGGCACTTTGATTTTGCCTTCCTGGCGTAATCGTAATCGATCCATAATAATGGAGTCGTAAGCGATTTCTACCGTTTCTAACAAGGTGCTATCGTTACCATATTCTTCATAAAGTCTCTTCTTGGCAGCCTGTATTTCTTCAAACGAAGAATTTTCTGTGACCCCAAGTTGCTCGTAGGGATTTTGTTCGCTCATCTCTTAACCTGTTCTATATTATCTATTTTAAATTTTTTTATCCTGACAGGCGATTTTTTAATATACTTCCCAGAAACCAAATGCTGGTCCGATAAACCTGACAGTAAACCAAGCGGCAATCATGACACCTATTCCAATCCAAGCTCCTTTACTGGTTATCTTGATAAATTGTTCTGCTTGAGCTTTAGTAATCGGGATCCAGGAAACAATTCTTGTAGACTCCTGACCATATTGTTCTCCCAATGATGCTTTACGACGTTTTGATTCTCCCATAATAATAATTATTGGCTGTCAATAAGTTAATTATGAGTCGATCATAGCGTTTTCTGGTCACAGTAATAAACTAGCCCTACCTCTATATTTTATTAATCATAATGAATCCTTCAAGAGTTGTTTTCTGTGATTTCGATGGCACAATTACCAGCCAAGATACATTTGTAACCATGTTAGAGAAATTTACTCCAGAAGCAGCAGCTCAATTTCTCCCTGCAATCTTTAGGCGGGAAATAACCCTCAAACAGGGTATCCACCGCACTTTAGGTTCGATTCAGACTGTTCATTATGCAGAGATAATTGAGTTTATCTCTCATCAACCGATTCGTCCAGGATTGAAAGAATTTTTAGATTTTCTTAATGATGCTGAAGTCCCGTTCATTGTCCTTTCTGGCGGTTTGACTGATATGGTTAGAGCAGTATTAGAGCGTCAGGAGCTAATTGGCAGTGTTAGAGCCATACATGCAGGAGAAGTTGCCCTCACAGGGGATTTTTTGCAGGCTTATTCCAAAATTGAGAGCGATACAGAGTTTGTAGCCAAAGCAAAGGTAATGGAAAAGTATCCTGCTCAAGAGAAAATTGCGATCGGTGATTCTGTAACAGATATTAACATGTCTCTAGCTGCCGATCTGGTGTTTGCTCGCGATCGCCTAAAGCAATATTTAGATACTGAAAATAAACCTTATCTCCCCTGGCAAGACTTTTGGGAAATTAAAGATTATTTAGCAGCTCGTTGGCAGATTAGCTAGTGAAGAGAGAGCTATACTATTAACTTTATCTGCAATTCTCCAACAAGATTAATTATTGAATTTATTAACAAAATCGGGCAATATTTATGACTAAATTTGTGTTTATTACTGGCGGGGTAGTATCTAGTATTGGCAAAGGTATTGTAGCAGCCAGCTTGGGAAGATTATTAAAATCCCGCGATTATTCGGTATCAATCCTTAAGCTTGACCCCTATATCAATGTAGATCCTGGCACGATGAGTCCCTATCAACATGGAGAAGTATTTGTTACCGATGACGGTGCCGAGACGGATCTAGATTTGGGACATTATGAACGCTTTACTGATACTTCGATGTCCAGGCTCAATAGCGTCACCACGGGGTCAATCTATCAGGCTGTAATCAATAAAGAAAGACGGGGAGATTATGAAGGCGGCACAGTTCAGGTAATTCCCCATATTACGAACGAAATTAAGGAAAGAATCCATCGCGTTGCTAGGAATACGGGATCGGATGTAGTGCTGACTGAGATTGGGGGAACAGTGGGAGATATTGAATCTCTCCCCTTCATGGAGGCAATTCGCCAGTTTCGCAAAGACGTAGGCAAAAATAATGTTGTCTATATGCATGTTACCCTGATTCCCTGGATTCCCGCAGCAGGGGAAATGAAAACAAAACCGACTCAGCACTCGGTAAAAGAGCTACGTTCGATTGGGATTCAGCCAGATGTTTTAGTCTGCCGTAGCGATCGCCCTTTATTTCCTGGAATTAAGGAGAAAATTGCTGAATTTTGCGATGTAGAAGTAGATTCGGTAGTTACTTCCCTAGATGCCAGCACAATTTATGAAGTTCCGCTGATTTTAGAACAAGAAGGCTTGGCACAACGAACCTTAGATTTATTGCAGTTGGAACAGCGTCAACCCGACCTTAAAGACTGGCGCAACCTGGTCATTAAAATGAACTCAACCCGCACCCAGATTGAGGTGGCGATCGTTGGTAAGTATATTCAGCTCAGTGATGCTTATTTGTCTGTGGTGGAGGCTTTAGGACATGGAGCAATCTCTACCGACTGTGAGGTTAATTTACGTTGGGTAAGCGCGGAAGACATTGAGGCACATGGTGCAGCCAAGTATCTTCAAGACGTGGGAGGGGTAATTGTTCCTGGAGGCTTTGGCATCAGAGGAGTTGATGGTAAGGTAGCGGCGATTGAGTATGCTCGTCTGACAAATCTTCCTTTCTTGGGTTTGTGTTTGGGAATGCAGTGTTGTGCGATCGAATGGGCGCGGAATGTTGCTGGTTTGAAAGATGCTAATAGTGCAGAATTCGATCCTGAAACTGACAACCCCGTGATCAATATCTTGCCAGAACAACAGGATGTAATTGACCGTGGCGGTACGATGCGTTTAGGAACTTATCCCTGTCGGTTAAAACCAAATACTCTAGCTTATTCCCTATATCAAGATGAAGTAATTTATGAGCGTCATCGTCATCGATATGAGTTTAATAACGCTTATCGTAGTCTTTTGCTAGAAACCGATTATGAGATTAGCGGAACTTCTCCCGATGGACGCTTAGTAGAAATTATTGAGATGCCCAAGCATCCATTCTTCATTGCGACTCAGTTTCATCCTGAGTTTGGTTCTCGTCCCAATAATCCTCATCCACTCTTCTTAGGATTAGTCAAAGCAGCTTTAAACAGAAATAATCAATTAACCGAAGAACAGATCCCCCTATCTACTACCTCAGTTCAATAGACAGTTATTTAGCTAAAAGCTTTTAGCTAAATAACTGAGAATCGAATCCTAATAACTGTTATCCTGATGGAACGATGCGGCAGTTAGAAAATCTCTTTTATGGCTAATTTTTTATTAGAAGTGGGTACAGAAGAATTACCCGCAGACTTCGTTAGTAGTGCGATCGCCCAATGGCAGCATAAAATCCCCAGCAGCTTGTCAGCAGAGTTTTTGAATCCTGGCACGATTGAATATTATGGGACTCCCCGTCGTTTAGCCCTATTAATCAAGGATATTCCCCGTCAACAGGCAGACAGAGAAGAAGAGGTTAAAGGTCCTCCAGTAAGTGTCGCATTTAAAGATGGTCAACCGACTAATGCCGCAGCAGGTTTTGCACGAAAACAGGGGGTAGATTTAGCAGATTTAGCAATTCGTGACACCCCGAAGGGTGAATTTGTCTTTGTGCAAAAACAGATTGCAGGTCGTCAAACGATAGACATCTTACAAGAATTATCTCCCCAGTGGATTACAGGTTTAGAAGGCAAACGCTTCATGCGTTGGGGTGATGGCGATTTACGGTTTCCCCGACCGATTCGCTGGTTAGTGGCACTGTGGGATACTGAGATTGTGCCTCTAGAATTAATTAATGGTTCAGCCAATATCCAGAGCGATCGCCTTTCCCGTGGACATCGAGTGTTACATCCTGAAACGGTAACCATTGCTCAAGCTACAGATTATGTAGAGACGATGAGAGGCGCTTCAGTAGAGGTGGACTCAGCAGCCAGAAAGGAAAAGATCTCCGCAGGTATCTTAGCCGAAGCCAAAAGCATTGGGGGAACGGCCGAGATTTATCCCGATTTGCTGGCAGAAGTTGTGGACTTAGTAGAATATCCCACTGCCGTCGTGGGCAAGTTTGAAGCCGATTTTCTCAAGCTACCGATAGAGGTAATTACCACGGTCATGGTAAGTCATCAACGTTATTTTCCCGTTCATCAGGCAGGGGATAATAATACTTTGCTGCCCAACTTTATTACCATTTCTAATGGCGATCCCAATCAGAAAGATGTCATTGCTGAAGGCAACGGTAGAGTAATACGCGCTCGATTAGCGGATGCTCAATTCTTTTACCAGGCAGACTGCGACGATCATCTTGATACTTATCTGCCTCAATTAGAGAATGTCACCTTTCAAGAAGATTTAGGCTCCATGCGGGACAAGGTCGATCGCATTATTGATACGGCAAAAATGATCGCCGAACAGCTAGAGGTGAGCGAGGAACAACAAAACGAAATTGAAAGTACTGCTCTACTTTGTAAAGCCGATCTCGTGACGCAAATGGTCTATGAATTTCCTGAGCTACAGGGAGTGATGGGAGAAAAGTATGCGATTGTCAGTGGTGAATCACCTACAGTAGCCAGAGGCATTTTTGAACATTACCTACCTAGAGGCGCAGATGATGTGATGCCGACAACTCTAAACGGACAGGTCGTGGGTTTAGCCGATCGCCTGGATACTTTGATTGGGATCTTTGGTCTGGGCATGATTCCTACTGGTTCATCCGATCCTTTTGCTTTGCGTCGTGCAGCCAACGGCGTTGTCAATATTGCCTGGTCAGGCAATTTACCCCTAGACCTAAATCAGCTATTAGAGCAGGGTGCAGCAGATTTTGTTTCGGCACACAGCGATCGCCATTCTCCTGTATCAGCCTTGCAAGAGTTTTTTATTCAAAGGATTCGGACTTTATTACAGGATGAAAAAAATATTGATTACGATCTAGTCAATGCAGTAGTGGGTGAAAACGATCCTGAATATACTCAAAGAGCTTTATCAGATTTATTAGATGTTCGCGATCGCGCTTTGTTCTTACAAGAAACTAGGGACAACGGTAAGCTCAAGGAAATCTACGAAACCATCAATCGTTCGGCACGTCTGGCAAGTAAAGGTAATCTTGATACCCAAGCTTTAGATCCCCAAGATTTAGTTGACCCTGAACTATTTGAAGCATCCTCCGAGGGAGAATTTTACCAAGCACTGGTTGAGCTATTGCCCGAGACGGAAGCCTCTTTGCAAGAACGTAACTACCAATCTTTAATTAATGGCTTAACTAGAATTGCCCCTGTGGTGAGTAATTTTTTTGATGGCGAAAATAGCGTCTTAGTCATGGCGGAAAACCAAGATGTTCGGGAAAATCGCTTAAATCTTCTGGGGTTGTTGCGCAATCATGCTAGGGTATTGGCGGATTTTGGCGCGATCGTTAAGGGGTAAGTGGCAATTGACTAAATACTAAATACTAAAGACTAAACACAATTCAATTGTCTTGGTTTGCAATGTTGAGCGTGCCTCTCCTCCAGACTTTAAGCTATGTTCTAATTCCAGCAGTATTGGTAAAGTCGCCAGCAATTTCTCGGCAGTTGTTCTTTGAATCTCTTTACTAATAAAAAACAGCCGATTGGGATTATTGATTCCCGCAGCATGAGCGATCGCCTGATTATCTCTTGACCCAGACTGCTGCATCAATTTGACTATCGTCCAAGTGCGAAATTGTCCGACCAAAGTGGCAACTATTTTTAGCGCGGGTTCATTACGGTTGATTAAATCATTAACTAAGCCTAAAGCTCGATCTGTACTACCATCTTTAATTGCCTCGGCTAACTTGAGACTGTTTTGCGTATTGCAGAGAACCAACTTTGCCACAGCCTTTTCGTCTAGGGGTCGATCTTTATCACCCCAGTAAATTTTTAGTTTTTCTAATTCATTCCATAACTGCCTGGTATTATTGCCTACCGACTGCACTAATAAATCAACTGCCTGAGTCGTCAATTTAAGCTGCAATCTCTGAGCTGTTTCCCGCACCTGAGTGGCAATCAAGTCGGTTTTCCAGGGAGGAATTAAACTAAAATCTTTAACCTCCGCATATCTTTGCAGAAGCTTGGTTGAACTCAATCTGCCATCGGGTTTTTTGCTGGTGGTAAAGAGTAAGTGAGATGTCTCAGGAATTACTTTTAAAGTGCGCTCTAATTCTGATAAGGTATCGGCAGCAGGCTTTTGTTGGCAAATATTGGTATCAATCAACCAGACCATCCTAGCGCCCAAACCAAATACGGGAGTCATCGCTTGATTTAACCCTTCAATAATAGATTCAGCGCGATCGCCTTCTAACTGATGATAATTAAACTGCATCCAGGCGGGGTCAAGTACTCGCTTCTGTAATTTCTCCACTGCTTGGGCGATCGCAAAATCGTCTTCTCCCCAATATAAATATACGGGCATAATTTGCTTGAAAACAAAAAAATCTGTGGATTGAAATCTATCTTAGCAGGACATCATAGCCCAATATATTAGGTGCATTACTCAAGAAACTAATTAATAACTTGCTTCTCTCAACTGATTTTAAAAAATGTAGGATATGCTGGGGAAGAAATAGCTGGAAAGGAAATAATATTCAATACTGAAGATTCAGCTAGGGGGCGAGTTCTATCGCTTGTGTTACGTGTATATTTGACAGAGCCTTGTAGGTACTTTGAATGAGCTATTGCCTAAACCCAGACTGTCCTAAACCAGTAAATAATCCCAAGTCGAAATTATGTAAAGCCTGCGGCTCAAAACTGCTCTTACATAATCGATATCATTTAGTCAAAGGTCTGGGAAAAGGTGGTTTTGGCGCAACTTTTTTGGCAGCAGATCTGGCTCTTCCAGGCAAGCCTCTTTGTGTAATCAAGCAATTAAGACCCAATACAGATAATCCCAATTTCCTGGCAATGGCGCGGGAATTATTTGAGCGCGAAGCAAGAACTCTAGGCAAGGTTGGCAATCATCCCCAGATCCCCAGACTGCTCGACTATTTTGAAGACCGTCAGCAATTTTACTTAATTCAAGAATTTGTCAAGGGAGATAATCTCCAGCAAGAAGTAAAGAAACTAGGAGTCTTCAACGAAGCAAAAGCCAGGCAGGTACTCAAAGAAATTCTGGTGATCCTCAGAGATATTCATGTCCAAAAGGTAATCCATCGAGATATCAAACCAGCCAATATCATCCGTCGCGAAATTGACGACAAACTGGTTTTAATTGATTTTGGCGTAGTTAAAAATACGGTAAATAGTGTGGGCGCTGCCTCCGAACAAACAGCTTTAACTGCTTTTGCTGTGGGTACTCCAGGCTTTGCACCTCCAGAACAGCTAGCAATGCGTCCCGTTTACTCAAGCGATGTCTATGCCTTGGGAGTTACCTGTATGTATTTGATGAGTGGTAAAGCGCCCAAAAATATGGAATGCGACCCCATTACGGGAGACATCAATTGGTTTAAATACGTTGATGTTAGTGAAAGCTTTGCTGACATCTTAACCAAAATGCTGGAGATCGCAGTCAAAAGCCGTTATAAAACTGCTGAGGAAGTACTTCAGGTCCTAGATATGGAACATCATGTCGATAGCTTGGCTGAGAGTATGCTGGGTTATTCTGCCATTGCAGATACCAATATCAGCACCAATAGAACTAGAGTCGGTTCTTCTCGTCGTAATACTCCTAGTTCTAGAACTGCCCGCCATGGAGGAAGCAGAAGCGCATCGACCTCTAGATATTCCCGAGGAGCTAATCCAAGAACTAGTGTCGGGAATAATAGTACTACCTCCCTCGACAAAGTTTCCAAAGCTCCTGCCAAACCCGTCAAACTTTTAGCAGAAGAAATTTTGAAAGCTTATTCCTCTGGGAGAAAAGATTTTGGCTTCAAAGATTTGAGTATGCAAGAGCTACAAAAGGCAGACTTGTCTGAAATTAAATTTCATGATTCCAAACTGGTTAGAACTAACTTTCAAGGAGCAAATTTAAATCGAGTTAATTTTACCAATTCAGAATCTGCGACAGGCTATGTTACGGAATGCTGATTTGAGTCAATCCTTATTTAAATCATCAAATTTAGAAGGGGTTGATTTGCGGGGAGCAAATCTGAGCGACGCAAACTTTAGCGACACCAAGCTAAAGGGAGTAAATCTTTGTGGGGCAAATCTGAGTAACAGTAATTTGACTCCCGAACAATTAGAAGAAGCAAAAACCAACTGGATGACAATTATGCCTAGTGGTAAAAGAGGTTTTTGGTAATAAATTAGGATTACAATATTTGGATTGTTATTCAGTCGCCTCTAATTTATTTGGCTAACTTATTTAGCTGAAATTCCTGAACATATTTTGCTGGATCTTTGTATTCTCCATTTACCTTCAGGCGAAAATCTAGATGCGCCCCTGTTGACCAGCCAGAACTACCAACCTGAGCAATGGACTGATTCTTCCAGACCTTCATTCCCGCTTTTATAGTAATGGAACTACTTTTTAAATGACCGTAAGTACCAATGGCTCCGTTGCCATGATCGATCTCAATCCAGTTGCCTAATTGACCTCCACAGAACAAATTGCCAAAATCGGCACAACCTGAGACAATTCTGGTGACGATTCCATTGCCAGCAGCAACCACGGTTGACCCATAGGGAGCGCCGTAGTCTATACCCTGATGAAACTGTAATTGATTGCTGTAAGGTCGTTTGCGCCAACCAAAACCGCTGGCGATACGTTTGGTTGCTGGTGCAGGATTAGTCAGCTTACTGGTATGGGTGACAAAGGAACTGTTTTCTTGAGGAAAAGAGACAATTAGGCTGCTGCGAGATAGCTGGGGAAATTTTGGCAAAGAAGCGTAGTTCTGAGAATTTGTCGAGTAATTAGATAATTTGGATTGCGGTGTAGATCTGCTCGATTCTACCGCAGCTAAGTTTTGCTTGAGCTGTTGCTGCCAGGTAAAGGCACATTCTGGATTTGCCAATTTGCTGAAAGAAGACAGGACATTCACTGTCTTGAGGGATTGAGAAGAGTGGCTAAGCCGATCTTGCCGATCGCCAAAAAGCTGCGCCACAGAATTTTCTTGTGGCGATCGCTGAAGACAACCAAGCAAAGAGGTACCAGATAACCAAGTGCTAGTAATTTTCTGGAGCCATAAATCTGACTGAATTTCTGGTGCTGCACCAGGTAATTTTGTTTGACAGCTAGGGAATGAACTCCATTTGCTACAGACTAAATTTAAACTTGTTTTTGCTGAGGGTAACGGATTGATGCTCGGTTGCTGATTATTTGTCTCAATCACAGTAGAGTTAGCCAGACCAATCGGCGTTAATCCAGCTATTAATAGTCCTAACCCTACTGTCCTTAACATTTTTTTATCAATAATTCTTAAATACTGGTTCGCAGCTCTAGTAATATTTATGTAGATATATATCCATACCCTTACATATATTCACATACTTCTGGCTTATTTCAAACGCCGAAATAAATAATTAGTCAGAAATATTACTAATAACCAGCTCGAAAAAATACTGATGATCTCAAAATCTAAATTACTAAACAGACGAAAATTTAATCAAATTTGCCTAGCTACCGCAGGTTTTACCATGGCGATCGCTCTAAATAGCTGTGGTTCAAGTGAATCGGGAGCAGGACAGTATGAGGCGACAGCCAAAACCACTTATACCTGGCTCGTAAACTACGCCAACGATCCTCTGGAGGATAAGCGGGGACGCTATCAGGAGTTTGAATCAACTTCATTGATCAATCTCAACGGTGCAAAGCCTGAAGGAGCAGTATCTCAGGATGATAATACTGGTTTATGGTGGCCTAAATTACCCCCTAAACCATCTGTTGATGAGATTGAAGCTGGCAAAAAAAGTCCCGCAGAAAAGATTGGCAAACTAGAATTAGACAGGAAAGAAGAGTTTCGAGTCAAATTTGACAAAGATGGAGAAAGACTAAATCTGCCGACCAATTACAAAGTGTATCGCCAAGTAGTTAAAAACTATCCCGATATTCCTTTAACTTTTACTTTAGGTGTCAATAATGGCTCGGTAACTAAAGCTACTCCTGTTGCTAATTAGAAGCTGAATCATAAACTACCACCACTATTCAATAAATCAACGATAAATCAACTGCTTTTCCATCTTTCTAGAGGAATGCAGTCAATATCTAAGGTGTCTAAAGCGCGAGCCACGACAAAATCAACCAAATCCTCAATAGTTTTGGGGTGATGATACCAGGCGGGAATCGCTGGTACAATTTTTACTCCAGCTTCGGCTAAGGTCGTTAAATTGCGCAGATGGATCAAGCTAAATGGAGTTTCGCGAGGAACAACAACCAGAGGTTTACCCTCTTTGATTTGGACATCTGCGGCTCGTTCGAGTAGGTCTGAGCTTAAACCTGCGGCAATTTTAGCCACCGTACTCATACTACAGGGGATAACCACCATGCCCAAAGTACGAAAAGAACCGCTGGCAATGTTGTCGCCTACATCACCCCAACGATGGCAATTGAGAGTTCCTCCACATTTCACTCCTGCTTTTGAACGCCAGAATAGTTCTTGCTGTTCTGGCTCTGCGGGCAAGCGAATATTTTCCTCTGCTTGCCATACCATATAGGTGGCGCGAGAAGCTACTAACTCAATCTGATAGTCAGCCGCCAGTAGATATTTCAATGCACGTACGGCATAAATCAGCCCCGAAGCACCGCTGACTCCGAGGATCAAAGGTTTACTCATGTAATAGTTGCTAGTTAAATTAATCCTTCAAACTCCAGTTCCTCGATCATCTGTAAACCACGAGGATCGCCGACTTTGAGAATAGCACTTCTAGCATCATCCTTGACTCCTAAATCTTTATCTTCCACTAAAGATTCAATCAAAGCATCGATCGCCGTAGCATACACTACGTTAGAAGGAAGTTCCCGACACAGTTGCCCAATTGCCCAAGCACAGTTGCTGCGCACTGCTGACGTTTGATCTCTTCTTAATCCTAAAATTAGAGGGGGAATCGCGGCGATTATATCTTCGTAATCTAGGATGGCAATTTGAGCCAGACCACTAGCAGCCCAAAGTCTAACCGCTGAAATATCCGTTTTAAGAGCATGGATTAAAGGCGGTCGCGCGCGACGATCCTTACTATTACCCAGCGCCCAAACTATTCCTTTGCGGACATAACCATTAAAATCTTTTGCCAGCAGCTGAATTAATGGCTCCACGGCAGCAGCATCGCTGTTCCGTCCTAGAGCGTAGGTAGTGCTGACTCTTACCAGAGGACAGGCATCATCTAACAGCTCAATCAGCAGGGGGATAGAACGCCGATCCTCTAATTCGCAAAATGCTCTGGCTGCCAACATCTTCTCTGAAGCAACGTTGGATTCGAGCAACTCTAACATTCGCTCGGGATCTGGAGGGGGAATTGTAGGTACACCTGCCGTATCAACCCGATCTAGAGGACTGCTTAGTTCAGCTTCAATTAAACTTAGTTCGTCATTTTCCATTATTGCTTCGGGTCACTCTATGATTATCTGATTCTTTGCAGGTAGTTAAAGTTAAGGTGTTATATTTTACTATTTTCTTCTATTCTCATACTACTACTGGAAGAGTTAACAGTTAAAGGTCAAATGGCAATCACTGTTTTGGATCCTCAATTGCTAATAATGCCTCTTTAGCAGCAGCTTGTTCGGCAGATTTTTTTGAGCGACCATAACCTTTGCCCAAGCAGCGGTCATTGAGCCATACTTCGGCAATAAAATTTTCTTCTAGGGTGGATAACTTACCTTGATTTTTTCTGGACAAAGATAAATCGAGCTGTTTGTTTGGCTCAACCTGATACTGAGGCAAGAGTTTATATTTTCTTTGGGTCCATTCTTGGAGAGCATCTTTGTAGTTAAACCGAGCAGGATCTCGACGAACTTCCTCGGCTCTGATTTTTAAGACATTATCCAACCAAGGACGAATTAAACTCATGTTGTGAGTACTAAGGTATAGCGCACCTAAAACCGCTTCAAAAGCATCGGCTAACCAGGACTGTCTACCTGCGGGATTGCCTGTAGCATTGCTGCCAATAATTAGATAGGGTTCGATACCAAAACTTTCAGCCAGCTCCGCCAAGACGCGATCGCTCACTAAAATAGAACGAATGGCAGCAAATTCACCAACTGATTCTTGAGGATAGGTTTCTAGCAATAATTCAGCAGTTATCAGCCTGATCACTGAATCCCCGACAAACTCTAGCTGTTCATAATTACTAGTACGAGAAATACTCGGATGAGTCAGTGCCAAATCCAATAAAGACCAGTCAACGGTTGTGGTGGCAGAAAGACCTAACTTTCGGACTAAAGTCTGTAATTGTTTTTGTCGTCTGGAGTCTGCAAACATTTAACTTTGAACGTATTAAGAAGAGAGAGAGTCAGAACGTAAGCCGGATTCTGTTCTCAAAACTAAACAATTTAGCTTCGAGGGTAGTTATCTATCTAGGATGTTTGTTACCAAACATCTCATGCAGTACACCTTAGTCGAGATCGGAAAAAGACCAACCATAATCTCTTCGACCTTGCTCCCCACTGGGGTTTACCGAGCCAGTACCTCTCGATACTGCTGGTGCGCTCTTACCGCACCTTTGCACCCTTACCAATTTTCATTGGCGGTATTTTTCTGTGGCACTATCCTCGCGATCGCTCGCACTGGGAATTACCCAGCAAGTCTGGTCTTTCGGGAGTCCGGACTTTCCTCAAACCTGCCTCTAAGGGCAAATCTGCAACCACCTCGCTAACTCTCTCATTTATCTAGTTTATTATTGATTGAGATGTAATCCCAAATAATTATGTAACTTGGTTAGAATTTACCTATGTTCTGATTAATTATTTCTGGTCATTACTCCTGAAATCGGGGCTACCCACCATTAGACTGCTGACTAAAATATTGCCATAACGTATCTCGTTTAAATTTGTTGCTATTATTTGCCCAGGAGAATTTTAACTATGTCCAAAGAATCAGAAATTACCCCTTTTTCTGGGAGTAGCGGCTCTGCCCCGCCACCTCTTGGCAAATCAGCTCGGCTAAAAAAGGTAGCCCATGCCCTTAAATGGGCAGGATTAGCAGGGTTTTGGCTCCAGCTAGTATTGGGGGTTGTCTCTTCAGTCACCTTAGCTTTGGCGATCGTCAATCAAGCAGAGAGAAGCAGTGCTGGTATTGGCTTTAGTTTATTTTGCGCTGTTTGCGGCTTAATTTGTTTAGTTGTCGGCATCTGTATTTCCTTTAGATACGGCAAAATGGCAAGTAAGTTTGCTAAACCTAACGCGGCTCCACCAAAAAAATCTACTACGATTAAGATGGTTCAAATTGCAATTATTACTAGTATTGTGGGGACGATACTTACTATTTTGGGCGGAGAAACAATTACAGGCATAGTTCTTTCCAAGACTTTAGCTTTCGATCCTGCTAAAGTCTTTAATAATCAAAGTACCACTGAGTTTGTTAATTCTCTAGACGTATTTATCATTCAAGCCTGCTTCAGCATTATTTTGGCTCACTGTATTGGACTGGTAAGCTCTTTGTGGATTTACAGCCGTATTGATAAATAATTAGTAATTAGTAACCAGCTATGCAACGTACCCGTCTTAACAGCTTAGTAGATGTTACTGGCGATCGCCTGGAGTTATTATTTAGTAATCCTTGGCGACGCATTTCTTTGAATTTAATTAGTATTCTCCTGGGATTTTTCATGGGTTCGGCAATTGTTACTACTGCTGGACAGCGAGCTGTTTGGGATATTCCTGCTGCGGCGATTTTGTTTGTCTTTACTGAATTGACTAGCATGGTGGTCTATCGTCGTCGGCAAAAAAAAGGTTCTCCCCCCGCCAGGCGATCGCTTTATATAGATGTCTTAAACTTATTTAAAATTGGGCTAATTTACAGTCTATTTCTAGAAGCGTTCAAACTCGGTTCTTAGTAATGAATCAGGATGTAAATCATCTCAAACTAAAAAGTTTGCTTATTCAAGGTAGTGAGTCAAAGTTTTTCCCAGAATTATTGGCTGAAGTTAGATTGTTATGCCGAAGTCTTGAGTTTGAACAGCAAGATACTATTGTCGATACATTAAAAAACCTGTGGCTACCTGTAGCGTTAGATTTGGCAGCAAAGAGAAGTAAGCTAAATAGAACGTTTGTTCAAGGAATTTTGGGTAGTCAGGGAACGGGAAAAACAACTCTCTGTATCATTCTTCAATATCTACTCAATTACTTAGGGTATTCCGTCGCTACTCTTTCAATTGACGATCTCTATTTAACTTACGCCCAAAGACAAGCCTTGCAACAGCAAGATCCGCGCTTAGTTTGGCGTGGACCTCCTGGAACTCATGATGTCGATTTGGGCTTACAGGTGATTGAACAATGTGTTCAAGGTCAAAGTTCTACTAAGATTTTAATGCCTCGATTTGATAAATCCGCATTTAAGGGGGCGGGCGATCGCACTAACCCAGAAGCTATAGTTAAACCTGATATTCTCCTATTTGAAGGCTGGTTTGTTGGAGTAAAACCCATCACCAATGACTGCTGGGAAACTGCTCCTAAACCAATTATTACTCAGGAGGATCGGCAGTTTGCCAAAGATAGCAACCAGCGTTTACAAGCTTATTTGCCTCTATGGTCAAAGTTAGACAGCCTAGTAATTTTAGATCCCGAAGATTATCGTCTTAGTAAGCAGTGGCGTAAAGCAGCAGAACATAAGATGATTGCTACAGGGAAAACTGGCATGAGCGATCGAGAAATAGATCGCTTTGTCGAATACTTCTGGAAGTCACTTCATCCAGAATTATTTATCAAGCCTTTAACCAACTCGGCGGATCTGGTAGTGGAGATCAAAAGCGATCGCACTTTGGGCAAAATCTACCACAATAGATAACAAGTAGTTTGTTTAACGGTATTTTTAACCAACCATAATTTGCGACAATAGATAGAGAAATTAAACTTATTTAAGATCGACAAATGGCTATAACTGATTTAAACATCGATATTGCTACCTACATCGATCATACTTTACTTAAACCCAGCGCAATCCCTGATGAAGTTAAGCAGGTATGTCAAGAAGCCTGGCAATATAATTTTCCGACCGTTTGTATTTATCCTGCCTCTGTTCGACAGGCAAAAGAACTACTGCATGGTAAACAACCAAAGGTATGTACGGTAATTGGTTTTCCCACAGGTGCAGTCACCTCCTCAACCAAATTACAAGAAGCATTGGAGGCGATGGAAAACGGTGCTACTGAATTAGACGTAGTAATCAATTTAGGTTGGGCAAAAACAGGAGAATCAAACAAAATATATCGCGAGATTGCCCAAATCTGCGAAGAAACTGGTCAAACTGTCAAGGCAATCTTAGAAACAACTGTACTAACTAATGAGGAAAAAAGATTAGCAGGAGAAATTTGTCTTGATGCTGGAGTAGCTTATCTCAAGACAAGTACAGGCTGGTTTGGCGGGGCAACGGTGGAAGATGTCAAGATTTTACAGGAAATTACTAAAGGGCAAATTGGCATTAAAGCTTCAGGTGGAATTCGTACCTATGAACAGGCGATCGCTTTAATTCAGGCAGGGGCAACTCGTCTTGGGACTTCTCGTGGGGTGGATCTACTGCGTCAACAGAGTGAGTCATTAAAAGGATGACGGATAAAGAAAAAACAGAGCGCGAAAAGATGCTGAATAACGAGCTGTATTTAGCAACAGATAATGAATTAAGCACTATGCAGTATAAAGCAAAACAGTTGCTTTATACTCTAAACCTTTGTCCGCCTAGTAAATTGGACGAGCAAAAAAAGATTATTATTCGTTTATTCAAGAAAATTGGCACAAATTTTACGGTTGTCTCCCCATTTTACTGCGATTATCTGGACTTTCGGAAAAAAGTAATTGATAATCCTTAAACTAGAGGTACAGTAGTATTTTTACCTGATTTTATCCCCAAATAAATCCCCGATGGGCTTTATGCTCCGCAAACAGTTCCATATTATTTTGTAGCCAGTTCAAGAAATTGTAAGAAACACCTGTTAAAAAAGCTTCTAAAGTAAAGCGCAAAAGTTGTTAAAGGTTTATTAGCATATCGTTTTCTCAGTCCTCCCATTAATTGCTGACTACGTCCTCGAAGGAGGATAAATAATGAAGGTATAAGCAGTAAATACTAAAATAAAGTGACGAATTAGAGCTTCTTTTTTTCTCATTTGATATTCTTTTAAGCCTAACCAGCCTTTAGCTTCCCTATAAAACTTTTCAATATAGTTTCTATTTGAAAATGTTTTTAACTATCCATTCTCCTGTTGCTTTATTACCTGGTTCATTAGTGATTAAATAATCGATTTCAGTAGCTTCGATTCTGGAGAGCTAGCATTCATGACGATGGCGATAGTTCTCTGACCTTTCAAGACCATTAGTTTCGGCTTGAATAGTAGCTACCCAAACAGTTTTCGGTTTATCAAGTTCTAAAGTAACAGCTTCAAAATCTTCTTGGGGCAAAGATAATATTATTTCATCTAACCTTTTTTCTGATTGTTTTTTTCCTGTTTTAGGATTGATAATACTAACCAGACGATTCTTAGCTAAACCACCGATATAATTCAGCTTGAGTTTTTCCAGCTCTTTCAAAAAAGTCGAATTATTTCCATAACCCCCATCGATTAAAACAATTCCTGGATAATATTTTCGAGAGAGAGTTTGATTGACTAACTTTAGAGCTATATCTGGCTTTTTGACAAAATCTTGATCCTCTTTTCCTTTAGGTAATGAATCAGCATGTTGATACAATTCCACGTCCAAGGGAAGACTTCTTACTCCATCATATAAATGAGTTGTAACTATCACTACTCCATTATCAGTTTTGTGAGGTAGTGCGTTGGGCGGTTTCACCGACTTGAAGCAACTACCGAACTCGAAGAGCCAATCTCTCCGATATATTGTCGTCCTACTCCTGACGTAAAATTTCCACTTTTTCTATGTCCAGAGTCATCGATTATCAGTGCAAAACCATTTCTAATTCTAGTCTGGTTGCGACGCGAAGGACGTGGAGCGAAGCGGAACTAATCCTTTAGGGCTAGTCCTTTAGGGCACTTACTCATCAGTTTTAAACGACGTTCATTTATTAAGGATGCTGACCATTTAGATTTACTAATAAAATGATGAACATTATGATAAGAAGAACCGATTATATTATCAGTCATTTGAGCAATATTTTTGCGTTTACTTTCTCCCAGCAATCCAGCTAAATAGTAACGAAATCCCTTGTCTTGGTGCGCGTTCCTTTGCGGGTCCACCGCTTTTTTGACCTTGGTTTTTCCATAAATCGTCAAATTTGCTGCACCATTTTTCAAAGCATGGTGGCATCGCCGACAGGGTTGTTTCTTTCATTCTGGAGGTCAGAGCTGGTATTCAAGTACAACTATTACTCTATCAGGATTGTGGCTGATTCTTCTTACTTCTTTCCTAAAGTCCAGTTATTAAAAATGTTTGATTTTTCTGCTAGCGATGCTCTAAAGAACTAACATTGATATGTTGTGTTGTGTCATTCAGCAACGCGATCGCTTTTATAAGCAATTATGATGATAGGGATTTTCTTGCCAGAGTGCATAGGCTTTTGCAGCTTGTTCCTGAACTGATGCAGGAAGATCATTTTTCTGTGTCGGAAATTACTGAGTAAGC
>CAVRWR010000064.1:0-21051 GCA_963724445.1 uncultured cyanobacterium | reverse complement strand
GTTTTAAAGGAAACTTATTACCGTAAATTAACCTTCCCCCACGTCGAGGTTGGCTGATTTTCCTTCACTCGAAAATTGACCCAAATATTGACAAGAAGAAAAGAAATCCCAACCAATAGAAGTCGCCAAACAGGCTTTTTAGTAGTAGTTCTAATCCGACAACTATTTTTCAGTCGATAGCTACTTTCAATCCCAAAACGTTGACGATAGCTTTCTCGAATATGAGATAAACTTGTTTTGACTTTATGAACGACATAGACTAAATATTCTACCCCATTTTTGCCCCTTTTGCCTCCGATAACAGCTACACTGAAAAATTCTCGATCTAAATAAAGTTTTTTGATTTTAATATTTAGGTCAGATAACTCAGCCAATAAATAAGTAATAATAGCTGCTTTGGTATCGAACCATCTTACCCCTCTAATGGCTAAAGTAACTCTTTTTGTAACTGCTCAATAACCACTGGTGGGGATCGAGGTAAAAAAGTGATCGCCGATAAAAGGAGATTGGGTTGTATTAATTAGGAGCGGGGGCTCGCGCTCTAATTACATCTGGTAGATAGGGAACAGTTTCATCTCCTTTGATGCGGGAGAGTAAATACTGCCAGAAGGAATAAGCTAATTTTCGACAAGTCTTCTTCAAACCTGTAAAGGTATCTCTCGCCCGACGCCCATCGTCATGACGAGTACTACCGCTAATCTTCCGCCTGGTGACATATTCTCGAATGTCAGTTTCAGCAGCATTGTTATGCAGAGGTACTTGGGGTGAATCTAGAACCCGCATTAATTCATCTTTATGGGCACAGAACTGCTGCATCACTAGGTTCAGACCATAGTGATGGGGAAACGCTGCCCGAAAATTTCCTCAAAGCGGGCTTCTAATCGCTCCGATTCTTGGGGAGTTGGCTGCTCTTGGTAGGCTTTCAGTTCACGGTAGTAAGCCCACAAGGTCTCCTAACTTGCTCAATTTCTTGTCGCTGCTGTGCCGTTACTCCATTGAGACGGCGAAGCTCCTTTCCATATGAACCCAACACAGAGCATGGACTAAAATTTCACAATTGTTTGGCTCCGTCACTCAGAACAATCAGTTCTGGGGAAACTCCATGCTCAATCGCACTTCCTAGCAGTGCTGCCTCTGTGACTAATCTAATTGCTTGTTTACTGGCAATAGCCGATGCCTCTAAATATTCATTCCACTCTTGATTTCCCCTTCGCCTGAACCTGAGAGTTAAACTTGAGTTTCGATAGATGGCACAATGGTAGTTGCTGTTTTTCAGGCGTTGCTGCGGGAATATTCATTAAGTAGGAAATCCTGAGCTGTGCCTCTTAAAATCCGCAAATAGTTTGACCGACTCTGCTGTTGGTGCTACTGAAATGAGTAAATAGTTCATTACCTATAACTGTGCAGTATCCATTCTTTCCTTGATGTCGGGCTCCTGTGTCATCAGTGTGTATAGATTCTGCGCTCTCTAAACCTGCCTGCAAGACTTGACTCTGTTCCGTATGAAAAGACTCTTTTTGCTCCATCAAGATGCGGTTAATTTGACCTACGGAAATGTCTACTCCTATTTCCCTGAGCTGCTCAAGAATTAAATTTTGGGGGACTCGACACTGGTGGTGTTGATACAGAGTGAATGCAATTAGAGTTGGGCCATAATGTCCCTGATATTGCTCAGGTAACTTTCCGAATTATTGTCTTTCCCGACGCTGTAACGTATTCGGCAAGCTTAAACCTAATATTGTGTCATAGAAGAACTATTTCTGTACATCGTATTCTCTATAGCCGTTAAAACTCGCACCTTCGGCAGTTTCTCGGGCTTAACCATTTGCTCTTCATCTACCACAAAGCTTAACTTTTTGCTGCGTTTGTTCGAGCCACCTCTTTTACCTTCTGGTTGAGAATCTTGGACTCTGTGATTGAGAGTGCTGGGTCTAATTTTCGGTTTGCTCTTTAATTTCTTGGCTGCTTTGAGTTCTTCGTCAAGACCACTAACTTTTTTTTCTAGCTTGGCAATCGTTTCCTGTTGCTTTTCAATTATCTGTTGCTGCTCGGCAATTAGTTCACAACCAATTCACCAAGGGCGTACATTCTACCTCTGGAATCTCTATCGGGAGCTGGGAAAGTCTCATTGTGCTATTAAAGCAGATGAAGAGTCTTTTAAGCAACCCGATTCCCTTTATCCCTGATCGCTACCAGTGGTTATTGAGCAGTTACGATAAAAAATCTATAAGCTGCATTTTTATCTCTTTTGGCACTGAGCATGAAGTCTAAAGTTTTGCCATTACTATCTACTGCCCTGTACAAATATTTCCATTTTCCTTTGACTTTGATATAAGTTTCATCTACGCGCCAAGAATCATTAGTTGACTTAAGATGTTTTCTACTTCTTTTCTCTATTTCAGGAGCATAAATCATGACCCATCTGTAGATTGTAGTGTGGTCTACAGATAGTCCTCTCTCCATCATTATTTCCTCTAAATTCCTGTAACTCAGAGCATAGCGAAGATACCATCTTACACAAAGTAAAATAATCTCACCTTGGAAATGTTTCCATTTGAATGGCTGCTTTGAGTTCATCTGAAAGGTAGTAAAATAGACTTAAATAATACTACCAAGCAGACTCTGGTTTTTGCAACAGAACCGTATTTAGTGCCTTTAGAAGTATCAATGTACATCTAACCACAGAACCCCCAGATACCAGAGAATGGCAAGAAAATTTCACCCACGTCTATGTTTTGGTTGATGATTTAGAGGTTGATTATCTGGGGTTTGCCAGCTTTAGTTTAGATCAGGTTACAGATTTAGCAGTGGTACGTATCGACCAAATTTGTAATGCTTCTTACGTGGCAGATTTAAATGTTAATCAATTATCTAATTTAATTGCTAATACGATTGTTCATGAAATTGGTCACACTTTAGGACTGGATCACTCAGATTTAACCACAGATGTGATGCACGATGGCTTAGATCATAGGGTTCATAGTCTGATGCCTCCATCTTTTTATGGAGAACAGATTACCCTGATGAATCACGCTATTTCCAAATATAAAGCTTGAAGTTTTAAATTTTAATCAACTATTGTATTTTAAAAAACTATTAAATAGGAGTTTAAAAATAAATGAAGCCAGAGCAGGAATTAGTCTGATTACGTCTTCATTAGAAATATTTTAAAGCAGTAAGTAATTTTGGTTATAATTCTAGAATACAAAAGCAAGTGCAAAACTCTAGAATGGTAACTACCGTTAATATAGGAACATTGATAGTCTCGACCCCAGATGTTTGCCAAGGTCGTCCTAGAATTACAGAAAAAAGATTTTCTGTTGAGCAAATAGCCACCTTGACAAAAGAAGGCTTAAGTCCAGAGCAAATTTTGCAGGAATATAACTTTTTGACTTTGGCTGAAGTTCATGCGGCTCTGGCTTATTATTATTCAAACCAAGAACAAATTGAGCAATATCTAGCTGAAGAAACCTCAGAATATCAACGATTGTCGGTTTAAAATTGCAGTGAATAAAATTCGTTTATATATTGATGAGGATGCTAGCAGAAATTCGTTTGTGGTAGCTTTGCGTAATGCGAATATTGATACATTAACCACTTTTGAAGCTGAAAATCTTGGTCTTATAGATCCAAAACAATTAATCTGGTCAACTAGCCAAAATCGTGCAATTTACACTTTTAATGTTAAAGATTACTGTCAACTGCACAAAATGTATATAACAGAAGGAAAACAACACTCTGGTATCATTGCCGTGCCAAGGCAAAGCTATTCCGTAGGAGAACAGTTGAGAGGTTTGCAGAAATTAATTGCATCTATATCTTCGGAAGAAATTAGAAATCAATTAGTATTCCTTGGATCGTATATTTAAGTTTTAATTTTCAGGTTTGGCAATCGCTTTCAAACCATGCGATCGCTCGCTATTCATCGATTATTTAATCGTAAACTAATATTTTGAATTAAAGTTGCTGGTGATCTTCAATTAACCAATTATTATATTTACTGTTCCAAGTTAAATATATTTTAGATTTTCTCTCTTTATAAATAGTTCCTGTCTTCATAAAATAATCCAACTCAACATATACAACTGCTTGATTATTATTTTGTTTTAAAACTTTAATTTGCTTAATTTCTGTATTTTCAACACTATTCCACCAAGCTATATAGCTGTTAAAACTTTGAGGGTTAGCTCGACGTTTAGGGGTAAACTGTTGCCAAGTTAAGTTATAATTACGATTATTAATATTTAAATAATACTTTTTAATAAACTCTGTAGGTGATGTTTTTGTATTAGCTTCTGCATATAAATTATTTTTAATTAAATCATCAACTTTTTTCTTTGCTTGGATAACTTCTTGTCTGGCTTTTTCAGCTTCATTTCTAGCTTCTTGTTTTTCTTGTTCTGCCTTTGCTATTTCTTGTCTGTTTTTTTGAATTTCTTCTTGAGCTTTAGCTGCTTCTTGTTTAATTAACTCTTGTAGTCTGACTTGTTCTGCTTTACGAACGGAATTTAAACTAAAAATAAAGGCAATGCTAACTAAAGTTGTTAATACCAATCCTAAAATAATAAAAAGTTGAATTTTAATCCAAGGTATCTCAGATTTATTTTGACGCTCGAATGTTGGATCAGCACTAAGAGATCGAGATGAAATAGCAGATGTTAATTTTCCTGCTTCCTTTACTGTTTTAATCTGTTGATTACAGTCAGGTTTAGATCCTTGAATTCTAACCGCTTCATCGCTAGAAGATATGAATTCTAATTTAAGAGATTCGAGTTCTTGTTTTTCCTTTCCCTGCTGTTCTATTTGGCTTTTTGTGCGCTTGAGTTTTTTTATTTGTTTCTGTAATTCTATTTTATATTCATTACGTTCAATAGAATCAGTAATGGTAGTATCTATTTCTTTTAGTTCAATCTCCAATAATTCAATTTTATTTTCTATTTTAGAAATTGACATAATCTTTAAGTCTATTAAAAAAGGGTGCGCTCAAAAACAGTTGGTAATGCCAAACAGGCGATCGCTTACAAAATGAGAACTTAAAAAGTAAATCGACTCCCTTAATGATTGATTTTTACGACAGCACAAAAATAGGACATTTCGGTGAATTCCTGGAAATTTACGATTGATTAAAGAGCAGAAAAAAAGCTTTGTCTGATTCAATGCCCTCAGCTAACTTAGAGGCAAAATCAAGCCAACTTTTTCTCGATTAGATGAGTCCAAAAGTCTGACCACCATTCATTGGCGCGGATAACTCTTAAAGCTAACATGGGATTAATTGTATCAGGATGCCATGTCGCTCCTGGAATTTTTAACCGCTTTTGAGGAATATAGCGATGGGCACTTTCAACTTCTCCTGAACCTATTGGTAATCCTTGGATTTTATAAAGCTCGTAGTGGCAAGCGTCTGCAAACCGTTGTAAGTATTTAGCTAAATTGTCTAATAGCTCGTAACAATGACAATAAGTCTCTGTCGAGGTTCGCGACTTTTTCAGCTAGATTTGGCTCTTGCTCTACTATTGTCTTAAACAGAAGATTGCTGATTTGTTCAATAAGGTCACTATAATTTTGATTCATGGCAGTGTCTTAATTTATTTATCTCTTTAAACACTGCCTTTTTTTGCTTCTCAAATTCTGTTGATTTTTGCTTTAAATTTCTATTTTCTCAAAAGCGTGATCGCCAATTAGCGATCGCCGTTTGGCATTACCAACTGTTTTTGAGCGCACCCCAACACCACCGACTTTAATTCCGATGTCTGAATCTACTTTTAGCAACGAGCGTATTCTTCTTCTCTAGATCTGTTCAGGCTCAAACCTATTGGATTGCCGTCCCTCTGGGACGGTTACAGCTAGTAGTTCGGGACTAGGGACTTTTGGGGGCGTTTTTACCCCTTCAATTCTCACTATTCTCGGCGTAATTATGTACCTGCGCCTGGGATGGGTAGTGGGTAATGTAGGTTTGTTGGGGACACTAATTATTGTTACTCTCTCTACTGCTATTACTTTATTAACGGCTCTATCTATCTGTGCGATCGCCTTCAATCAATTCTATTTTCTCAGACAGAGTAAACAGGAAAAGGCAATTTGGCAAAGGCGTTTTTGGGGAGCATTTAATCCGAGATGATCAGGATTTTAACCGCTCAAACAAAGTATTATAGATGCGAATGGTTATCTGCAATATTCTTAGTAGCAAAATAACCATCCTTTACTGACATTACTTCGTCAACAAATAAATTCTAGAGATTATCCATAATAACTTTTGTCCATAATTTGCTCTAATCTAATTGGTTTATTCTCAGGTATATAAAACTCTAAATTCCATATCCTAACAGCATTGTGATATGTTTCTGGATATACTTTTTCTAGATGTTTTTTTAGGCTAGGATTACTCTTAATTAATCTACGAATAAAATTGCGAGAATTAAACACGACAGTCTGCCAATACTCATAATCCCGTCCTTGCTCTAATTCCCAGTACTGTAGCTTGAGTATATTCTCAACTAGTCGTTCTAAATAATTTTCTAGCGATTGTTTTTCTGGTTGATTAACATTATCGATTTCGTTCAGAAGAATTAACAGATAATCTAAGTTCATAAGACAGTCTTCTTGTTTTACTTTGTGGATTTCGCTGAATCTAAATTATTGAAACTGCGTAATAAAAAACTATATTGGACTAAGATTTAAGCGACAGAGGAATAATCATTTCATCACAGATGCATGAGAAAACAAATTATTCCTTACCTGTCGCATTCTTTAGCTCCCACCGCACAGAGCATTTTCTTTCAACTAAACAGAAATAACCTTATCCATCTCGACACCACACCATACATCACCCACATTCAACGCGCATCCTCCTAGCAACCCCAACCAAATATCCTCTACGATAGTCTGAGTTAAACCATTGGTAGGTAATAGGCTTAAAATTGTTTTCTCCATCACATATACCATCAGAAAAATTGCTGGTAAATTGATAGTCATGGATAGTATCAATCTCGCGGGACAGAAAACCCTCGTCAAATGACGTAGCAATCTGTGACTTTCGATTCTTTTTCTTGTCCTAGTTTTCTAGCGTCGGCAATTGAGATATCGAACAAGTTTACTGATGCATTCATAGCAAATAAGAGATAAAAAGTAACTTTGAGTTAGGGATTCATAAAGATTCTCATTGCAAAGCTTGGGTTAGAAGTGGGTCTTCTATTTTTTTGCTTCACCAGAACTTTATGTAAGCTTCATAAGAACTTTATAACCATAAAAACTGGAAATGCCCAGTGAAAACACGGAAAATGATGTTTTAAATTTAAACTAGGAAAATAAAATGCCTGTATAATCACCTAGGTGTAAGCATTTGGAGTTTTACGATCGTAAAAATTTAATTTCTATTCAAGACTTAAGCAACTACTAAATTGCTGTTTTGTTTGCTTAAAGATCGATCGTCTTTACAGAAACTTTATTTAATAAATTAAATGCGATCGCCGATTGCAACCTAATATTTTGTTATCCTGCGCTCAATGTCCACAGCGATCAAATTTGAAGAACTAAAATCAGTCCTCAAGGATAAGCTTCTTGCTCAATAAAGGCTTTTCCTAAAGGACTACGTCCCTGAAGAGGGATTAGCTCCTTACGTCCTAAAGGACGAAGTTAGTCCTTTAGGGCTTTTTCGCGCTTCGCAAATAATCAGTGACTATATTCCTGCGTGTCCTAAAGCAATACCTGTAAACAGCATCCCAAATACTAAAAACGGTTGCGCGCTGGCTTGATACTTGACATCATTTTCCAAAGGATTGCGGAGAAAATACATATCCTGAAAGACAATTTGGGGAATTACCAGTAAAAAAACAATTGTGGCGTAAAGATTCTCATGAATTGAGACTAAATAGCCACTGATGCCGATTTGAAATACGTCGATCGCAATGACGCAAATCCAAGCAGCAGTAGTCACCCCAAACATTACAGGCAAAGATTTCAAACCTAATTCGCGATCGCCTTCCACGCTTTTAAAGTCATTAACAATAGCAATACCTAATCCTGCAAAACTATAAATCAGAGTCAAAATTACAATCGTCCAGTTCAAATCTCCAAACAGAGCATGACCAGTCCACCAGGGTAAGGCAATATAGCTCGAACCCAAAGCATAAGTACCAAGCCAGCCATTTTGCTTCAATTTTAATGGTGGTGCAGAGTAAATATAGGCAATAACAGAGCCACCCAATGCCAGACAGAGAATGGTGGGAAAATCATGTCCTACCGCTACATCTAAACCATAAGCTAAGGCAATCCCTGCAAATAAGAAAACAAAAATCTGCACCTTACACCTGAGGTATGGAAATTGCCCCAGAAGGAATGGGGCGATAGGGTTCATTAATTGCATCAATTTCGCGATCGTATAGCTCATTGACGGTTTGAGTATAACCAGTCATCAAGGGACCTGAAAGCAGCATACAGGCTGCTGATAGCAAGAAGTTTTCTACTGTCCAAGTATAGTTTCCTGAAGAAGCTGCACCACAGATAACCCCCCAAATTAGCGGAATCCAGGTAATTGGCTTCATTAACTGAAGGCGTATTTTCCAAAGAGAAGTTTCCCCCGATGCTGCGCCTTTCATCCCCAGGAGTTGACGAGCTTTGGAATCACCTGAATTATCTGGCTTTTCGGGATTAGTGGTGGAATCTGACATGATGTTATATAGTGTTGATCGGCTTTATTGATGTTTGACTTTGTTTGCTAATAGCTTTAAAGACCTACCCAACCGTTACTTCTAAATAACCATTGGTAAATTTAGCACCTGTTACAGAGTTTCCACGCCAAGCAGGAGGAAGAGTAATGTTGCGTCGCTGATCGCCAGCTTCGATGGTAATTTCGGGTCCATACTGAGTTAACTTAACATCCTTCTTGTCAAATCCAGGTAAGAACACTTTGATCTTGCGCTCTGACATGACAAATTCGATTGATTGAGGTGCATCGCCTCCTGGAATAGAAGGTAAATTGTCAATCAAAGGCTGCCAGTTGCTGCCGTCATATCTAGGTATAGAGGTAATTGACAATGGATTAAATTCATTTGATAAGGTATCTGTAGCCTCACCATGATTGACCAAAACGCCACCTACCCTCAAGCTTACCTGCTGTGCGCTGCCCCAAAGATATTTGGCTGTTGCTACTGCTATGGGGTCTGGGGTAGTTACCAAATAAGCCAGGACATTACCTTGGCTCAAGGCTGACATCCCATCTTCTAACATTTGCGTCGCTGGATTATCACTATTGCCAGTAATATCGTTAGCCGACCAAGAAGTGTTGAGGATGGCACTGCTAATCGGCTGGACAAATGGAGAAAGGGTTTTAACAATGTCAGATTCGGTGAAAATGCCGCGAAAACGCCGAAAATACCAGCTTAATATTTCTGGCATACCAAACATTCTTAGGGTATCTATACCTCCTGTGCCGTCGTAAATAATTACGTCATACTTATTACTTTGATAATATTCGCGGATTGCATTGAGAGCCAAAGCTCGATCCATTCCAGGAAAAATACCCAGTTCTTGACCGTATACCTGTTTGAGAATAGGCGATCGCAAGTATTGCGCCTCAAGCTGTTTGACCTGTTCCCAGCTTTTTTCTAGTAAGACAGCCGAGTTTAGCTGCATTACGGCAAAATTAGCCCCAATTTCCTGTGGTTCGGTAGAAGGAGTTATCCCCAAAGTCAAACCAAAAGCAGGACTGGCATCCTGCCCCATTAAAAGTACTTTTTTGCCTTCTGAGGCTAGCTTTTTAGCAGTTGCGATCGCGCTAATGGTGCGACCCGTACCGCCTTTACCTAAAAAGGTGACGATCGAGGACATATTTTAAATTTTTTGAGAGATTATTAAGTCTGTTATAGATTGTATTTATTATGGCTAGTTTACGGGCTTAATTTCATCCTCAAAAAACCAGGTGGAGCTGCGATCGTCAAATTGAACCACTACCCCAACGCCACTACCGTCTGTCATTTTATATTCTTTAATAGTGCCAATTTTACCTAAAGTCCCAGCAACGTTTCTATTCACTCGATCTTTAATTCTGTAAACTTTTACTTTTTGCCCGATTTCCATTGCGCTGAATTTATCCTGAATTGTAAATAATGAGCCATCTCACAGTTTAAAGCAAAACCCCCCTTCTTAAAAGTCACGGGCTTTTCAGTAATGAAGTAACCCGTAATTAGTAATTACTTAACATCTATCATGAGCTGGACTATTACAATTAATATATAGAATATAGACAAAACAACTTTATATAGTATGGCTGCTGCCGTTTTAATCGAAAACCTACAGAAGAGCTATGGTGATGTCCAGGCGGTTAAAGATATTTCCTTTGCTGTCGAGCCAGGAGAAATCTTTGGTCTATTGGGACCCAATGGTGCAGGAAAAACCACCACGATTCGCTGCTTATGTACTCTGACTAAACCCGATGGTGGAAAAATTGAAGTAGGAGGAATTAGCGCGATCGCCTCACCCAAAGCAGTGCGACAACGGTTGGGTTATGTAGCTCAAGAAGTAGCAATTGATAAAGTACTGACTGGTAAAGAGCTATTGAGGTTACAGGCGGCACTCTATCATTTACCGAAGAAAATAATCGGCGATCGCATTGAGCAGTTGATTGATGTATTGGGACTAGAAGAATATGCCAATAAAAAGACGGGTACTTATTCAGGGGGAATTCGTAAACGCTTAGATTTAGCTGCGGGATTATTACACCAACCTGAAGTTTTAGTCTTAGACGAACCTACGGTGGGTTTAGATATTGAAAGTCGCCTGGTGGTGTGGGAGTTTTTACAGGAATTACGTTCAGCAGGGACAACGGTTCTGATTACCAGTCATTATCTAGAGGAAATAGACGCTTTAGCCGATCGCTTGGCAATTATCGATAAGGGAGTAGTGATTGCCGCAGGAAAGCCCTCTGAATTAAAAGATAAGTTGGGAGGTGATCGCGTTACCCTAAAAATAAGAGAGTTTACTGCCGATGAAGAAGCCAATAAAGCAAAACATATTCTAGAATCTTTGCCTTTTGTCGAAGAAGTAATCATCAATGCCGTTCAGGGAAATTCGCTCAATCTAATTGTTAAATCGGGTCAGAGTTCCCTGAGTAAAATAGAACAGTCCCTAGCTGAAGTTGAGCTTCCCACCTTTAGTCTGGCGCAGTCTCGTCCTAGCCTGGATGATGTTTACCTAGCTGCCACAGGACAAACCATCATGGATGCTCAAATAGCCGCATCTAGCAACAGAGATCTCAAAAAAGAGAAAAAACAGCAAATGAAATGACTACTGCAATTCCATCATCAGCCACACTCAAACTTCCTCCTGGTTCAAAAGCTCCTGCGATCGTCGGTATAGTTCAAGCTTTACTCGATCAGTTTGGCACGTTAGAAAGATATAACCAAAAATATGGCGAGATATTTTATGGTTCAAAATCTTCTTTAATGCCTCCTTATGTAATTTTCAGTAATCCTCAAGCAATTGAAAAAGTTTTTACCGCCGATCCTAGTTTATTTGAAATTGGTCAGCAGTCCACCGCACCAGTAAGAGTTTTGCTAGGAGATAAATCTTTAGTGTTGCTAGACGGCATCGAACACAAACAAGATCGTAAGTTACTGATGCCACCTTTTCACGGTGAGAGGATGAAAAGCTACGGTCAAACTATGGTTAGTGTGACTAGAGAAGTGATCTCTCAATGGCAGGTTGGTCAAACTATTTGTATTCGAGACTATACTCAAGAGATTTCCCTGCGGATTATTTTAAGGACTATTTTTGGTTTGGAGCAAGGACAAAGATTCGACCGCCTCAAAGCAATTTTGGTAGATTGGTTAGATACGTTCAACTCGCCATTGCGTTCTTTTTTCTTATTTTTTCCCGCCTTGCAAAAAGACTTGGGTGGATTAACTCCCTGGAGTAAGTTTCGCCAACAACAAGGTCAGATTAAAAAGATTTTACAAGAGGAATGCGATCGCCGTCGTCAAAATCCCGATACTATGGGCGAAGATATCCTCAGCTTATTGCTAGCAGCTAGATACGAAGATGGTCAACCAATGAGCGATCGATCGATCGCAGATGAATTGATGACCATGTTATTTGCAGGACATGAAACTACTGCAAGTTCTTTGGCTTGGTCATTCTATTGGCTACATCGTTTGCCTCAAGTCGGTCAAAAGTGTCGACAAGAATTAGATTCTCTGGCTAAAAATGCAGAGTTTACCGATATTGCTAAACTTCCCTATCTTAGTGCGGTAGTATCAGAAACCCTCAGATTAAATCCCGTGGTGGTATTTGTTGGTCGTCAATTAAAGCAACCCTTTGAATTAATGGGATATCGGCTTGAGGCGGGAACATCTTTATTTCCTTCTATTTATTTAACTCATCAACGAGAAGATCTTTATTCCGAACCAAAAAAATTTAAACCAGAAAGGTTTATTGAAAGACAGTTCTCTCCCTATGAATATTTGCCTTTCGGCGGGGGAAATCGTCGTTGCTTGGGTTATGCTTTTGCCCTATTTGAAATGAAGTTAGTTTTAGCGACTATTATGTCCCAGATAAAATTGGAATTGCTCGATAATCGCCCATTAAAATCTGGTCGTCGGGGTTTTACTTTTCCTCCTGAAGGCGGAGTCAAAATGAAGGTAATAAGTATAAATAATGGGCAATCGTGACAAGTTAAGCTAATTAATTTTCAATCAACAAACATACTGTTTACTATCACAAATAAATTATGAGTCAGTCCATTTCTAGCAGTAAAATTAAATCTGTATTAACCCCCAATCCTAGTATCAGCAAAAACAGCGAGCAAAGTAGTTCCCTAGGGGATTTTATTCAGGAAACATTAGCTCTGACTCAACGTCTATTTATCCAACTGCAACGTCGTCCTTCGACTTTAGTTGCGGGCATCATTCAGCCCTTTATGTGGCTGGTTTTATTTGGCGCGTTGTTTAGCAAAGCGCCTTCAGGGTTATTTGGTAATGACTTGAGCTACGCTAAATTCCTCGCACCAGGAGTAATTGTCTTTACTGCCTTTTCGGGGGCATTAAATGCAGGACTGCCTGTAATGTTTGACCGTGAATTTGGTTTTCTCAACCGTTTGCTGGTGGCACCCTTGTCCTCCCGCTATTCGATTGTGGCAGCTTCTACGGTTTATATTATTGCCCTGAGCTTTATTCAGACCGCAGTAATTGTCTTTGCCAGTGCCATACTGGGTGCAGGATTGCCAGGAATTGCGGGCTTGAGTGCGATCGCCCTAATCGTCTTTTTGATTGTTTTAGGAGTTACCGCCTTGAGTCTTGGTTTGGCTTTTGCCTTACCTGGTCATATTGAACTAATTGCCGTGATTTTTGTAACTAACTTACCTCTATTGTTTGCCAGTACGGCTCTAGCTCCCTTAAGCTTTATGGCTGGTTGGCTACAGGTGATTGCTAGTCTCAATCCCTTGACTTACGCGATCGAACCCATTCGCTATATTTATGGTCATGGAGATTGGGTACTTAACAGTATCGTCATGGATACTCCCTGGATTGGCTTTAGCTTTATTACTGTTATCCTGATATTATTGGCGTTCGACGCTCTGATACTATTAGCAATTCAGCCTTTATTACGTCGCCGTTTTGCCTAAGAAAACAACTTTGATTTTTTAACTTTGATTTTTATAATGAGGTGTAATTATGATTAAGCGTAATCGACGAAATCCGCTTTTCTTGAGTCTTAGCTTAGGTATAGCTTTAACTTTAGCTGGAGGACTAAATTCTTCTGCTCTGGCTCAGTCTGGTACTGACAACCAAGGCTATCAATCTAACGAAAAAGACAGTACTTATGGGGATGCTCCAGCGGGATTGAATCCTCTAGAATTGATGCATCGCGCCCAACAGTTAAATGGACGTAGTGCAGCAGAATTCGATGAAGAATCTCAGGCACAGATCAATAATTCTGCATCTGATTACAAACGTCTACAGCAGCAAAGAATTTTGGAAATGCAGCAGCAAAAAACTGGCAATACAGAAACAGAGGAAACAACTGAAGCTGTAGAATAGTTCCTAAATTTCGATCTTTATTACAATCTTTTTACCAGATTATTGACTAGATTTGGCGATTTATCTCATCCGTTTGTTCCTTCTCATTTAGACAGGGAAAATAAAGATAACGGCGGAGCGTAATTGCTAAATCTATTTTTTTCTTGATATGTTCTAATTAAAACAGTTTGGATCGTAAATTATGTTGCCAGAAGATTCCCAACCGCTAGAATCTGCTGAAAAAAAAGCATTATTGGCAGCCAACGAAGCTTTTCTCCCGGCAATGCGGGAATTAGTTCGCGCTTATCAAGCTTTTGCTGATTATTCGGCTAAACATCTTAGAAATCTGGGCTTAACGCCCTCTCAGTTTGATGTAATTGCCACCCTGGGCAATACAGATGGGATGAATATGACTGATATTGCTGCCAAAACTCTAGTGACTAAGGGTACTCTAACTGGAATTATTGATCGCCTGGAAAAAAAAGGTTTAGTAGCGCGGGAAGTCCCTCCTGATAATCGGCGCAGCTTTACTATTGTTCTTACTCCTGAAGGTAAAAAAACTTTTGCCGCCGTATTTCCTGCTCATATTATTCATCTTAAAGAGAGATTCGATCAACTGTCTCCAGAAGAGTTGGAGCATACCAGGCAAGGACTAGAGGCTTTACGCAAATTGTTTTAAATTCGATCTATTCTGCTGATTGTTTGCATCCAAACAATATCTATGTTATATTTAGTTTGAATTAGTACAATATGACATCAAACAAAAAAGATTATGGATTATGTTAAAGCACATCTGGAAGGTGACTGCTATCGCTGTTGAGCTTTTGGGAGAACTTTCAATATTGTTAGTGTTAGGAATTAAACTCCGCTGGGGTGCGATCGCCTTAGCCTTATTTTTGATTCCTGCTACCTTTATTTTTCATACAGATTTCTCCGACCCAATTCAGCAAATTATGTTCTTCAAGAACTTAGCCATGCTGGGAGGTTTGCTGATGATTATTCAGTACGGTGAAGGCAATATCGTCTTCCGAAGATAGATAGAGGTAATTCTAATGTCCAAATTTCCTGCCGTATTTGTTTCTCACGGTGCGCCCGATCTATCATTACATCCATCTCCTGCGCGCACCTTTCTTTCTCAACTTGGTAATGAGTTGGGCAAACCCCAGGCGATCTTGATGATTTCTGCTCATTGGGGTACAAGAGAACCAATGGTTAGTAAGGTAGAAAAACCCAATACTGTTCATGACTTTTGGGGATTCGATCCGAAGCTCAATTCCATAAACTATCAAGCTTTAGGCGCACCCGACCTTGCTCGTCAAGTCAGTCAATTGTTAGATAAAGCGGGCATCAGAAATGGAGTTACTCAACTATCAATCCAGCCTCGTTTAACGCCTGAACATCATCTACAACTAGGAAAAGCTCTAGCACCTTTAAGAGAATTAGGAATCTCGATCATAGCTAGCGGTTCAGCCACTCATAATTTAAGAGAGTTTAGGAAATATCCGATTGATGCACTGCCTCCAGTATGGGTAACAGAATTCAGTAATTGGTTATCAAAAGCTATCTATCGAGGAGACATAGAGAGCTTACTGAATTACCGTAAACTTGCGCCTTATGCTATAAAAAATCATCCTACAGCAGATCATTTATTCCCGTTGTTTGTTGCTTTAGGTGCAGGGGGTAATGACAGAAAGGAACTACATTATAGTTATACCTATGGTGTATTAAGCATGGCTGCGTATGCTTTTGAGTAATGTTCCGTCTAGTATGAATATACTTGTTACTTCTTTTAGTTCAATACACATAAGATCGAGTACAACGCGATCGCAACTGTTCGCGCTTTTCTAATTAATATAGTTGTACTGTCATGCAGTCAATAAGTAGCTAAAATTTCGAGGCAATTTGCGATCGCAGAAGATTAAATATATAGAAATCTATAAAAGTTATAACTCCTAGAGATTACCCCTGTTGAAGATTTTCTACACTGTATCTTACTAAGGCTTGACTAATACCTAGTTCCATTCCATTAAGTTTTCCATAAAGTGCGGGACGCGAAACCCCCATGGTTTTTTCTAATTAATACTTAGAGCGAAATATCTGCCTGACCACACATATTTCTCATATTGTTTATTTATAACTATCCCAGAGGACAAATATCAGCAAGGCTCTTACTCGTTATCTAATGGAGATAAATTGCAATGATTACTAAATCAAAATCCAACCAAACTTGCCGCCAAAAAAATCATCAAAAACTGAATCATAATCTACCGATAGACTTAGGCAAACCAAAAGTTCCGCTTTACAAAACACCTAAGCAAAAATCATTAGAAAAACTTGAAGATTGGGAGGGAGCATCATGAAAGCAATTGTCTATACCCAATAAGGTTCCCCAGATGTGCTTCAACTCAAAGAGGTAGCAAAACCATTACCCCAGAATCGTAAACATAATACCTTTCGGTTTTACGCACTAAACTAACAATAATTCAAATGTTAGACTAGTTTAAAGTTTAACAACTCATAATTAATGTTCGAGCTACAAGAACAAAGTCCATTATCCTATCTTAAGCAACTTAGCCCTACCCATCGATTTTCTCAGGTTGTTGAAGGAACTATCGATCGCACTCATCCCGATCCAGCAGGTTTAAATTCTAATTCAATCAAGGTTTTAAGCTGGAATGTTGCTAAAAACAACCACGATCGCAGCTGGAGTCAAGATTTTTTAGCCATTGTGGAACAGCATCAGCCAGACAAGATATTTCTGCAAGAAGTGCGCCTTTGCACTGTTAAACAGCAAATCCCCGAACTGGCATCAATGGGCTGGAGTTTTGCCCCAAATTTAATTGATACTTTAGATAATACTTACTCTGGAGTTCTAACTGCCACTAAAAGCGATCGCCTTAGCAGCCAAGCAAAAATTACTCAACACCAAGAACCCGTAACAGGAACTCCCAAGGTGTCTCTGTTTGTGGAATATTCTTTGGGTGAGGGTAAAAATACGCTTTTGGCAGTTAATACCCATCTAATCAACTTTGTGGAAACTAGCAAATTTCAGGCACAGTTACAAGAAATAGAGGTCATTATTTCTCAACACAAAGGGGCAGTAATCTTCTCTGGAGATTTCAATACCTGGAATCAATCACGCTGGCAAATCTTATTGCAGATGACGGTTAGACTGGGCTTGAGCTTGGTTGATTTCCCCCTAATTGAATCTTTGAAGATTAAACGCTTTTTGTTGTCGCCTCCCCTAGACTATATTTTCTATCGAGGATTCAAACAAAAGAAAGCTAGTGCAAAAGTAATAGATGATTTTTCCTCCTCAGATCATAATCCTTTGCTGGTAGAGCTACATATCTAGTTTGCTGAAAAATGTATGCTGCTTGGGATTAACCTGGTTTCAGTCTATAGCATTGCGACGATAATTGTATATGGGTTGGGAATTATCTCTGCTGCCCATGCGGTAATGGTGGTGCGTTCTTCTCGTGGCGCGATCGCCTGGGGCATATCTTTGATTACTTTTCCCTGGGTAGCGATTCCCCTCTATTGGATTTTAGGTAAGAATGAGTTTCAGGAATATGCTGAGGCTTTACAAAAAGCCTATGCAGAGAAGCATAACCTGGTCAGCCAAGCATACGGTGCAATCTTAGAATATAAAGCCGTGCTGCCAGATAAACTGGCTAGCATTGAAAAACTGACAGAAGTATTTACCTTCCTCCCTTTTACTGTTGGCAATAAGATCGAACTACTAATTGATGGTCAACAAACCTATGCAGAGATGCTACAGGCGATCGCCGAAGCTCAAGACTATATTTTGCTGCAATCCTATATTATCAACAGCGATCGCATTGGTAATGAGTTTAAACAGGCTTTAATTTATAAGGCGAAACAAGGAGTTAGAATCAATTTGCTTTACGACAAAATTGGCTCGCGTAAACTCTCCCATAACTATCTTAAGTCTCTGCGCCAACACGGTATTGAGGTAGTTGGTTTTGGTAGCACTAGAAGAAAAGGCAACCGCTTTAGAATCAACTTTCGCAACCATCGCAAAATCTTGATTGTGGATGGCAAAGTGGCATTTATGGGGGGCTTAAATATTGGTGATGAATATTTGGGTAAAAATCCTCGTTTTGGTTCATGGCGCGATACCCATCTCAAGATTCAAGGTGCAGCAGTTCAGTGCTTACAAAGCGTTTTTCTCGGTGACTGGTACTGGGTAACTAAGGAAATACCGCAGGTATCCTGGCAGGTACAGGCAGCAGGATATAATCAAACAGCATTAATTTTACCCACAGGACCTGCCGATGGGTTAGATAACTGCAATTTATTCTGGCTCAGTCTGATCGAGCGATCGCAATCCCACTTATGGATTGCTAGTCCTTACTTTGTTCCTAACACCTCTATTCTGAATGCTCTTAAGCTTGCGGCTTTACGGGGCGTGGATGTCAGAATCATCTTGCCTAGTATTGCCGACCACATAACGGCATATTTATGTTCTTTTTCTTACTATACAGAGCTTCAATCGGTGGGAATTAGGCTCTATCGCTATCGTTCTGGTTTTATGCACCAGAAAGTTGTTTTAGTCGATAACGATCTTGCAGGAGTAGGCACGGTGAACTTAGATAACCGTTCTTTTTTTCTCAATTTTGAAGTAATGACCTTTGCGATCGATGGAAAATTTATTCAAAGCATTGAAACTATGCTGCAAGAGGACATGAATGCTTCTAGCCTAGTCAACCTCGATGGTTATCAAAAAAAAATCTTCTGGTTCAAACTGGGTGCTAGAATATCCCGCTTGCTAGCGCCTATATTATAATTACTTAATGGCTAGGGCGAAGACCCGTACTGGTTTGAAAGTATTGACTTGATTCTTGTTCCTAAACTACCAGTTACCAGAATAAAAAGATTCTACGGGCGTTCGTCGAACATCACTAGAAAACTAAATTTTTGGAGGAATTGATTATGAATCATCAACAGTGGGTTTGTCAGGTTTGTGGCTATAACATGATTGGAGCAATGCCTGATATTTGCCCATTCTGTGGTGTAAGTCACGATCGGTTTGTCACCTGGGATGAAGCAGAACGAATCTATCGGGTTACGCCGTATCGCGTCAATGATTACGTTACACAATTGCTATCGGTGCCTCGCCTGGGGTATGAACATGCAGCTTATCGTATTGAAACAGACGATGGCGCAGTCTGGATTGATTGTCCATCAGCATTTAACCCAGATCTGGAGCCAGTCAAGGCTATCTACTTCACCCACAAAGATTTTATGGGCGCATCTAACCAGTATCGTGAGATTTGGGACGCGAAAATCTATCTACACGCCCTTGATTCTACACATCCGTTGGTTAAGTTATTTCCAGTCGATCGACCCTTTAATGGTGATTTTACTGAGCATGGCATTGAAGCTTTCCATATTGGTGGACATACACCAGGCTTTACTCTGTACATCTATGACAGGGTGTTGTTTATTTGTGATTATGCCTTCCCGCCAGGGGCTAAGATGCGACTCAATCCCTTTGGCCCGCAAAACAAGACGCGCGATCGCGCAGCAAGGATACTAGAAGTTATTTCCGAGCGATCGCTTGAGACGGTATGCGGCTTTAACTATGTCGTAGATTTTAATAGCTGGCGTAAAGATTTTAAGCACGTTTTTGAGCAAGCTGCATAAATTTTAGATTCTTGATGAGTCTATGTAGATAAAGCCTTAGAAGGCTACTTTTTAAACTAGGAATAAACTTGATAGCATACAAGAATGATATTTTATTATTTAAATCGTGAATAGCGATCGCTCTATCTCTTTTAGTTCTAGTCATAACGAAAACTTTGAATACTTAAGTCTTCCTAATCGATAATCCTTAAGGAGGTATCTTGATGAAATTATCTTTTACTGGCGGTTGTATGTGCGGAGCTATTCGCTATGAATATTCGGCAGAGCCAATTATGATGGGAAATTGTCATTGTCGCGATTGCCAGCGAGCTACAGGGACTGCATTTGCTGCTGGAATGCTCGTCCCTCGTAATGCAGTAAGCATCATAGGAAATGTTAAATACTATGATGTTACGGGTGATAGTGGGGGCATTGTTAGTCGTGGTTTTTGCCCTAACTGCGGTTCGCAATTATTTAGCAAACCACCAATTCCAGAATTTATGGGCATCCTAGCAGGTAGCCTTGACGATCCAAGCTGGTTTGAACCTGGAATGGATTTTTACACCGCCAGCGCACAGCCGTGGGATTATCTCAATCCAGATTTACCTAAATTCGCTAAGTTACCGCCACCCAATTAGTCAAATGCAGCAGACTGAATCCATCTTAAATATCGAGCAATTTATTACACCTTGATTCTAGCCCTAGAGGAGAGCGATCGCATTCTCGCCGACTTACCAGAGAATTTGTGGAAACTTGGAAGCAAGCGCATCCATCTGATACCGTCACCTATCGCGATCTCGGTCACAACCCCATCCCTCACCTAGAAGAACCCTGGATTGCAGCAGCTTTTACACCACCAGAACAACGCACCCCAGAACTGTGGCAGGCAATTAAATTTAGCGATCTCCTGGTAGACGAATTATTAGCTGCCGATATCTACGTTCTTGGTGTTCCTATGTATAATTTCAGCGTTCCTAGTAGCTTTAAAGCTTATATCGACCAAATTGTGAGGATTGGACGAACCGTTGCCTTAATCAAGATTTTTTAAGCTTGAGAATCAATTAGTCTTTTTGAACTACAATACATTTGTTCTAATAGAAAAGAGGCAACAACTATGACAGTCAAACCAATTCCCGAAGGCTACCATACTGTTACGCCATACCTTGTTGTACAAGAAGCAGCCAGCCTCATCGAGTTTCTCACCCAGGCGTTTGCAGCCAAAGAAACCCGTCGTACCCTACACCCCGAAGGCTGCATCATGAATGCTGAGGTAAAAATTGGCGACTCAATAATTATGGTGAGCGAAGCAAGAGATGAAATGCAGCCAATGCCGAGTTTTATTTATCTCTACGTAGAAAATACCGACGCAATCTATGAAAATGCCATCAAAAGA
>CAVRWR010000063.1:0-9695 GCA_963724445.1 uncultured cyanobacterium | reverse complement strand
TTAGCTTTTAGTTAAGTTTGTGATGTATCGCCAGCAATTTTTTCTTTGTAGGAGACAAACAAAGAAGACTAAAACAATTGTTCATTATCCATTCTTACGCGAAGCGGGACGTGGAGCGAAGCGGAGCTATATGCGAAGCGGGACGTGCCTCCAGGCACTAATCCTTTAGGGTATCCTTTAGGAATCCTTTAGGGCAATTGTTCATTGTTTCAAAGACCAACTCCATCATTTCCCCAGCAAATCTAGTTACGCCGTATTCAACAACCTTGCCGTTGCGATCGCAATTAATTGATTTAGCCAACAAGATTGGATAATTTCTTGGTACTTGTAACAATCTCGCATCATCATCTTGGATTAATCGAGCAGAAACAGTAGTAGAGTGCCGAAAATGTTCGCAATTATATTCTTCTTGCAACATTTTCGAGATTGAATCATATTTTTCCCAGTTAGGAACCAAATCCAAAAAGCGATCGCCTGGAAAATAACTACTACCAACACTAATAGGTAGGTTGTCTGCTAACCCGATTCTTTCAATCAAGATTACCTTTACACCTGTCTCTATTTTTAAGACATTGGCGATCGCTTTTTGGGCAGGTACTTCTATCGCCCTTAGTTTCTGATATCTGGACTCTATTCCCTGCGCTTTGAGGGCTTCATTGTATCTTACTCTTTCTCCAATAGGATATTTAATAGGAGATTTTGCCACATACATTCCTCTCCCTCGATCTACTCTAACTAAACCTTCTTCTTTAAGAATTGCGATCGCATTTCTAATGGTATGACGATTGACGTTGAATCTCTCTGATAAGTTTTTCTCTGTCGGTAACTTATCCCCAGACTGATAGGTTTGCTGCTGAATATTGTTTCTCAATTCATCGGCTATCTGAATATATACGGGCTTAGTCATTTTTGGGAATGAATAATTGGTAATTAATAATGAATAATTTTTACATCTTGTAGAAGATCGTTTTTTGCGATATCTTAATTATTAATCTAGATGTCTAGATAAATTTTAACAGCAGTTCAAGCTTAAATTAACAGCGAGTTAAGAACATGAAAAAAAAGACGGAGAGACAGGCTTGGATGGCAGTCTTAGCTAAATCATCTCTAGTCGATATCGAACAACAAGTAAAGACATTAGGAAAATTGCCTAAATATACTTTTTTACGCCAGTCAGAAATAGGTTTAGCAATGGTGAGAGGGAGGGCAGGCGGTACTGGAGAGGCTTTTAATCTGGGAGAAATGACGGTGACTCGTTGCGTTATCAAGATGGGAGACATTAGAGGCTTTGGCTATGTGGGTGGAAGATCCAAACGGCATGCAGAGTTAGCTGCTGTCTGTGATGGCTTATTGCAACAGGAAAAATGGTTTTCGCAGGTGAGCGATCTCGTTATTAAACCCTTGCAGAGAAAATTAGGCGATCGCCTACAAAAACAGCAAAATCAAACTGAAGCAACGAAAGTTAAGTTTTTCACTATGCTACGAGGAGAGTAAACTCAATGATTGTTGAACTTCCAGGATTTCAAGACTTAATCCACGATTCCCAAAGTACATTTAAAGTATTGCTCGATGCTTTATCTCGTCCAGGTATGATAAAGCAAATTAACGCACAGCTCACCCCACCGTCAGGGTTAAATATCGCGATCGCTGCTGCCTGTCTAACTCTATTAGATTTAGAAACACAAGTATGGTTGCAACCAGAATTAGATCGAGAAGCGAAAGAGTGGCTGTTGTTTCATACTGGCTGTCATTTTACTAAGGATGCGAAACAAGCCGATTTCGCTGTTATCTGGAATATAGATAATATGCCCGATTTATTCCAATTTAGCCAGGGAACACCAATATATCCCGAAGATTCCACTACATTATTAATCACCGTAGGGACGTACCATGATAAGTCTCTACAACAACGAAAAACATTAACAGGTGCAGGTATTAACGGTGAAATTATCATGCCGATCGCTTTACCCGATTCATTCTGGCAGCAATGGCGACAAAACCATAATTCCTATCCTCAAGGTGTAGATATCTATTTCTTCTCTGAAACGCAAGTAGTCGGCTTACCCCGCACTTCAAAAATTACTCATTATTAATTTAAAATTAATTTAAAAGATTAATTTAAAAGGAAAATGGCTTACGTAGCAGTAAAAGGTGGCGAACAGGCAATTGAGAATGCCGAAGTATTGCTACAAGCAATGCGTCGGGGAGACAAAGATATTCCCGAATTATCCCTCGAACAAATTAAGCAACAGTTAGCTTTAGCGGTAAATCGAGTCATGGCGGAGGGTAGCCTATACGATGAAGATTTAGCAGCTTTAGCAATAAAGCAATCTTGGGGCGATTTAGTCGAGGCAATATTTCTTTTACGGGCATATCGCACTACTCTACCCAGACTTTATTACAGCAAGCCTTTAGATACAGAAAAGATGCAGGTACAAAGGCGTATATCTTCCATTTTCAAAGATGTGCCAGGAGGGCAAAAGTTAGGGGCGACATACGATTATATTCATCGACTGTTAGATTTTAAATTAGCAGCAGAAGATAACGAATATGATACGCCAGAAACGAATTTTGCAACACATAATAGTACGTCATATACCAAGCGCGATCGCAACTTTAAATAAAGAAGATTTAATTCAATCCGAAAACAATGTTGTCGAATCAGATAAAGAACCATTCGATATTACTAGACAGTCGCTAAACACCCCAACAGATAGAGATGCCAGACTGCAAAATCTAGCCCGCGCTGACGAAGGTTTCTTGTTGGGTTTAGCCTATTCCACACAGCGGGGATACGGCAAAAATCATCCCTTCGCTGGAGAGATAAGAGTAGGAGAAGTAGAAGTGGTAATTGAACCAGAAGAATTGGGTTTTGAAATTGCGATCGCCGATATTCAAGTCACCGAAGTACAGATGGTAAATCAGTTTAAAGGTAGCAAAGACATACAACCTCAGTTTACAAGGGGATATGGTTTAACTTTTGGCTATAACGAGCGCAAAGCAATGTCCATGGCATTAGTAGATCGCTCATTAAGGGCAAAGGAATTTGGCGAAACTATTGAAGGGGTGGCGCAGGATGAAGAGTTTGTCTTATATCACTCTGATAATGTGGAAGCGCAGGGTTTTGTGCAGCATTTAAAGTTACCTCACTACATTGACTTTCAAGCTGAGTTGAATTTAGTTAGGCAGATGAGAAAAGAGCATAATACAAATAATAATACTAGCAATGATAAGCATAACAATATTGATAAGGTGGCTACATGATCCAAAATCATTTTCCAGATAAAATTCTTTCTTTACCAATTTTTAAAGGTAGATTTGATGCCAATAAAATAACTACAGAAAATACAGATATTTATTTTGCTAGCTACCCTAAAAAATCAGAGATTGCAGCACATAAGCACAACACTGATAACTATGGAGTTTTGGTTTAAATAACAATAACTCAAAACAAAAATAATGATTACAGGATTTAATCATCTAACCTTATCGACTTCTGATGTAGACAAATCATTTGATTTCTACATAAATGTCTTAAGTAGTTGTCCATTGTTAATTATCTATTGTCCATTTATCTACTATGTCCAACACTGAATCAATAAACCCAGCAAAAACTGAACCTGGATTCAACTTCGCTTATCTCGACGAACAAACTAAACGTTCTATCCGTCGGGCTATTTTAAAAGCCGTTGCTATACCTGGACATCAAATACCTTTTTCCTCCCGCGAAATGCCTATGTCTTATGGCTGGGGAACGGGAGGTATTCAAGTAACAGCTTCGGTGATCGGAAAAGACGATACTTTAAAAGTAATCGATCAGGGTGCAGATGATACGACTAATGCGGTAAATATTAGACGTTTTTTCCAGAAAGTTTGTGGTGTAAATACGACAGAAAAAACCAGGGAGGCGACTTTAATTCAAACTCGCCATCGTATTCCAGAAATACCATTAACCGAGGGACAAACTATTGTTTATCAAGTTCCCATGCCAGAACCTTTATTTGTAATTGAACCATCAAGAACCGAAGCTGCAAAAATGCACGCTTTGGAAGAATATGGATCGATGTACGTCAAATTATACGAGGATATTACCAACTTTGGACACATAGCAACTGCTTATGATTATCCTGTAATGGTTAATGAAAGATATCTCATGAAACCTAGTCCAATCCCTCGATTTGATAATCCTAAAATGAATAATAATCCTGCATTACAATTATTTGGTGCGGGAAGAGAAAAGAGAATTTATGCAATTCCACCTTATACAGAAGTAAAAAGTTTGGACTTTGAAGATTATCCTTTTACTGTAGAGAAATGGGATAACAAAGTCTGTCAGTTTTGCAGTTCGACTGAGAGTTATCTGGACGAAGTAGTTACTGATAATCAAGGTACAAGGATGTGGATCTGTTCTGATACAGATTACTGCAATGGACAATTAACAATGAATAATTGACAATGAAAAGTTCATTTATTTTTTTTGGCACTTTTAATAATAGAAGTTAGTAACCGAAGAATTTCTTTGATATCCAATGAAATTGAGTTAAAGCTTTGAGCATCTATATATTTATACAGCTTGACTATTCTCAAAGCAAAATTGAAAGATTTGTCTCTGATAACGTTGTTTTTCATTGTCTATTATCTATTATGACTCCTTTACTTAACATCACACACCTCTCAAAATCTTACGGCAACTTAAAAGCTTGTAATAATATCAATTTCAATCTTTATCCTGGGCAAGTATTAGGTATCATCGGCGAATCAGGATCGGGTAAATCTACTTTATTAAACAGTGTTGGTGGTAACTTATCAATTAATGAAGGAAAAATTACTTATACCAATAGCAATAATAAAACTTTAAATATTAAGAAATTATCCGATGCACAACATCGTAAATTAACAAAAACTGAATGGGGATTTGTACAGCAAAATCCTCGCGATGGATTGAGGATGAACGTGACAGCAGGTGCAAATATCGCTGAAAGATTATTGAATGTGGGAGTGCGCCACTATGGAAATATCAGAAGTGAATCTAATAGGTTCTGTAACGGCGGGGGGGAATATCTTACCTAAATAACCCAACGCGCGATATTCATGGCGATCGTCGATACTTCTGGTTGCAGCATCCTCACCCAAGTTATGAACTAAATGACCAAAATCATGTAGCAGTGATGCAGTAATCAATTCAGGAGTTGAATTGCTGGTTTCTGCCAGGGTGGCGCACTGTAAAGCGTGTTCCAATTGACTAACTGCTTCTGTACCATATTGAGCATTTCCTTTGGTTGATAGTATCTCAAATACTTGCTTGAGACGATAGGTTTGTAACGCATTCATATTTTGACACAAATTAATTTAAGCTAAAGTATCAACAATAGAGATCGAAAGTATAAACGAGATTAATTTTTGATTATTAAAAAGTTAATTTAAATAATCACTGTCTCAATTTAAAGAAGCTCGAAATAAATAATAACAAATATGAATTAATCGTTGTTGATGATAATAGCCCCGATTTAACTTGGAAATTGGCACTAGAATTATGTCGAGAGTATCCTCAGCTAAGAGTTATGCGCCGAGAAGCGGAGAAGGGATTAGCAACGGCAATTATTCGTGGTTGGCAAGTTTCTCAAGGAGAAGTTTTAGGTGTAATTGATGCAGATTTACAACATCCCCCTCAAATCCTAACGAAGCTTTGGCAGGAAATGTCTAAAGGTGCTGATATTGCGATCGCCAGTCGTAATATAGAAGGAGGAGGAGTGAGTGAATGGAGTCTTACCCGTCGCTTTCTTTCACGGGGGGCGCAGATGCTGGGATTAGCAATTTTGCCAGAAGTAATGGGAAAAATTAGCGATCCGATGAGTGGTTATTTTATGATGCGTCGAGATGCTGTAGCTGGGGTAGTTTTCAAACCATTAGGCTACAAAATTTTAGTTGAAGTAATGTCTAGGGGCAAAATTCGTTGGATTGGGGAAGTTGGATATATTTTTCAAGAGAGGAAGACAGGAGAAAGCAAGGCTACATCTAGGCAATGTTTTGAGTATCTTCGGCATTTGATCCGTTTGAGACTAGATTTATGGCAAATAGATCGCTTCTTGATGCAGTCGCTCATGGGGCTTGCGCCGCTTAGTTGGGTGGAAACCCCCAAGACCGCGCTGTATCGCTTCATTCGGTTTGGGATTTCGGGCTTTAGTGGCGTATTGGTTAATTTAGGAGTTTTATATTTATTGAGAGAGTTTGTAGATTTTGGATTAACTCGCAGCGCAGTAATAGCAGCAGAAATAGCGATCGTCAATAATTTTTTCTGGAACGATCTCTGGACTTTTAAAAATATATCTAGTAACCAAAAAAGGCTAATAAGATTTCTCAAATTTAATTTGATTTGTCTTTCTGGATTAGTATTGAATATTTTAGTGTTAAATATTCTTTATAATTTGTTGGGCATCAATGAATACATAGCAAATATTATGGCGATTGCCTCAATAACTTTCTGGAATTACTGGTTTAACCTTAAACTCAGTTGGCGCACAACTGACACAAAAAATGATCGACAAGGATAACACTACTACGTTTAAAGCCTGGGCAAATATGGCGATCGCCAAACACGCCAACAAAATTTTTAACAACGAAGCCAAGGTAATTAAAGACAAAGATCCCGAAAAGCTACATCAAATGCGAGTCGGCATGCGACGTTTGCGCAGTGCTATTGGCGATCTAGCGATCGCTTTAGATTTACCGCCACTAAAGTAGTAGAACTATTATTAAATCGGCAAGAAACAATACTGCACGACTTAAGAAAAGTAGTTAAAAAGGCTCGCTACAATTTAGAACTTTTTACTCAATTCTACGATGCGAGATACCAGGATTACGTTCAACAAATAGAGCAAGTACAAAAAGTACTGGGAGAAATTCAAGATGCTTATGTTCTCAGGGCAGTATTAGAAAAAATCTTAGAAGCACCAATTAAACGTAAGGTGCCAGAATTATCAGCATTACTTGCCAACAACCGCTACCAAAAATGGCAGCAGTGGTCTATTTTACAACAACAATTTTTAGCTGACAAAACTCGTCGAGAGTTAAGAGATACAATTTGTCACGTGAAAACATAAGAACGTAATTTTATGATGCGATCGAGTTATTCATTTTTTAAATAACCCATAGAAGTAGAATTTAGATTCATCAGGGGTCGATCGATTACTTCTTGCCAGATATTGACCAAATTACGAATACTATTTTCCCAGCTATATTCTTTGACAGAAAGTTTCGCTTGTTGTCCCATTTGCTGTCTTAAATTTGCGTTTTCAACTAATATTTTTAGCTTATTAATAAAGTCAGAGCGATCGCCTGGGGTATAGAGATAACTATTGCGACCATTTTGAATATTTTCGACTACTCCGCCCGAATTTGGGGCAAGCACGGGAATTCCCGCAGCAAAAGCCTCTAAAATAGTCAACCCTCTGGTTTCTTTTTCCGAGGTAGTGACGTGTAGATCGCAATTTGTTAATAATGCAGGGACATTTCCTGGAGATACTCTACCCATAAAATGAACATGAGGAGCCAATTTATTTAATTTTACAGCTATTTGCGATCGCATCGGACCATCTCCCGCCACAATAATTGCTACTTTAGTCAAATCTATTTGTTGAGATAAGCTTGTCATAGCACTAAGCGTAAAATCCCAGCCTTTGTCAGGGTACAAACGTCCCAGAAAAACAATTTTAACTAGTTTATCTATCTGAGATATTCCATAGTTAGATTGCCAAAAATTTGGTTTTATTAGACACTTTTGAAAATTCGCAGCATTGAAACTAATTAAATTACTATAGCGAGTATTATTAATTCCTAATTCTTTAATTTTAGCGTGAGTAATTTTACTAGAAACTAAAGTTAGATCGTAAGAATTATATACCCAGACAATTAGTTTTCTAAGCAAATATTTGATTGCACCGAATATAGGCGTAGGGAGAGGAAAATAATCCCCGAGATAATCTAAGAAGTTGGTACGAAAGAAGCAGACACAGGGAATGCCTACCTGTTTAGCATAATTAACTCCCGCTAGCCTCCAAAAACCGACATAAAGTCTTTCGGGTTCGTCTACATGAATAATATCAGGTTGAAATTCCTTTAATTCTTTAATAACTGTTTGATAAGAACAGCGATTTACATTTGGCTCATAATCTAATCCGACAAAAGAATCGCTGGCTAAGTTGATAATCTTTACTCCAGGCAAAATTTCGCCTGTAAAGTCTCGCCAGTTCGGATAACTTTTTTCTAACCTGCTGTAATCAGGACAAAATAACCTAACCTCATGTCCCCACTGGCTTAATACTCTCAACCTTTGTAGTCCACTAACGGTAACGCCATCAATAATTGGTAGAAAACAAGATGCAATAATGGCTATCTTCATTATGGAGATTTTGATTTTGTTAACTATAAATACTAATAAAAATAAATAATATAGATAAAAATTAGCTTAAGAATTGTCTATGGTTTGGCTTATTTATAGTTAAGTTAACCACGGCTTAAGCTAATCAATTGAATTTTATTCCTAGTAAGACTAAACTCGTCCATAGTGTATGAAGAGTTGATTCAAAATAATGGTACGTATCTCGTCTTATTGTTACAAAACCGCACTAGAAATAGCCGTAATATTTGTTTTTTTGAGTTTAAGACTATTGCTCGATAGTAATATGAGTGGTTCGGTTTGGAATGAAGTGGATGTTTTACCTTTAGCCAAACAATTTGTCGATCGCGATTGGATCGCTAATGATTGGTATCTTAATCTAGAAACTAACTATCGATATCTGTTTCAAATTATCTTTGGTTGGTTAATAGTTCACCTGGGTTTTTTGGCTACTTCCATTATTGGACGCTTATTTTGCTATGGCTTAGTCGCTACTGGATTAGTATTACTCGGACAAAAACTAGGCTTGAATTTAACCTATCTTCTACTCGCCACCATCGCCCTTACCTATCAAGGATACCTCCAAGGTGCGATCGCAGGAGAATGGTTTGTTGGGGGGTTAGAAGCTAAGGCAGTAGCTTATGGACTAATTCTGATTGCGATTCCTTTAATGTTATCCAGACGCTATCTTTGGATGATGATGTTATTGGGATTAGCAACCTCTTTTCATGTTTTAGTCGGCGGTTGGGCTTTTCTCACTACCTTGGGCTGGTTATGTTTACCGCCGAAAGCGCGTTTATTGAAACTAGGACAAAATATTTGGTTGTTATTTGCAGTATACTTAGCTGCTAGTGCTTTTGCCATTCCCCCAACCCTACAACAGTTAGTTGCTTCTACCCCACCAGGAGACATTTCTCCTTCTTTGATCTATGTTTTTTTGAGACTTCCTCATCATTTAAACCCCTTTGCTTGGCATCCCTTATTGTGGCTGAGATTGGCTATTTATCTTGGCATCTGGATCTGGTGTGTAAGCCTACTCAAAAATATTGCTGATGCTAAAGGCTGGCAGCCAGTAGACTACGCCCGTTTAGAATTAACCGAGTTTACTTTAATTAGTCTTGTACCCTTTGTTATCGGCATCGCGATTCCCTTTTTTGACAGTGAGGGAAGTTACCTGCAATATTATCCTTTTCGCTTCGGCGATATGATCTTGCCCCTGGCTACCTATTTGTTAACTGCCTGTACTTTACAAACCAAGTTTTCTGTAAAAAAATATCAGTCGGTCTCTTTTATCTTAATT
>CAVRWR010000062.1:0-6342 GCA_963724445.1 uncultured cyanobacterium | reverse complement strand
ATCGCCTGCTGTGTGCCTTACTAAAACCCAGACAAGCCTTAAGAAACTATCTGCAAACTTTGGGTAACTATACCTTAATTCCAGGCAGTACTCTATCTTTAGCGGGTAGCGATCGCTTTTATCGTTCCGATCCCAACAATCCTTACCATGACTATATCGAGCAAACCTACGGTACGGATGTTGTTACCGCTAGTATTCATATCAATGTAGGCATTGAAGATCCAGAGATCTTGATGCAGGCTTGTCGCCTGATTCGCGTTGAAGCACCCTTATATTTGGCTCTTAGCGCTTCCTCTCCCTTTATCAATGGGGAGGTGACGGGTAGCCATTCTTCTCGCTGGCAGATGTTTCCCAAAACACCGCAAAATGTTCCGCTATTTGAAAGTCATAGCCACTTCATTCGCTGGACTCAAGAACAGCTAGCAGCTAAAAAGATGCGTAATGTGCGTCATCTTTGGAGTTCTGTCAGACCAAATGGCGATCGCCGTCCCTATAACCTCAATCGTTTGGAATTAAGAATCTGTGATTTGGTAGTCGATCCTCTAGCGTTATTGGCAATCACTGCCCTTTTAGAAGCCAGAATTATGCAGGTGATGGATAATCCAAAACTAGACCCTCTACAGCAAAGTAGTTTATCCACCAATGATTTACAGTCAGAATTAATGGCATTAGCCGATGAAAACGAGGCTCTTGCCGCAAGACATAGTTTAGATGCCGAGCTACGTCATTGGCAGGATGGACGCAAAATCAAAGCTAGAGACTGGATTGAGGAAATATATGACCAAACCTATCCCACTGCCAAAACCAGAGGCTTTAGCTGCTTTCTCTCGCCGCTAAAGAAAATCCTCCGCCAAGGTAATACCGCGCAGCAGTGGTTAGAATTACATCGCCAAGGAATGTCTCCTCAAGAGATTATTCAACAGGATATCCAAAACATTGCCCAGCAGGAACGAGATTTAGACTACGCTGTGTGTCCACCTGCTTTAATTGCTGGATAATTGATTATTAGTTATGTTCCTCAAGAAAAATTACTTGACCAACAGTTTCATCTCGCTGTTAACTGTTAACTGTTAACTGTTAACTGATTTGAATGGTTCGTGTTGTCTTGATTAATCCAGAAATCCCTCCCAATACAGGGAATATTGCTCGTACTTGCGCCGCAACCAAGACCGAGTTACATTTAGTTGCACCTCTAGGGTTTGAAATAAGCGATCGCTATCTTAAAAGAGCAGGGTTAGACTACTGGCCCTATGTAAAACTGCACTATCATCAGGATTTAGCTGCTTTCTGGCAGCATCATCACTCAAGAGGTGGCAGATTAATTGGCTTTAGCGTTAGGGGCAGTAAAAATTATCTTGACTGTCAGTATCAAGAGACAGACTGGCTCTTATTTGGCAAAGAAACTGCGGGTTTGCCCCTGAAGTTATTGATGCTTGTGATGAGAAAGCTCGAATTGAGATTTTTGAACCTAACGTACGTAGTTTAAATCTTTCGGTAAGTGTTGCGATCGGCTTGTTTGAAGCAATTCGGCAAACGGCTAGCCGCCAAAAGCTTTAAGAAACTGATTATTAACCTAATCCAAGTACCCCAATACTTTACTTGCTCGTATTACGCTTGTTTAAATTCCTATTTTAAGCTAATCTGCCATGAAAATAAAAAATCAGATCGAAGTAGTTTATCTTTGAGGACTTTATCTCAGCTAGCAATGAGGCTGATTAATCATCGGCGCAATTTTTCTCAACAATCTTTAAATTCAAATCAATCAGCAAAACAACATCAATCAATTCTTCTCAATATGTCTCATCAAAGCAATTCAGCTCAAAATGAACCACCTTTAGCTAACGATTCAGTAGAACGATCTCCCAAAATTTTTTTAGATATCGTCAAATTTGCTACTAATCCCTACGTTAAATTGAGCATTTTTTTGTCTCTGGGAGTAACAGTTCTTTTACCAGGCTTTAATCGGGCAGTACAGGCTAATAATTCGACGCACTTATCTTCTTCAACCCAAAACCATGGTTGGCGATCGCAATCTAAAGATTCAAATAACCATAGCCAAAAACTTATTTTAGCCAAGACCACTGCCAAGCCAACGGTTAAAATGGTCAAATCACCCCCGCATATTTACCTGGTACAGCAGGGAGACACCATCAGCAAAATTGCCAAAAAGTATCAGGTGTCTAATGATGATTTAGTCAGTATCAATCAAATTGGTGACTCCAATATTATTTTCGTTAATCAACGACTAAAAATTCCTGTCAGCCAAATTTCAGCAGACAAGATTAAATCTCACGATAAACCTACAGCTAATAATGTATCCGATCCTCTCGACCCAAGACAAAAAGCCGCCGCTTCTTCTTCAATGGTGAATCGAAACCAGGCAAATTCGGCAAAGCTGGACGAAGATTCCTATATTACCAAGCTTAGAGCAGAGAATCGACTTGTTACGCGCTCAAAATCAGCAAAAACTAAAAATCAACGATGTTCCAGTCAGTTTCAGTGAGAAGAAAAATTCTGAAGCTGAATACCAATCCAAAACTAATCGACTCAATTCACCCAAATCAAAAGTCAAGTCAAATTCTCCTCTACCAGAACTTAGCTTTGGCTCAAATCTGCTTGAAGAAGAGACTGTGGCATTAAGGCTGCCCTTACCTCCTTTGCCTGACTCGAACGAATATTTACCCAGTGCTTTTGATGGATATATTTGGCCTGCCCAAGGAATGCTAACATCTGGTTATGGCTGGCGTTGGGGACGGCTACACAATGGAATTGATATTGCAGCGCCGATTGGAACTCCCATATTTGCAGCAGCATCAGGAAAAGTAGTAGGTGCGGGATGGCATAGTGGATATGGCAATGTGATTAAGCTAGAACATTTAGACGGCAGCTTGACTTTATATGCTCACACCAACAGAATTATGGTTGAACACGGTCAACAAGTCCATCAAGGGGAACAAATAGCCGAGATGGGTAGTACTGGAAACAGTACTGGTTCTCATCTGCATTTTGAGATTCATACTAAAGAAGATCGAGTAATAGATCCCGTGGCATTGTTAGACAGTAAATAATCATGGATTCGCTTTCTGTTTGGCTGCGATCGCTAGCTGCACTTGGGGAATCTGTCGTAGCTGATCGATTATATCTACTACTTGACCATGCTCTACTGTTTTATCAGCGTTGATGATTACCGTAGTACTTGCCTCAGTGGTGATTAGCTTTTCAACTGCCGTCTTTAGTTGTTTTATAGAGGTAGGTTGACTATCAACGGTTAATTTACCTTGCGCACTCAAACTTACGGTAATCTGTTTGGTTTTTTGGACTTCCACAGTAGCAGCACGGGGAAGATTAACAGGTAAGCCTTCAGAACGAGTCAGATAAAGGCTAGAAACAATAAAAAATACTAAAATCGCAAAAATCACATCGATCATCGGCAAAATGTTGATTTTGGGTGGTAGATCTGGTTCTTCTGGTAGGCGCATTTTTTGCTCGCTGTAGTTTTATGGATTCGTTTTAGAGCTTAACTATTTGTGGCTAATAGCTAGTTTATTTTGTGTACACTCCTCGTTGTTCATAATGATCGAGGTGAAGTAATTCGAGCTGTCCACCAACCTCTTGAATCAGAGCAATTTGCTGGAGATATAAGCCGCGAAAAATACTGGCAAAAAACAAGGTGGCGATCGCAATAACTAAGCCTGCTGCGGTAGAGATCAACGCCTCGCCAATTCCTCCTGTAACCCCTGCGGCTTGTGATGATTCGATGTCTCCTAGTTTTAAGGAAGATAGGGAGGTAATTAGACCTAAAACCGTACCGAGTAAGCCTAGTAATGGTGCGACACCAATCACTGTTTCTAAAGAATTATTAAATCGTTTAAGTACGGGAATTTCTGCCTGGGCAGCACTTTCGAGTGCTAGTTTGAACTTTTCTGGTGTCGATCGCTCTAAAGATAATGCCACCGAAAATATGCGGGCAATCGGTAAATTAAGATGCCTTTTAAGCATGGTGCTGGCTGCTTGAGAATCGCCGTGGTAAAGATTTAGCAGTTGTTTAATTACTTGGTTTTGCTGGCGGGAAGTCTTGAGCCAAAAAAGCGATCGCTCTAAAATTATTGCCACAGAGAAAACTGACAGCCCCAACAAAGGAAACATCACTACTCCACCACTTTTAAATAACTGCAAGATGGTTTCCATATTAATAAAGATAGAATTGATAGTTAAATTCCAAATGTTCTAGGGGAAAATCAGCGGGGAGAGGCTCTAGAGGTGCAGCATCGTTAACTGCCGCCACTGCGATCCGATCGAATTCTGCCGAACCAGAGCTTTCAAGCACCTGCAATTGACTAATTTGTCCGTTCTTTTCAACCTTAAAAGTTAGCCAGGTAGTGTATTTTTCGCTAAACGACGGTTGCCAATTGCTTTTCACCTTGTTGTAAAGTTTTCTTTGGTATCCTTCTAAATCAAAGTCTTTAAGTAACTCTAATTCTTGAGGATTTAGCACAGCTTTATATTCTAGAGCTTCTGGACTAAAGAACGCATCTCCACTATTGGCTAAAGTTTTTTTATAATCTCCACCCAACAAACTAGAGGCACTATTTTCTGGCTGTTTGGGTAAGGCTGCCGTAGTTTGAGGAGGTTCTGGTTCAGGGGTAGGTTCGTTGGTTGAAGGTTGACTAGTAGCTACTGGAGGTTGAGGTTTTGGCACAGGATTTGGTGCAGCATCCGAGTTTGATAATACGGGTGGTGGATTGTTCGCTGGGGGTGAACTGGCTTCAGTTTGAGGAGGGGAAGGCTCAATTACTGGTTTCGGCTCAATCGGTTTTGGTTCTGGAGGCGGCGCGATGTTCTCTGAACTAGGTTTTAGAGTAGAGACTCGCTCGCTCGGTGTTACTTCAGGCTCTTCAGGGATAACCACAAAATCGATTGGTTTATGATTCGTTTTCTCTTTTGTGGCTAGTTTAGCAGGTTGATATATAGCAAACAGGATTAAACCTAAGCCGTGGACTAAAATTGAGGCGAGGATAAATAAAAAGAGTTTCTGGAGGCTAAAACCACGACGATTAACTCTTGGAATTACCTGATTCTCATGCTTTGCTGGCTTCAAATTTACCATCACTAAAATTTTTCTGCGGCTAAATAGTTTTTTAGGTGGTTTTCCTGGATCTTTACCCTAGCAAATTTGAGCTTTTACTTGATGATTTTTTAATCACAGAGATGAGAAATTACCTATCTTGGTACAGGTATTTGCTCTAGTATTAAGGCGATCACCTCATCAATCTGCACATTATCCAACTGTGCCTCTGGTTTTAGTAATAATCGATGACGTAGTAAAGGAGCCGCGACTTCCTTCACATCCTCAGGAGTAACATAGTCTCTGCCAGAAATACAGGCATTTGCTTTGATAGCATTTAACCAGGCAACAGCAGCTCTAGGGGATGCACCGAGCATTAGATCGGGATGCTGACGAGTGCGTTCGACTAAATTGAGTAGATAATCAAGAATATTTTCTTCTACCTGAATATTTTGTACCTGTTTTCTCAGGGTTAAAATATCTTCGACGCTGGCGATCGCCTTTATCTCATCTAAATCTGACTTTTTAGCTTTAAATCCCTGGTGAGAGTTAACTAACATCTGCTTTTGGGCATCCTTGGTAGGATAGTAGACTAATATCTTGAATAAAAAACGGTCTAATTGTGCCTCTGGCAAGGGATATGTACCCTCAAATTCCAGAGAGTTTTGCGTTGCAATTACCCAAAACAGAGGTGGTAAGAACATTGTTTCACCATCCAGGGTAATTTGTTGTTCCTCCATCGCCTCCAGCAAGGCTGCCTGGGTTTTTGGCGGAGTACGGTTGATTTCATCAGCCAATAATATTTCAGTAAAAACAGGACCTTTTTTGAGGATAAAACTACGGCTGTTGAGGTCAAAAATGTTAGTTCCTAAAATATCTGAAGGAAGAATATCAGGAGTAAGTTGAACACGGCGAAAATCCGCAGCAACTAGCTTAGATAATACTTTCACTAATAGGGTTTTTCCTGTACCTGGCACACCTTCAATAATGACGTGTCCACCACTTAGTAGAGCAACTAATAATTGTTTGACTAGATTGGATTGACCAATTACAATCTCATCTATTTTCTGACTGAGCTTGTTAAGCAATGAATTATTCGGCATTAGGCATCGTACTTTCAGCTAAATTATTTATCTTGATAATTTCTACCGTAGTCGTTTTAACTCTTTCATAGATTGATGTAAAGCTATCTGCAGCCTAACCAAATACACTTAATTATGAGGAGTGTTGCTCGAATAGGAAACTATTTGCACAAAAAACATTAATGCTGCTATACT
>CAVRWR010000061.1:0-7154 GCA_963724445.1 uncultured cyanobacterium | reverse complement strand
AGGGCTAAACGAAGCCATAATGAGGATTATCGATTTAGTTTTACTAACCGCCCCTTTCGGCATCGGTGCTTTAATTGCAGGACGTTTGGGGGAAGCTGGCGGATTTACGGGCTTTGCGAGCGAGTTTGCCAGTTTGGGTAAATATGCCTTTACGGTGATTATCGCTTTGTTGATTCACGGTTTGGTAGTTTTACCTTTAATTCTAAAATTCGTCGGCAAACGAAACCCCTTTGTCTTCATCAGAAGGATGTTACCTGCACTAACTACGGCTTTTTCCACCGCCTCTAGTTCTGCTACCTTACCCTTATCGATGGAGTGCGTGATCGAGAAAAATCATGTTTCCCCTAGAATTGCTAATTTTGTCTTGCCTTTGGGTGCGACGATTAATATGGATGGAACTGCTCTTTATGAAGCCGTCGCTGCTGTATTTATTGCCCAAATTTACGGCATTGAATTAAGTTTTGGACATTTAGTGGTTATTTTCTTAACAGCGACTTTAGCAGCCATTGGTGCAGCAGGGATTCCTGAAGCGGGTTTGGTAACGATGGTAATCGTGTTAAGGGCGGTTAACATTCCGATTGAAGGTGTTTCTTTAATTTTGGTAATTGACTGGTTTCTCGATCGCTGTCGCACGACCATTAATGTCTGGGGCGATAGTGTCGGTGCTGGTGTAGTCGATCGCCTAGAGAAAGGCAAAGGCAAAGGAGTTATCCAGAAGAGCCTGTAGTAGTTCCGACTGCTATCTAATTGATCTAAGTAGCCTATGTCGATGAAAACAAGCTAAGAGCTAAAAATGATCTTAATCGTTATCTTTCTAACGGGAATTATAGCTGGCTTCATCGATGCGATCGCTGGTGGTGGGGGCATGATTATGATTCCAGGCTTAATCTTTAGTGGCTTACCTGTAACAACGGCGATCGCGACTAATAAACTCTGTGGAACTTGTGGTGTGTTAACTAGCTCTTTTAAATTTGCTCAAGCCAAGCAGGTTGATTGGCAAGCCTGTATTTATATGGGTCTTCCCGCCGTAATTGGTTCTTGGTTTGGCAGTCTTTCGATTGGTTTTTTACCTAAAACTTGGGCAGAACCGATCGTAATTTTATTGATGGTGGCAATTACTTTATTTGTCGTTTTCAAACCTAATTTTGGCTTAGAAAAAGCCGATATGGCGATCTCTCAAACCCATAATTCAATCCAGATTATAAAGTTAGCATTTTTCGGCTTAATTATTGGATTTCATGATGGTTTTTTTGGACCAGGGGCGGGTACTTTTATAGTATTTGCCTTAGTGTCTATCTGGTCATTAGACTTTCTCCGTGGCACTGGTTCGGCTAAGGTTATCAATCTAATGACTAATCTTATTGCTCTGATATCCTTTTGGATTTTAGGTGCCATTAGTTTCCCCGAAGGCATTTCTGGCGCGGTTGGAGTTGCTATTGGTGCTTATTTTGGCTCGACATTCGCGACCAAAAAAGGAGCTAAGTTTATCAAACCAATTTTTATAAGCGTTACCACAGTTTTAGTCGGCAAGTTGCTGTGGGAATATTTTTATCGCTAATCAAGACTTGAAAAATAACTTGTAAGGGCAATTCACGCCCTACTAATAAATTTTCATCAACACATACCGAGGAAAAAAATGACTGACTTTCAACCGCGATCTCACTCATCAAATACCGCTACCTTAGAAACAAAACCAATTATTGTCGCCCGTGATGTAGAGAAATGGTATGACAATGGTTTTCACGTACTCAAAGGCGTAAGCACAACTATCAATCAAGGTGAGGTTGTAGTGCTAATGGGTCCATCTGGTTCGGGTAAATCTACTTTTATTCGTACTTTTAACGGTTTAGAACCCTATCAAAAAGGCAGTATCGAAATAGATGGTACTGCGAATCGCTCACAACCAAAAAGGTATCGAATTACTACGTCGAGAAGTGGGAATGGTATTTCAGCAGTTTAATCTGTTTCCCCATCTAACGGTGCTTAAAAACATCACTTTAGGACCAACTCACCTGCGAGGCTTATCTAAACCCCAAGCTAAAGCAAATGCCATGCAGCTATTAGAAAAGGTAGGTATTGCCCATCAAGCCAATAAGTATCCAGGTCAACTTTCTGGGGGTCAACAACAAAGAGTTGCGATCGCCCGTGCTTTAGCTATGGAACCTAAAGTAATGCTGTTTGATGAACCTACCAGCGCACTCGATCCAGAAATGGTCAGAGAAGTACTAGATGTTATGCGGAGTCTGGCAAAATCGGGGATGACTATGGTTTGCGTCACCCATGAGGTAGGCTTTGCCCGCGAAGTGGCAGATCGCATTATCTTTCTAGCAGACGGTACTCTGGTTGCCGACACGACACCCGATGAATTTTTTAATAACCCAAAAGAAGAACGTTTACAAAAGTTCCTCTCTCAGATTTTACATTAGCTGTAGGGGCGATTTACCTTTTTGTGGCGGGCAGAATTTTTAGTTCCAGAAAGTCCATAGGACATCAAAATTGCTGCGGTTTGTGGATTAACTGACTCGACGGCAGTTTTGTTTTTGTGATTAGAAAACGATTTAAACAATCTCATTATGTTTGCCTCCGTAGCTGAAATGATTTGAGGCGCGTTCCTTCGGGCTATTGCCTTAATTCCGTCCTAAATTTATTTAACTTAATTTGAGGATGAACGTTTTATTTTTTGTAGTTTGTAACTAATCGACAGGATTAAAACCTATCGCTTTGGTTGTGAACTACTTTTAGAAGTCTACGCCATAAGCAGAACTTAAATATCTACTCATTTTGATAAACTTGTCTGCATTCCAAGAATCTGCTTTCTTGTCGGATTTAGCATTGTTCAATCCAGGGTTGTAAGCTTTGCCAAGATTGTCACTAAGCTCAATTAGCTTTTTGCTGTTCCAGTCTTGACTATTGTTGGTTGCGTTGCTGTTGATAGACATATTTTCTCTCTTTTCTGTAGCGAAATATACTGTTTGTTTATATTTTTATGATAGCCCGTATATCTCTTTAGGCAAAGGTGGTATCATCCCTACCATAATTTGTTAAGCAGTCAAAGCCCTATAAAGGGGGTTGCCACGATTTAGCTGTTTTATTTTTAATGAATACTGTATACAGCTACTCTAAATCAAAGAGCGATCGATGATTAGCTTAAATGCTAAATGCCAAATGCTAAATAAATATGTCCTATCCCAGAGATTTAATCGGTTATGGTGCCAATCCACCCCATCCAAAATGGCCAGGAAATGCCAAGATTGCTTTACAGATAGTCCTTAACTATGAAGAAGGTTCGGAATACTCCATACCTGACGGAGATGATACTTCAGAGATATATCTGCGGGAAGTGCCAGGATCTTCGATGGGTAAGGGGATGCGCGATTTACAGGTGGAGTCTGTTTATGAATATGGCAGCAGGGCGGGTTTTTGGCGATTAATGCGCCTGTTTAAAGCCAAAGATATTCCCGTAACTATTTTTGGTGCAGCTTTAGCCTTAGAAAGAAATCCCGCAGCAGTAGAGGCGATTGTCGATGCAGGATATGATATTTGCTGTCATGGTTGGCGGTGGATTGGCTATCATTTACTTAGATGAAGCCGAAGAAAGAGAACATATTCAAAAAGCAGTGGCTTCTCTGAAAAAACTCACAGGCGATCGCCCTTTAGGATGGTACTGTCGTTATGCACCTAGTCTGAATACTCGTCGTTTAATTGTGGAAGAGGGAGGGTTTTTATACGACTCTGATGCTTACAATGATGATTTACCCTATTGGGTGGAAGTAGAAAATAAACCTCATTTAGTAATTCCCTACACTTTAGACAATAATGACATGAAGTATTGCGTTGCCCCTGGTTTTAATAGCGGTAATGATTTTTATACTTATCTTAAAGATGCTTTTGATGTTTTATACGCCGAAGGAGAAACTGCACCAAAAATGATGTCAGTTGGACTTCATGCGAGATTAGCAGGTAAACCAGGAAGAATTGCCGCTTTGTCTCGTTTTATTGATTATGTTCAAAGCCACGAACAGGTTTGGATATGTCGCCGTTTAGATATTGCGAACCACTGGCTAAAATATCATCCTCCGCAGTTTAATTGAGGCACAGCAAATAAAATAAATAGTTTAACTTGTTAGTTGGAAATACCACGGGTATATTGTTCGTGCAGATAATCATAGTGTTGTCGAATGGCAGACTGTACTTGTATTGGTAAATGTTCAAAACCCGTAATATGCTGTATGTTTTCTCCTACTATGGCTAAATCATGAATCTGATTAATAATAATTTTTATCCACTTTTGCTCTAGATTGTGTGACTTTAATAGGGCAATAAAATTCTGCTCAGAATCCGATCTATTCATGATATAAAATACCAATACTTACTCGTACAATCCTTTGTAGTATATAAGTAAATATTAGTATTTAACACGATCGCGATCACAATAAATATCAGTTAGACACCTGTCTATATTGATTACAGATATCCTGATAACGTTTTTGATCTTCAGGGCGATCGCTGATTATTTCCAATCGAACTTTGACATTTTTTGCAGTTGAGTTGATGGCAATTTCAGCTAATAGTTCTTGCAGGGTTTCAAGAGAAATAAAATTACTTTGGCTTTGATATATATTTGTAGCATTTTCTAAATCACTAAATTTAACCCCATTAACTTTTTCCTCGCTTAAGTTTATTGCCGCTAATTGTTCAGTCGTTGTTCCTGTCTTTTCAACAATTAGTTTTTCTCGGCGAATTGGCAGATGAATCATCTTCGTTTCAATTTCTTTACGAACAATAACTTCTCCAATCTTTTGTTTATGACGTTTAACAACAAGCTTTTCTTCCAACAAAGAAATATTGTAAGACTCAACTATTTCTCGGTCAATTATTTGAGAGTCTGTTTGTTGAGATGGATTGATCGGGTCATTGTTCAAAGATATATTGTTCATAATTTTGCTCTATTAGATATTGTTAACGCTGGTTAATAACTTTAGTTTGTACTAAACAATCGATCCCAAAAGGTGAAGTATAGTCCGTAATGTCGGGTATGATTTCGATGATGTAGAGAATGATGATCTGAACTAATAAACCATTTACCCAACCAGTGTTTAGCAAAGCGAGGAAACAGTTCGAAACCCAAATGATTGACTAATGCCCAAATAGTCATGGTAATCAACAATAGATTCAAAACATAAATGTGGAGGGGAATGATAAATACCACTGCAATCATAAAACAACCCTGTATTAAAGCCTCTGGAAAATCAAGGGCAAATGATGTCCAGGGTGTAGGATGTATTGAGCGATGATGTCCACGATGTAGCCAATTATATATTGAAGGATGATGAAATCCGCGATGAAAGAAGTAGTAGCAAGCATCCTGTAGCAAAATTACGCTGATGAAACTGGCTAATAAATACCAAATTCCATAATCATCAATTGATTTATATAGTCGGGTATAGCCTGAATCGTAAACAGTCATTACCGCTGCTGCACAAATAGCTAGTGCCAAAGTAGTAATAATCGAAAGGACAATATCTTTTTCGATTTCTTGACGACTAGGAGATGCAACATTTGCGGATTGCTTGATTAAAGGCTTACTTGAAGAATAAAAGAGCCAGTAAGTTCCTCCTGCAACCAAAAAATAGCGTATCAGGATAATGCCGAAAAATGCCACAAGATAATATAGCCAGAGTTTCATCGATTTAATTGTGGTGAGTAATTTCTACATGAATTTCTACATAGTCTTATTCAGCATACTACGATCAAACTGCCGAACATCTTTAAGTGCCGAACCTGAACTATTATTAAGGTTGGTAATCACGCTAAAACTACCATCTGTTTCTAAAATTACGGCATCCGCATCTTCGATTGCCGCTACGCCATTTGTACGTAAAGCTGCTAAGATTTCACCTTCGGAAATTCGCTCATCTTTCATTGTATCTCGCTGCATTTCTCCACGAAATAATAATAATGCTGGTTCAGATTTAATCAATTTTTGAACCATAGATGAACGAACCGCGATCCAGGTAATAATATACTGGAATAGGACAAGTAGAGCAAAACTTAGAATCGCTTTGCCAAAGGCATCTTTATTCGATAAAAATACGCTGGCAAGAACGGAACCAAGGGCAATAGTTGTAATAAAATCAAAAGAGTTCCACTTGGCTAGGGTTCTTTTTCCCGATATCCTCAGAAATATTATGATCGCAATGTAACCAATGACACCCGCGATTACAGTTTCTAAAAAGGGATTTAGGTCTTTAAACATATAAAAATTGAACCAAAGTACCGAAAATCCGAGCAAAATAGCGAAATATTAGATGTACCTATAGAACCTTGCCAAAAGTCAGAGCGGGGATTTATCGCCCTTTACAATTCATATATAGGGCGATAAGACTCCAAACAATAGTCAAATAGTTAGCTTAAGATTCGGCGGAAGGAACTATTTCAACTTGTTCAATATTGATGCTATTAACCCCCGTTATCTCTTTGGCTAATGGCTCAATCGTTGAATATTCTTTGTCGCCTGGAACAGTCCCTGCAATGACAACATTGCCGTTTTCAGCGTCAATTGTCAATTTGGCACGAGGAATATTAGCCTCTAGCTTTGCTCTAATTTCACTTTCTAAATCGGAGTCATCTCTTACTTCTTGAATCTCCCAGGACATCATTCCGTTGTTCCCTAGCGCGAATATCTGAACTCAATTGTTCTTGACGAACTTCACTGTTAGCATCGTCTAAAGTCTCTTCTACTTTCGCGGGATTTTCGACAGTTCCATCAACTGAATCAGGCGCATCGGCACTGGTTCTAGCATTATCACAACCTACAGCACCAAAAAGTAGAGTACTTCCTAGTAAAAATATTGCTAATTTGTTCATTATGTTTTTTCTTACTTGTTGATAATTAATTTGATTCTTTGTGGTGAATAAATCACCATCAACTCGATGATTTGTGGCGATAATTATGCTCAAGCACCAGAAATCATCATCCAGTGCTTAATGCTATAAGGCTTAACGTTCGATTACGTCGCCTTCTGCGTCTACTTCTAATTCTTCACGACGGATTGTTTCACTAGCCTGTACGGTTTCAGTATCTACTTGCTTGCGGACACTTACTTCTTCGCGAACAAAGGCTTGCTTATCAATACTGGCTTTCTCTTCATAAA
>CAVRWR010000060.1:0-14842 GCA_963724445.1 uncultured cyanobacterium | reverse complement strand
ATCTTAATGATGGAGATATTGACAGCCAAGAGTCGATACATATTGACGCTATCTGGCTTTCGCCGATTAATGAGTCACCCATGTACGATAGTGGTTATGATGTCAGCGACTATTGTGCGATCGCTCCTGTCTTTGGCGATCTCCCAGACTTCGAGACTTTAATTACCGAAGCACACCAAAGAAGCATTAAGCTGATTCTGGATTTGGTAATCAATCACACTAGCGATCGCCATCCCTGGTTTGAGGAATCTTGTTCTAGCAAGGATAATCCTAGAAGTGATTGGTATCATTGGCGAGATCCCCGTGCCGAAAACGACGTGCCTAATAATTGGTTATCTTTTTACAGCGGTACAGCCTGGACTTATTGCGAAACTAGGCAGCAATACTTTTACCATACATTCGATCGGCATCAGCCAGATTTAAACTGGCGCAACCCCGAAGTAAAGCAGGCAATTTATCAAATGATTCGCTTTTGGCTAGACAAAGGAGTCGATGGTTTTAGACGAGATGCCTCTAGCGTCTATAGCAAAGACAAGGACTATCGCGATAATCCTTTAAAAATAAGCGTCAAAGACACCAAAGATTTTGATAGTCAACATCATCTATACGATAAAGACTTGCCCGAAAATCATCAAATAATCAAAGAAATTAGAGCCATTATCGATGAATATGACAACTGCGTTTTAATTGGCGAGACGTTTATTGATAGCGGACTATATGAGTCGGTTATTTTTCGCGGCTTTAATAACGATGAGCTACATTTACCATTTACCTTTGAATTTCCCTTTAGTCCATGGTATCCAGGTCATCTGCAAAAAGAATAATCCAAAAAGAATTGATGACTCCTGATGATGCTTGGTCAGTGTACTTCTTAGATAATCACGATCTTCCTCGTCATTATTCCAGCGGGTCGACTGGAGACTCTGTGATAACCTGTCGGCATTGCCAAGGCAGCCGCGACAATTTTGCTTACCGTGAAAGGTACTCCTGTTTTATATTACGGACAGGAGATTGGCATGGTGGATCGTGAGAATATCCCCGCCGAAAAACTACGCGATCCCGTTACGATCAAACACGAAGGAAAATCGGCTTCGCGGTACAAGGCACGGACTCCAATGCAGTGGAATCATGGGATTCAGGCGGGGTTTAGCTTTGGTAAAGATGTTGAACCCTGGTTGCCAGTTAACGATAACTATCCTGAAGTTAACGTGGCTACTGAATTTGCCGATTGGAGATTCGATTCTTAATTTCTATCAAGCCTTAATCAGAATCAGGAAAAAAAGCCATATCTTGCAGCGTGGTAGCTGGAGAACATTGATTCACTATCCTTATGAACATTTAGCTTATGTTCGGGAAACTGATACAGAACAGTTGTTAGTAGTAATCAACTTCTCTGATGAAAAAGAATTACAGTTAGATGAAGAGATTGAGCTGGAAATATTGGCAGGTGCTTTTATCTACAGATTATCAACCTGATGTAATTGTGGATTTACCAAAAATGTTAAAACCATTTGAAACCTCCATCTATCAGAAAAAATAGTCTTGCTTTGAGGCGATCGCGCTATTGCTTTAAGATTTACCATGCCAGACTACCCATATTAAATAGCAACTATATATATACCAGTCATTTGAGAGTATAAAAGTATGGTAAACTACGACTAGTTAATCGCGTTCTAACAATTGGCAAGATGCATATATCACTCAATCTAAGAACTTTTACGCCCTTCATTAGCGATCCCCACTTTGAGCAACTATGCGCGGATAATCCAGAAGCTAGATTTGAAACCAATAAAGAAGGAAAGCTAATTGCTATGTCACCGACAGGTAGCGAAAGTGGTAAAAAGAATTTTAGTTTAGCTTTTCAAATCGGACTTTGGAACAATCAATACAAGTTAAGTAGGTAGACGTATTTATTTATAAGATACCGATAAGTAGATAAATCTCTCTAACACATTCAGGCTAAGTAATTTGTCAAATTCAGGTTTTATATTTAATTGAGCCTACCTACTTAAGGAGTAGCCTTTGATTCTTCCACAGGCTTCAAATTATCTAATGGTGCGACACGATCTCCAGATGTTAGCTGGATAAAACAAGAACGTTGGAATGATTTAAGCCCCGAAGAGAAACGAGGCTTTGCACCTATCGATCCCGATTTCGTAATTGAGCTTATGTCTCCTACCGACGATCTTAAAGAACTACAGCAAAAGATGACAGAGTATATCGACTGTCCTAGTCGTATTGCAAAAGCTTTGGATAGTGAAGTCAAAATCGACCTTGTGCCGATTTCTTAATTTGGTAGAGGCTTTTATTTTAAATAGAAAATTTTTTAAAGTAGCTTTGCATAAGAGATAGTAAGTGATTCAATTTAAGCAAGCTAGGGAAGACTAAGTACATATTTATGTGTACAAAATAAGTAATATTTATCAATGAAAGCAAACGAAACAAAGGTAGAAGACTTTTTATCATCAAATAAAACCCAGTTCGTAATTCCCGTTTATCAACGAAATTATGATTGGTCTAATAGTCAGTGCAAACAACTTTTAGACGACATTCTTGAAGTCGGAACAAACAAAAACATGAATGCTCACTTTATCGGTAGCATTGTTTATGTTCATGATGATGTTTACACGGCTGCAAGAATTAAAGAATTAACAGTCATTGACGGTCAACAACGCTTAACAACATTGACACTTATTTACTTGGTTCTTCATAGACTTGCAAAAGAGTTAAAAGAAGAAGAGCTGTTTACGAAATCAGCGAAACATATTTAATTAACAAATTTGCCCCTGAAGACGAAAAATCAAAGCTACGACCTACAGAAAACAATGATAAAGCTTTAAAATATCTTTTAAGAAGTGATGAGCATGAAGAATTCCAAGACTTTTCAAAGCTCATTGACAATTTCAATTTCTTCAAAGAAAGAATAACAGAAGAAAATTATAAGTTTGTTTTGGAAGGTCTTTCAAAACTGATGTTTGTTGAAATATCATTAGATAGGGAAAAAGATGACCCACAACGAATTTTTGAAAGTCTGAACTCAACAGGTTTGGAACTGTCACAGGCTGATTTGATTCGTAACTATATTTTGATGGGCTTAAATCGTAAAAATCAAAATATAATTTATCATGATTATTGGGAAGTTATCGAAAAACTTGCTAAAGATGAAGCTTCAAATGTCAGTAAAGTATCAGATTTTATTAGAGATTACTTAACCTTAGAGAATAATAAAATTCCTAACAAGGGAAAAGTTTATCTTGAATTTAAAGTTAAATATCCAACCACAGACAATCGAAGATTCTAAGACTAATTTATCTGAGATAAAAAAATTAGTTAAACATTACAACAAATTAACAAATCCAAAGAACGAAACTGACAATAATATTAGACTGCAATTGGAATATATCAATCGTCTTGAAATAAATGTTGCCTTTCCATTTTTGATGAAAGTGTATGATGATTATATAGACTCGACTATTGATAAACAAACATTTATCGAAGTTCTTGATTTAATCCAGTCATTTACTTGGCGTAGATTTATTGTTGGTTTAGATACAAAAGCTTTAAATAAAACTTTTATGAACCTTTATGAAAAGGTTAATACCTTCAGACTATCTGTACTCAATTCAAAAATCACTACTACAAAAATCAGGTTCTCAAAGATTTCCCAGAGATACAGAAGTGATTAGATGCTTTGAAAGTCAAAGATGTTTACAATATCAAATCAAAAAATAGAATTTATCTATTAGAAAGATTAGAAAACTTTAAAAATACTGAGCCAGTTGAGATTTAGAGTAATCCTGATATAACCATTGAACATATATTTCCACAAAATCCCGATCCAAAATGGAAAATGGACTTAGGAAATGATGAATATATTTTTATCAAAGAAAATTATCTAAACACAATTGGAAACTTAACCTTATCAGGAAATAATGGAAAGCTTGGGAAATAAAACTTTCGTAGAAAAAAGAGATTTAGAAAGGCAGGATATAAAGATAGCAGATTATGGCTAAATAAATACCTATCAAACTTTAACAAATGGGATAAGGTTGAAATAGAAAAGCGTTTTGAAAAATCTCTGAAAGGTTTTTAAAAGTATGGCAGTATCCCAACATTAACATTCTGGATGAGACAGACAATGGTGAGATAAATATTTTTGAAGCAGAAGACCCAAAACATAAAAAGCTAGAATATGCCATTTTCTTCGATCAAAAGATTGAAGTAACCCAAGTGTCCAAACTTTATGTAGAAGTATTCAAAAAGTTATTTGAGATTCAACCAGAAGCATTTTTTACAACAGACTTGGGAGAAAGAATTGGACTGACTAAAAATCCTGATGAAACTGGTTTAAGACAAGCTGTACCTATTAATGACACCTATTTCATTGAATCAAACATTGATAATAATGGAAAGTTTGACAGAATGAAACAGGCTTTGACTATTTTTGAATCTGAAGATGAGATAACAATTAAGTATGCTAACCATTAAATCGTAGTTGCTCTATTTATTAGGTTAGTTCTAGATCTGATGTTTTAGTCTTGGGTGTGAACTGAAGATACAGACAGGGAACTACTACCAGTGCCGTTAAGGTAGCTGCAAGTACACCAAAGACAATGGCACTACACAGAGGTATCAAGCCGATAATTGTGGTGATACTGGTGGTTAAAATAGGTTTTAGGCGATCGCTTTTTCAGCAGATAAACTATTAAGTAAATCAGTCAAATAGTATTCTGCCTGTTTGCTGAAGTCTACTATAAAGGTTGATAATTAAAGGGTGGGAAATTGAGTGATATCTGCTACCGCTAATAAAGTTATTTGACCAGCTTCTACAGTAAGGCGATGAATGCGTAGAGCGAGTCCTTTTTTCTCAAAATTACGCAAATCCAACATTTTTGCAGCTTTGTCTAGAAAAGCCTGGGTCAAGTCTTCTGAGATCTCTTTCCCTGGCTCGTACTGAATGTCTGACAACACGACGCTTCTGCCTCCAGGCGCAATTTTAGGAGTTGTCGTAAATGCTACCTCTTTAGTCTCCCCCGATGGTTGCAACTCAACTAGAGCTTCTACCGCTACCGTTCCGTCTTCGCGAAGCTGGCATTTTTTCTGAGGAACTGTTAACTTGACTTCTCCTGTTGATAAATATGTGTCTAAAACATTGATTTTACTTCGGAGTTCTAGTGAGTTTAAGGCGCGGTTGAGATCGGTTTCGGTTAAAATCAAGCGGGCAGTTCCCTCAGTGGGTTGGGTAAGCTTAATGTTGCCCGTTAAAGCTTTAAGAGGCTCGACAGCGATCGCCTTCATCTCAATTTCCAGCACTTGTAAACGCAAATCGGTTTCAATTACGAGTCCTTCCCCTTCGATTAAAAGCGATTCTAACTCGCCATTAGCTAGCTTTTCTGGAGTAGTTTTAACCTTAACTTCTATACTATCGGCATCTTCTAGTTGAGAGGATAAAGCTAATTCAGCAATTTTGTTGAGTGCTTGCTCTCCAAGATTTTCTATTCCTAACATATTTTGTGTTGCTTAAATATAGACTAGTTCAACTCTCCTTAAGTATATTAAGAAATTTTAAGCCATGTCTCTATCAGATGAAAAAAATATAGTTCGCACCCCAATAGTTCTCGGTTAAATCATCGTTATCGATCGGTTGTGTGAGGTGACGGGGTGACTAGGAGAAAGTCAATCTCTAATTCCCCAAGTCCCCAAGTCTCCAAGTCCATAAAGTAATCGATTGTCATGGTATACCTAACCGAATTTCCAGGTTGATAACTATCCAGATAACTGATGCCGTCGAGTTGTTAAATCGAACAATATATAAATATTGTCAAATGGTAAAGCTCAATGTCATCTCCTACAAATTCAAACAGCAATTCTTTAACTGCATTTTCCCAAAATCTTGCCGATATTATAGAAACCGTCGGAAATTCGATTGTGGCAATAAATGGACGGCGTTTTTCCTGTAGCGGTATTCACTGGCAAGAGGGCATAATCGTTACTTCTGATGAAAGTATCAAACAAGCTAGAGAAACAACTGCAACTCTTCCCAACGGAGAAACTTTACCCGTCACTCTATTAGGGCGCGATCGCAGTACGGATGTAGCGGTATTTAAAATTGAAGCCTCAATACCCGTTGCACCGATAGATAGTGAATGTGAACTAAAAGTCGGTCAAATTGCGATCGCCGTTGGTCGAAACAAAGAAAGAGGATTGTTTGCCAGTCAGGGAATAATTAGTACTGTAGGCGGTTCGTGGCGTAGTAGCCTCGGTGGTAAGATCGACCGCTTTATTCGCCTAGATCTCAATTTTTATCCTGGTAGTGGTGGTAGTGCCTCGGTCAATGCAGCAGGGCAAGTTGTAGGTTTTAACACGACGGGTCCTCGGCGCAGCGTCTTGACTATACCTGCTGCTACAGTTAACCGTGTAGTCGAACAGTTATTATCAACGGGTCATATGCGTCGTGGCTATCTCGGTTTGGCGATGCAGCCAGTTAACTTACCCGACTCTTTGGTAACTGAATTATCCCTAACTCATCAGCAAGGACTAATGGTAATGAATGTTGAAGCAGAGTCTCCAGCACAACAAGCAGGTATTTTGCTAGGGGACATTTTGACCGAGATTGAAGACACTCCTGTAGTGAGATTGCGAGATATTCAGACATACTTAGAACCGCAGAATGTAGGAAAAGCGATCGCGATACAGTTGATTCGTGCGGGTGCTGTACAGAATATATCTTTAACTGTAGGCGATCGTGGTGACAAAGGCGATGATTAGATGATTCGGATTATCGTATATGACTCTAATTCAATCTGGCTGGCTGGTTTAATTAGTATTCTCCGTAGCTTGCCAGAGTTAGAAATAGTCGGGAGTTTTGTTGATGAGGCGAGTTTAAGATCGTTAAACGAAAGTGCTGCCGATTTATTGTTAATCGAGCAAATACCCGAAGAAGATTGGTGGTGGTTGTCACAGTGGATCTTCGAGACAGAGTTAGAAATGACGGGTATTTTATTAACTGACCGTATAGTTAGTGAAGAGATGAAAGAATATCTAGCTTTAGGCTTCAAGGCTTTTTTACCTTATTCAATCGACATCACCGAAATTACTACCGCGATCGATGCGGTGATGGCTGGTCTAATTGTCATTCATCCTGAGTTAGTATCTTTCGGTTTAGATAATCCTGCTATTATTCCCGAAGCTCGATCAGATATTCAAATAACCAAGAGAGAAATGGAGGTGCTACGGTTACTTGGAGATGGATTCAACAATCGGGAAATTGCCTCTACTCTGCAAATATCCAAACATACGGTCAAGTTTCATATCAGCTCAATTCTATCTAAGCTCGACGTATCCAGTCGTACCGAAGCAGTTACGGTAGGATTGCGACAGGGATTGATTAGGCTTTAAACCGTTTTGCGGTTAGCTCTTAGCTTAATTAAAAAATTTGGTTTCATTCAGGCGATCGCTGTGAGCGCAATTTCGTTTAATTACCCCAGGCAAAATTTCTATCTAAAGAGCGATTTTGACAATTCACTGGATGCAGTAAAACTTAGGATGCCAATCTTATTAAGTACTATATAAAGTTAAACCATGCACGCAAAACAATTTTCTTCCATCAAACGTTGGATAGCTACAAGTATCTTAAGTCTTCTAACTATCGCTTTTGTTTGGCAAGGTATGTTTGTCGCTAATAATACAGCTATAGCCGAGCCTATGATGCTGGCAGATATCAGTAGTCAAGTCGAAAATAAAGTCGATCGCGATGTCGAACGAACTAAAGGCTTTATCGACGATGCCAAAGAACAGGTAAAACAAACTGCCAATAAAAATGCCAACAAAGTCGATCGAGCAACAGACAATGATAGTTCGTTGGAGAATAAAGCAGATAAAGATGCAGATCGAATCGAGAATAAAGCAGATAAAGATGCTGCTAGAACTAAAGACGCAGTAGACCAAACTCAAAATATTATTGAAAGCACTGTTGATAACATTAAGGGTGTTTTTGGTAACTAACAAATAACCTCGCTTTTGGCAATCGCTCTAGCTTCTTTTAATCAAGCTACTCGTTCTGGTTAATACGAAGCAAGTGCTATTGCGGTTGCCGAGCAAGTCCGAAAAACTCTATTTTTAGTACTTCACCAGTCTTTCTTCTAATTCATGCAGAGGTATCAAGCCGATAATTGTCGTAATACTGGTAGTTAAGATGGGTCTTAGGCGATCGCTAATTTTTACGATGTTATTGCCAGGATAGTAATCTTGAAATATATTCTTGAGTTGGTCGTTGACCGTCTCGAATCGAGGCTTTTTTACGCAAAAAAATTTTGTCAATAATAATAATTATAAGCCAAATCTTGCAAAGTTTCTGACAGTTAATTCGTAAAGTTAGTTGTTCATTAGAAAGGAAGCACCAATAAAACATCATGAACAAAAAGATGTTGAATAGAGTTCCAGAAGTAACCCTATATTTCTGGATTATCAAGATTATGGCAACTACCGTCGGGGAAACAGGGGCAGATTTTCTCGCATTCACGATGAATTTTGGTTTAGCTAACACTTCTTATCTGATGAGTGCTTTGCTAGTAGCTGTGCTTTTCAATCAGTTTCGGCTTAAGCGATATGTAGCAGTTAGTTATTGGGCTGTAGTGGTTTTAGTAAGTATCGTCGGTACATTAATTACCGATCGCTTAGTAGATGAGATGGGAGTAAGTCTACTAACGATTACAATAATTTTTACTCTGGCTTTATTAGCTCTTTTCGCAGTATGGTTTGGCAATGAAAAAACTTTAGCCATGCACTCGATCAAAACAGTTAAAAGAGAATTATTTTATTGGGCGGCTATTTTATTAACCTTTGCCTTGGGTACAGCAGCAGGAGACTTATTAGCAGAGGGATTGCTTTTGGGTTATGCATTGTCCGCACTTCTATTTGCTTCGGTAATTGCCATAATTGCGATCGCTTATGATCGTTTTAACCTGAATGCAGTCTTAACCTTCTGGCTGGCATACGTTTTGACTCGTCCATTAGGTGCATCTATCGGTGACTTACTCTCTCAACCCGTTAAAAATGGTGGTCTAGGTTTCGGTACAGTGGGAACTACCATCGCTTTTACCACGACGATCGCTATTCTAGTTGTTTACATGAGCATTAAGCAAAATAAATCAGCTTCAGCAACTAAAACTAAACTACTCTAAAAACTGCTAACGCAATTCGCCAGGAAACAAGAGTCATTCGCGATCGCTTGGAGATTTTCGATGTTTTAACCGATCTTGACTCGGATATATATACAACATTCTCTATAATGCTTTTAAAATAACTATATCTTCAAAAGATATTTGGCTAATTTTCAAAACTGGGATTATAGATAGTAGTCTTAACGGTATTGAATCAAATAGCAAAATGATGCTGAGGCAAAAAAATCCCAGGAGAGGACAACGCAGAGCTAGCGCTTTAGTAAGAGGGAGAGTTGGATTGTGGACAGCAGCCTTACTTACAGGATCGGTAGGTATCGCTAACTTGCTTTCGGCTGTTACCCCAAGTTTACCCGAACGAGTTGACTGGCTGGAGCAGATTTTTCCTTTTGAAATTAGAGCAGGAGCGCATTTATTCGCCGTTATTAGTGGATTTTTTCTCTTAGTCCTAGCAGCTAATTTATTACGTCGCAAACGTCTGGCTTGGTTGTTCACGGTAACTATGCTGATTGTGTCGATTTTTAGTAATTTACTAAAAGGCTGGGATTATGAAGAAAGCTTGCTCTCGGCATTACTATTAGGACAGCTTTTATGGATGCGACCAGTTTTTACCGCCCGTTCGGATCGTCCCTCCATCATTCAAGGGATTCGGGTACTAGCGATCGCCATCTTGAAGAACAAAACTTTTTGAGCTACTCAAACTATCTCTTAACTGTTTCTAGTAATTAACACTGAGATGATAACGATGAATTACTTTAATTAATTTTTGGTAGAAGAGCAAGATCTCAATGTCTCTGGGTTTAGGATATTATGTAGGCTTCGCCATAACGATCGCGATCCTGGCAATTATCCGATTTTTTTAAATTGAAGCCGACAGATATTGTCTTAAATTTATATTGACCACGTACAGGAAGAAAACAGAATATTTCACAATTATGGCGAAATTTATCAATGGTTATTCGATAATCGAGATCGCGAGCGGGTGACTGCGTTGTCTTGCGATCTTGTAGCGATTTACTTTGTGTCACTTCAGCTTTTGCTGACGACATCAGTTCAATCAACGGCGATAGCTTAACACCCATTCAGGTTCGTATTTATCAGCAAATAATTAATCATACTGCTGCTAATGATAAATGACATGAGATTAAGCTGCGATCTCAATCTACTTGAAGCGAAGCTATAATTTTGGCTTGTTTTGATTGGCATTTGATTGGAGATCGCGTAAATTTAATTATTGAGTTGTGTGTATCAACTGACAAAAAAGAATGAGGAAAGTAGTGTTCCCCATCCCTGACGCGAAGGAGCTAATCCTTCAGGACATCCCTAATACTATTCCCACTCAATGGTTCCAGGTGGTTTAGAAGTAATGTCGTACACCACGCGGTTCACGCCCTTAACTTCATTCACAATACGATTAGAAATAGTTTCTAGCATGTCGTAAGGAACCCTCGCCCAATCTGCGGTCATGCCATCTTCACTAGTAATAAAGCGCAGCACAACGGGATGAGCGTAGGTGCGCTTATCTCCCATTACGCCAACGCTGCGAATCGGCAGCAAAACGGCAAAGGCTTGCCAGTAGTCGTGGTAAACACCCTGCTTACTGATCTCATCGCGGACAATAAAATCGGCATCACGAAGAATGTTTAATCTTTCCGCAGTCACCTCTCCCACAATCCGAATGGCTAAACCAGGACCAGGAAAAGGATGGCGGCGCACAATTTCTTCAGGTAGTCCAATTGCCCGCGCCACGTTACGCACTTCATCTTTAAATAGTTTCCGCAGTGGTTCAACTAGTTTAAACCGCAGATCTTTGGGCAAACCACCGACATTGTGATGGCTTTTGATCTTAACCGCTACCCGTTCTCCTGTCTTGGGGTCGACGTTGCTATCTGCCGATTCAATCACGTCGGGATAGAGAGTACCCTGTGCTAAATAGTCAAAAGGACCGAGCTTTTTCGATTCTGCTTCAAAAACCTGGATGAACTCATGTCCGATACGGCGACGTTTGACTTCAGGATCGGTAACTCCTTCTACCTGTTTTAAAAAGCGATCGCGCGCCATGACATACTCTACAGGAATATGAAACTTGTTTTTAAAGATTTCTACTAGCCTTTCGGGTTCACCCTTACGCATAAACCCCTGATCGATAAACATGCAGGTAAGCTTATCGCCAATAGCTCGATGGAGCAAAAATGCTAAGGTCGATGAATCTACTCCCCCCGAAAGAGCCAGTAAAACTCTTTTGTCACCAACTTTTGCCCGAATATCACGGATCGACTCTTCGACAAAAGCTTCGGTTGTCCAGGTTGGTTCGCATTTGCAGACATGGTAGACGAAGTTGCGAATTAGGGCAATACCTCCTTGAGAATGAACTACCTCTGGGTGAAACTGTACTCCAAATAGTTTTCTAACTGGGTCGGAAATTGCCGCGCAGTCAGTATTCTTGGTATATGCCAAAACTGAAAATCCTGTGGGCAATTCGGTACAGGAATCACCATGACTCATCCACATAGTCGATCCATGTTCGACATTGGTCAATAAGTCGGTGGGATCTTCGATAAAAAGTTGCGCCTTGCCATATTCTCCCAGCTTAACTTTCTCAACTTTGCCTCCCAGTTCCTTGACCATAAGCTGCATTCCATAGCATACGCCTAGTACAGGAATACCCAAGTTCCAAATTTCAGGATCGCATTTGGGAGCGAGATCGTCATATACTGAACTAGGTCCTCCAGAAAGAATGATACCGTGAGGCTCGATTTCTTTAAGTTTCTCGGCGCTTGTACGATAAGAAATTACCTCGGAATAGACTTGAGTTTCTCGAATTCTGCGAGCAATCAACTCGGAGTATTGAGAACCAAAATCAATGATGATGATTTTTTGGCGGTTAGCGTTGTTAACCAAAGACTTAGAAGCCAAAGTTTCACTGCTAGGGGAGATGGATTCTGTTTGAATAGTCACTGTACTCTAAAAAGTCTGGGTAAATAGTTAGGTAACGAATTGTAAAGAAAATTAAGCTTTTGAAACTAAATTTGTACTAAGCAAGTTATGATTCTGCTGTGGTTTGCTATATTTTGCCAGCGTAAGAGTAAATATTCTTAACACCCTAACATAATTCAGAGAGCAAAAGGCGAGCATTATTGCTTTTTTTGATTATATTTCTATTGCGATCGAACAGCACAGAACCAACCCGCAGCTTTTGCTCAGTATATTTATAAATATAGTCTTGACACCTGAAGTCGATCGCAGTAGCTAGTTTTTGATAAACTAAATCTACTGAGGTAGAGTCTTTTGGGTTAGTAGAATCAATTTTTCGCAGCAGGCTTAGTGCCGACTCGGTAGTTGGACAGTTGAATATCTGCTGAAGCTGAGATGTTGATAAACCGATCTGGGCGCAGTAAGCTGTCATAATCTCCAGTCTGCCATCCGCGAGATGATTATGAGTATGAAATATCCCCCCTGCCAGTTTAATCAATTTACCATGATAGCCAAATAGTAAGATAGATTTGATTTCGGCTATGGCTGCGGTGACCAGCATTGACCCCATCCAGTTTGCTGTTTTGATAATTCTTTGAGGATCTATGCCTGCTTTCTGTGCCAGATCAATACCATTTTCGCCGATACAGAATACTAAAGAATCAAATTTGGCTGCTTTAGATTTAATCTCTTCTTGATATGCTTCTAGCTGATTTGGCGCAGTTAAGGGTTGAACGATACCTGTAGTACCTAGCAGGGAAAGCCCCTCGACGACACCAAAAGCCTCATTGGAGGTACGTTGAGCTAATCTAACTCCTTCAGGTAAAATAATCGTAATGATAATATTTTGATTATCAGCTAATAAAGGTTCGAGGTTTTCTTTAATCAACTCTTGAGCATAGCTATAAATTGCGGCACGGTCTTGCTGCCTGCCGACTCCTTCCCCTCCTTCTAGGGTAATTCTGGTTGCGCTCGAATCTACCAAAGTGACTTTTGCCCAGATTGGAGTATTGCGAGTTAGATCTAAATGATCGCCAGGATCGCTGCGAGTAATGGCGATCGCTGAATTATGATCGACTCTGGCTACCTGTTCAATATCAATACTTACTTGTTGATTGGGCTTAATTAAGTTAACCGCAACTCGATTTTGGTGTGGCTGTTGCTGGAGATGGCGTAAAGCTGCGATCGCACTAGCACAGGCGAATACAGGTAGAGTATATCCAGGAGGCATATAGATTATTCAGGCTAAATTTCATATTCTATCGCTCGGTCACGTCCTGCTGCTTTTGCCTGATACAATCCTCGATCTGCTGCTTCTACCAGTACAGAAAAATCAAGGTTGGCGCGGGGAATACAGCATGATACGCCCAGAGAAAGAGTTAGGTAGAGATCGATCGGCGAATTTAGATGAGGAATTTTGAGTGCTTTGATCTGCCATCGTATCTGCTGAGCCAGATATAATGCGCCTTTAACTGGAGTGCCAGGCAGCACTAAAACAAACTCTTCCCCCCCATAACGAGCCACCAAATCTGCAGGACGTTTAACTACCTTACTAATTGCCTGAGCTACCTTTCTCAAACAGCGATCGCCCGCCTGATGCCCATAGGTGTCGTTATAAAGTTTAAAGTGATCGATATCGCAAAGAATTAGTGATAGAGGACTTTGCTCCCGAGCTAATCTTGTCCATTCTGCTTGAATATGCTGGTCAAATTTACGCCGATTAGCGATTTTGGTTAAGCCATCAATTACTGATAGCTGTTCTAGCTCTTGATTTGCTTGTTCTAATTGTTGATATAGCTTTGCCTGTTTGATTGCTACAGACAGTTCCATCGCCACCCTTTCAAGTAGATTAGTCTCTTCGCTAGTCCACTCTCTGGCAATAGAATAATTTTCGATACAGATTAATCCCCATAATTTCGTTTCACAGATAATCGGGATGAGTAAAGTTGAACAGGCATCAACTACAGTCAGCTCTGAGTCTGAAAAATGTTTTGTGGCAATTTTACCTGCTGATAACTGAGCTAAATTACGGCGAAACACAGTTGCGGGAACTTGTCTCGACTCGGAAATGTCACAGCTAAGGGCGCAACCTATCAGCCGAGATTCAAATAACAGGGTTAAATTTACCCTTTCATCTACCCGATTAATCTGAATTTTCTCCGCCTGTAAAAATTGTTTTACTTCTTCAACGGTTGTTTGCAAGATTCGATCTAGATCTAGAGAAGTATGAATTCTCTGGGTAATTTGAGCCAACAGGCGATCGCTTGCTGCTCGTTGAATTAATTTTTGCTCAGTTTCTTTATAGGAAGTAATATCAAAGCAATAGCCAACTAATCCTTTAAATTCCCCATTTAGGTAAAATTGAGGTACAGCACAATTAGAAATCCAGTGATAGTTATCATCAATTTTGAGGCGATAGCTAATGCTAAATCCTTGATAATTGGCTAAAGCCTGATTAAACGTCTGCTTACACTCAGCCAAATCTTGAGGATGAATATTCATCATCCAAGTACTAGATAATTTTGCTGATTTTGCTTCATTTATCTTGCCTAAAACTCGACTCCAAGCTTGGTTAAAAAAAGTGCTATGACCCATATCATCACACATCCAAATCAAAGTAGAGCTACTATCTACGATAGTTTGGAATAAATTTTTGGTCATTATTAGTTGAGAAGCAAGTTGGGAATTTT
>CAVRWR010000059.1:0-18545 GCA_963724445.1 uncultured cyanobacterium | reverse complement strand
AGTCTAAAATTCTGACTAAAGTTTTATCACCAGTCAAATAAGACTTTTTGACTTTGAAGCGATCGCTTCCTACTTCCGCAACCTCTAAATCTCCTGCCAAGGCTAAAAAATCATCGACAGGAGCCAAATCACAGTCTTCTTTATTAGACATAGCAGTGCGATAGTGAGTCGGAATTACCATCTTGGGATTAAGAACTTTGACTACGTTTCTAGCTTCTTGGGGATTATAGGCTTTGATCCCGCCACCCACGGGAGCTAAGAGTATATCTGTACCACTAAGCAAGATTTTATCTTCTGTTGCCAGAGTACCCGCAGCGCCTCCCAAATGAAGAATATCAACTCCTCCCTGAGTCCAGCGCCAGGCAATATTCTTGCCAAATCGCCTCCCTCCCTCGCGATCGTGAGGCAGAGAAAATCCCTGAAACTTGATATCTTTGACCTGATGAGAGCCACGCTGAGTAATAACTTGAGGATTCCCTTTAACTGATTCCACCGCCCCTTCATCGAGAAGGAAACTACTGACTAGCACTACGTCTGGCTGGACATCAGGCAGGATATAGCCAGCAGTACAGCCAGAAGCTTGATAAGGGTTGACTAAAACTTTTAAACCACTGCCAGTAAACAAAAAGCAGGTATGTCCCAAATACTGAATCGTCACGCCATCTGAATCTTGAGCCAGAAGAGACTGGTAGGGGATCGCTGAGGTGGCGATCGCCGTTGCGATACTGATTCCACCGTAACGGATTAACTGTCGACGTTCCATATCGTTACTCAACCCAAAGACTGTAAAAAATTACGCAATAATGACTTACCATTATCCGTCAAAATGCTCTCAGGATGAAACTGTACTCCCTGGAGGTGATGATAGTCTCGATGACGGACTCCCATAATCGTTCCGTCTTCGACCCAAGCCGTGATTTCTAGAGTATCAGGGATGGTCTGCGGTTCAATTACTAAACTATGATACCGAGTGGCGGTAAAGGGAGAATCTAAGCCAGCAAATACCCCTAAATTCTGATGATGGATCGGCGAAGTTTTACCGTGCATTAGTACTGGTGCGGAAACTATCTGACCGCCAAAAACTTGACCAATACTTTGATGACCCAGACAAACTCCCAAGATTGGAATCTGGGAACCTAATTTCTCAATTAACTGTAGAGAGATGCCAGCGTCTTCTGGACGACCTGGACCGGGAGAAATTAAGATGCCGTCTGGCTTTAATTGGCTAATAGTCTCGATGTCAATTGCATCATTGCGATATACTTGAATCTCCGCAGCCACGGGAAACTCTTGTCCTAACTCCCCTAAATACTGCACCAGGTTATAGGTAAAGCTATCGTAGTTATCAATAACTATAATCAAATTAAATCTCCATTACATCATAAGCATAATACGCTGAAACAATGGTGGGAGCAAGATACATGCGGCAACGACTAATGCGGCGATCGCGCTAATTAAAACCGCCCCAGCAGCGCAGTCTTTAGCGATTTTAGCTAATTCATGATAGCTCTGTTTTACCGTTAGATCGACTACTGCTTCAATTGCCGTGTTAATTAATTCTAAAACCATCACAATGGCACAGGTCATCGCAATGATTGCCATATCTACCGCTTCAACCTGCAACCATGCACCCAGACTCAAGGCAAAAATACCCACAAAAGTATGAATCCGAAAGTTTCTTTGAGTAGCAAAAGCATAGCGGACTCCAGCCCAAGCATATTTGAAACTGAGAAATAAATTTGGCGCTACCTGCCAAGCCAAATTACGAATTATTTTCTGGTTAGACTTAGCTGATTCCTGGACAGTAGGTGAAATAGTAGAAGATTCCATATTTATATTTAATAAAAACTGCGTTGGATTGGCTCGTTTAGTTGATTCAATCATAGCGACAGATAAAATTTTAATCCGTAGATGTACTTAACTTGTAGCGTAATCATAGCTGAATCGTTATAAGTCAGAATGTTCAAATAATACAATAGTAAACGATATAATCAATCAGCATTTTGGCTCAATATTGATTGAATTAACTTTGATTGTCGATCTAACATTAGCCTTAAACTCTCGTCATCAGGGTGATCCCAACCAAGAAGATGTAGCAGACCATGACTCCCCAACCAAGCCAATTCCACAATTAATGAATGTTTTTGCTCTGTTCCCTGCCTAAATGCCGTATCTAAAGAAATAATTATGTCTCCTAAATATAAAGGTTCGTCAAGATTACTCGGCAGGATCAAGTCTGCTTCAGTAGCGGAAAATGCTAACACATCAGTGGGTTTATCCTGGGCGCGATATTGATGGTTGAAAGTTTGGATTTGGCGATCGCCTGTTAGTCTCAAACTAAGCTCACAGTCTTGAGGTAGTTTGTCAGTAATACTTAAAGACCTAAACCAGGTTTGGAACCAACCTGACCAATCAATCGACCTGATCGCAGCGAGATCTGACTGAGATAGACTTCCTTGATAGTCATTTTCTACATAAACAGCTACATTAATTGATTGTCCAACAGTTAGATTCATAGGTAATTATGGTTTGCTTAAATAAGCCAGACCCACTAAAAGTCCTACTAGACCGAAGGTAGTTAAGAAAAAGTGCCACAAAGATTGTTTGCCTTTGCGAACCATGTTCCGCATCGCCAATTTAACATAGCTGTCTTTCGGTTGAGAATTTTGCGGCAGGTCTTCGCTGAGATTTTCGGTTTGTTGGGATGCAGAATCTGTCATAGCTGATAATAATTTGATACTTAACTTAATAATAATGCTTGAACACCAAAAGAAACTAGAAATCCGCTAGCTAAAGGAACAGTTAGGTTATCTATGCCAAGCTTAGAAAAAGCTTCCATAACAGTGGCAACCAATGCAACCACTACAGAAATTGTCCATACCTGCCAACTATTACCTTCTACCGCCAGGAGAACCCCGCAGGTAACGATTAAAGCCGATCCTGTCATCGCCAAGGAGCCTTCCCAACTTTTGGTAATTTGTCCTACTTGATATTTATGTTTACCAAAACGTTGACCGATAATAGCCGCCATTCCATCTCCCCAAGCCATCACGAGGATGCCAATAACTGCATACTGAGGATAATCTTGCCAGAAACATACCGCCAACACCCCCATACTGATGGCATAAAATAGAGTGCCAAAGCTTTTGCGTCCGACACTTTCAATACTTGGCAGTATCGGAATTAGATAAGATATTATGGCGATCGCCGCCGCGATAATTGAGGCACTAACGATCACTTCTCTGGTTATGTCTAGCCACCAAGCGAGCAAAATAACGTTGCCACTGCCAATATGAACTACCTTACGGGTCAATTCGGGATCGTTGGTAATTAGACGATTCAAAAACTCCGCAATGACGACCAATATTGTCAGATAAATAAAAATAGCCCCTAACGGGACAGCAAGGTTAACCAGAGCTTGGTTTGAAAAAAGTGATTCAGGGTTACTCATAAAATACGCCTAACGTGAATTAGCGACTTTCAGATTAATTGGTTTAAAGCTACGAACGAAGTAAGTTAATTAAGCGTATAGTACCAAAGAGCATAGATTAGACTAAGAAAATCCTCCTCCAAGGAATTTAACTTTCTAAAACTATGATTGGTTGTAGATTTTGCTAGCTGAATCAAAAACTTTGTCGGTCATATGCTCAGAAAAAAGCTCTGCGTAATACTGCTGGTGATTGCAGGAATTATCGGCTGGATGCCTACAGCTCAAGCACAATTACCCTTTATCCAAGACATTGCTATTTATTCCCGTTTACTGCGTCAGGTGCAAGAAAGCTCCCTAACTTCTGCCTGTATTCGTCTAGATGGACGTTGTTTATTTAAACTGGCGGCGACAGATACTGAACTGTTGACTGACAGAATTAATGAAATTCAAGGGCGTTTTGGGGAAGTGACAACAGACTATTTGACCACTGAAAATAGCAAATCAGAAGTTATCGTAAAACCAAACGGCAATTTACAAGATCTCTATCTTACCGTCGGCGATCGCTCTGAGCGTTTATTTACCGTCACCAATATTGATGCCCAAGCAAATGATGTTGGGGTACCTGTCAGAACGAGGCAGCTTGAAGTTGCCATTGAAGAGGGTCTAAAGGAGGCTAAACAAGAGCGATCGGATCAATATTTAAGGAAACAGCTAGTCATCGGATTAAGTATCTTTTCCCTGATGTGGTTGAGTAATTTTCCTCTCAATCGAGGAATTCGAGTTTTACGCAAATCTGCCAAAAACCTTGCCCCCTCGCCGAATTTACAGACATTATCCGTAATTGAGCAGTTAGCTCGTCGTCAAAAATGGAATCTAAGGGAGATTCAATATCGCCTGCTGCAATTAGCTCAAGTTTTAGTCTGGTGTGGTGGAACTCTAGGGATCTTAAATCTCTACCCCCAGACGCGGATCGTTCCCTTTTTATTAATTGCCGCTTTAAGAGTTCCCTTTCGCATTAGTATGGTAGCCCTAGTGGTCTATTTCCTAGTTCGCCTGACCTATCTCCTCATTGCCAAACTCAGCGCTGCGGCGATCGAAAGTCAGCCAGACGATCTCAAGATTAATCAGCGAGGGAAATTACGGATTAATACGACAACGAGAATTTTGCGGAGTGGAGTAACTATTGTTTGGGTCGGTATCGGTATTTTGGCAGCTTTTTGGGTGAATGGAGTAAATTTAGCACCTCTATTAACTGGTGCAGGAATTTTTGGCTTAGGCATATCTCTAGCCTCCCAAAATTTGATTAAAGATGCGATCAACGGCTTTGTGATTATTTGGGACGATCGCTATGCTGTAGGAGACATTGTGGATATTGGTACTGTTAGCGGCATGGTAGAAAATATCAATCTACGTATTACTCAACTAAGAGATGCGGAAGGACGCTTAATTACCGTGCCTAATAGCGCCGTAGAGATCGTGTCAAACCGTTCTAGTCAGTGGTCTAGAGCCGATATAAGTATTCCAGTTGCTTATCAAACAGATATCGATAAAGCTTTGGGCGTAATTTATCGAGTAGCTCAAGGGATCGCGGTGGATGCTCAGTGGCAGGAGCGTATTTGGGAGTTTCCTAATATTTTAGGCATTGAACAATTTAGCGATCGCGGAATTTTAATCCGCGTCTGGATCAAAACCGAACCACTCAAGCAATGGGACGTTGCTCGGGAATTTCGTCGTCGAGTCAAAATTGCGTTTGATCGCGCAGGTATTCCCATCCCTATTCCCCAACAGCAAGTTTTATTTGACCAGCAAAAGGCATTTAATAAGATTAATAATATCGAGCAAAATTAGCTCTTTAAAAGCTATCAGCTATAGATATCAAGTTTACTTAAATACAAGCCTGAAATCTGAAAGCTCAATCTATTAAATAAATCATTAAGATCGAATTTTTAATCTATGACTTAATGTAGAATTATGATGTAGAAGAGCTTAGGCAATAAAATTATATTGTCATGCTCGTATAGGGCGCGTGGCTCAGGGGATAGAGCAACAGATTCCGGTTCTGTAGGTCGGTGGTTCAAATCCACCCGCGCTCATAAGCTAAAAATAATATGACCCTCAAGAAATTCTCCAGTCAGCCCAAAAAGAAGCAGTAGAGTATTATTAGGTTCTAGAGAATTATACGAGTCTACAGAAGATGAGTTGAAAGGAGTCACTGTTCAATCGTGGATGATATTTTGGTTGGACGAACTAGGATTGGCGATCGCTATTTAAAACAAACTTGCTCAAAAAAACAGGAAATTGTGGTTATTGTTTTTTCTTCTTGATGCTTTAATCATACATTTTGTTTACCGTTAATTGTGTCTTGATGCGATAAAGTTGTTTCAAAGAGCAAAAAACATCAGCATGAATTCTCCTTCAACGACCTACCAGCCTGTATTGGATGCCATAAAGCGCTTGATTGAAGTGGTAGCCCAGCTAAGATCTCCTGATGGCGGATGTCCTTGGGACATAGCCCAGACACCACAGACTTTGATACCCTACGTGATTGAAGAAGCCTATGAGGTAGTAGATGCCCTTCAAGGGCAAGATCAAAAGGCGATCGCTGAAGAATTGGGAGATTTATTATTACAGGTAGTTTTGCAGACGCAAATTGCTAGTGAGCAGCAAGACTTTACTCTAGAAGATGTGGCAATAGGTATTACTGAAAAGTTAATTCGCCGTCATCCTCATGTGTTTGCCGATGTACAGGTTAGCAGTGCCGCCGAAGTCAACCAAAACTGGGAGCAGATTAAGGCACAGGAGAAGGGAGAAACTCCAGAACAGGCTAAGTTACTCAGTCGTCAGTTAAAGCGTTATGCCCGTAGCCTCCCCCCCCTGATGGCAGGAATGAAAATATCCAAAAAGGCAGCAGGAGCAGGTTTTGAGTGGGAGAATATTACAGGAGTATGGTCAAAGTTTGCCGAGGAGTTAGAAGAGTTTAAGGAAGCTTTGGAGACGGAAGATAAAACCCACCAGCAAGAAGAGTTGGGCGACTTATTATTTACGATTATTAATATTGCCCGTTGGTACGATCTCAATCCCTTCGATGGCTTGCAGGGAACAAACCGTAGATTTATCCAGCGTTTGGCAATAATGGAGCAGTTCGCCTCCCGTCCCTTAAAAGATTACGATATTAATGAGCTGGAATCTTTATGGCAACAGGCAAAAGCACAGCTAAAAAGTAAGCAGTAAATTTGTAAACTCAATGACATACGATTGGATAGTGATTGGTGCAGGTATTACTGGTGCTTGTCTAGCTTATGAACTGAGCCAACAAGATTTTAAGGTTCTGCTGCTAGAAAAAGATATCTCGCCGAATAACGCTACTGTTTACAGCTATGGTGGGTTGGCTCATTGGTCGGGAACGGATGATGTTACTCGTACTCTGGGACAGGAAGGTATTGAGCTACATCGCCAACTTAGTCAAGAATTAGCAGCGGATACAGAATTTCGCGAGCTAGATTTGATGCTAACTATAGATCGTCAGGACGATCCCGAGGCGATCGCCCAAAATTTCTCTCGGTTTGCTGTTACACCAGAATTACTCACTGTTAACGATGCCTGTACTTTAGAGCCATTGCTCAATCCCAATGCCATTTCAGGAGTCCTAAAATTACCCCACGGACACATCCACCCTCAGAAAACTACTGATGCCTATCTGCAAGCATTTAAAGCTCACGGGGGTAAAATTATTTATGAGCAGGTCAATGATTTACTACGAGAGGGAGAACAGATCGTCGGGATAAAAACCGGCGATAATTTATACTATGCAGCTAATACAGTAGTATGTGCTGGTGGGCTATCGCGATCGCTATTGCAGCAATCAGGTATTGAAGTCAAGAATTATTTCACTCAGGCTCAATTGATTGTGACTCCTCCCGTAGATTTGGAATTGGCGACGATAGTAATGCCCGCAGTTCAGCAAAGGTTTATCCTAGAGGCAGAAGCTCTAGATGACTCTTCGTCTTGGAATCCTCCCTACAAAGAGCCAGCTAAATTAATTTTAGACCCTGGTGCCGTGCAGTTTATGGATGGTAGTCTATGCATGGGTCAAATAAGTGCGATCGCCTATAATCCCTACGCAAAGTTTAATTCAGTGGCGATTGAAGCCCAAATTCGCCAGCAGGTAGGCAATATTCTACCTTTGCTAGAGGATCTTCCTGGTAAATGCCATAGCTGTCTGGTGGCATTTAACAATCAGGGTATTGCTCTAGTCGGAAATTTAGCGAATATTCCAGGACTTTACTTGTTTTCAGGCTTCACTAACACTTTATTATATGCTCCCGCTTTAGCTAAACGTTTTGCCACCTGGACGAAAAGCAGAAAAGACAAAATCATCGAACAGTTACAGTTAACTTTAGTACCTTGAAAAGGTTGGAAAAATACGCAACTTAATTATCTGATTTGCCGTCGAATTAATTGACACCCTATTGTTTCACTCAAGATAAATTGTTACGAATTTAGTATGTTCCAGAGATTTTCTAGTTTTTCATCTCGCCACTATCGTCGTTTGCTGTACAGCTTAGTTACTTTTGTTTTAGCTATTAATATCAGTCTGTTCAATATTCAGCCCAGCTATGCTTTTTCCTGGCTAGAATTGATGATTCGTGGCATCCAAGTTGTCCAGATATCAAACATGTCCGACACTCAGGAATCAGAACTAGGTAGATCGATCGACCAAAGGCTAATCAGTTCTGGTCAAGCTAAAATTTATCGCAATCAATCAATCAACAGCTACGTCAATCAAATTGGTCAACGGCTCGCAAAAACTAGCCAGCGTCCAAATATTCCCTATACTTTTCAGGTAGTTAATGATAATAGTATCAATGCTTTTGCTACGATGGGAGGATATGTCTACGTCAATAAAGGTTTGATTGCCGCAGCCGATAATGAAGCAGAGCTAGCCAGCGTTATCGGACACGAGATTGGTCATATTGCAGCTCGCCATGGTATCGAACAAATGCGCGATCGCGCTCTTTCCCAGGGGTTACTGTCTGCCACAGGTTTGGATCGTAACAATGCGATTCAAATTGGCGTAGAGTTAGCGGTAAGTCGTCCCAACAGTCGCTCCGATGAACTAGAAGCCGATCGCTTTGGTCTGGAAAATATGACGAGAGCTAATTATGCTCCTGCGGGGATACTAAGTTTTATGCAAAAATTACTTAAAACAGGTGGTTCTTCTGCCAGCTTTCTCAGTACTCATCCGGCAACTTCCGATCGCATTAAAATTTTACAGCAGCAGATAGATCCTCAAACCGCCAATCGAGGAAATGGTTTAGACAATCAAGCCTACAAAAATCGGCTACGTTCTTGATCTAGATGCAGTTAGCCTAGATAATTTGCATTTACTGACTATTACTCTTGTCTACCCTATAGAGGAAGAATGATCTGCGGAGAAATTAGTATACTCTGATGGTATTGCTTGTAAGTTGTATAGCGCCGACTAAACAGTCATGAAAAACATTGTCGAAACTGCGATCGTCTCTGGGGATCAGATGAGGGAGATTGAAGCACAAATTTTTGCCGCAGGAATGCCTGTGGCGGGATTGATGGAAAAGGCAGCAAGGCTTTGTTTTGAGAGAATTAAAGCTTTATATCCTTTATCTCAATTGTCTAGCATCGGTATTTTAGTAGGACCAGGACACAACGGCGGCGATGCTTTAGTGGTCGCTCGCGAACTATATCTGGCTGGATATCAAATTAGGGTATATCGTCCATTTTTCAAGCTTAAAGAATTAACCGCCAACCACGCTAATTATGTTGCTAGCTTAGGAGTTACTTTTTATGAAGAGATTCAACCGCTAAAAGATTGCCAGTTGCTGATCGATGGTTTGTTTGGCTTTGGTTTGACTCGTGATTTACCTGAGAATATTGTTCAAGCTATAGATCTAATCGATAGTTGGTCACAGCCAATTGTCAGTATTGACCTTCCCTCGGGGATACATACGGATACGGGGGAAGTTATGGGAGGTGCAATTAAAGCAACTCATACTTTTTGTCTGGGTTTGTGGAAAAAAGCTTTCTTTCAAGATCGAGCTTTGGAATACCTGGGCAACAGTGTCAGAATAGATTTTGGTTTGCTACGACATCATATTTGGTCGGTATTGCCCCAACCAGTACCAGTTCAGCAAATGACTACGGCGATCGCCCTGGACTTTCTGCCTCTGCCTCGTTCTGCGGTTAGCTACAAATACAAGCAGGGACACCTACTCTTAATCTGCGGCTCTCGTCGCTATGCAGGAGCAGCTATTTTGACTGCCTTGGGCGCTAGGGCAAGCGGGGTAGGAATGTTGTCCGTTGCTGTACCTGAGTCGTTAAAAAGCCTCTTGACCAGTCATTTACCAGAAGCTCTAATTATTGGCTGTCCTGAAAATAAAGACGGAGCGATCGCCTCTGTACCTTTTTCGGCTACGGATTTGAATCAGTTCGATCTAGTTGCCTGTGGTCCTGGTTTGACTCCCAATGCTCCATCGGTAGTTTCTCAAGTTTTACAGTCAGAATGTTCCCTAATCTTGGATGCTGACGGGCTAAATATTTTGGCAGAGCATAATGTGCTAGAGGTGTTGAATGAACGCTCTGGCACCACGGTTTTGACCCCCCATCTGGGAGAATTTAAACGCCTTTTCCCCGAAATTGACAATCTTGACGATCGCCTAAATGCAGTCCAAATCGCGGCAAGAAATAGTGGGGCGGTGATTGTCCTCAAAGGTGCTAGAACAGCGATCGCCAATAGCGATGGCTTAACTTGGCTCATTGCTCAAAGCACCCCCGCCCTAGCAAGGGGAGGTAGCGGTGATGTTTTAACTGGATTGATCGCAGGTTTAGCGGCGCAAAATCTTAAGACTGAAAACAGCAATCTATTCAATGCCGTGGCTACTGCTGCCTGGTGGCATGCTCAAGCGGGTATCAAAGCGTCTCAAGAACATACTGAACTTGGGGTAGATGCTCTAACTCTAGCTCAATATCTCACCCCCACTATCAGTGAGCTAGTGACTGCTTCCATCGCTAAATATTAATGAATCAGATATTAAGCACAAAACTATGCCGATTATGAAAATCTGGTTCTTTTCCAGGATGAGTTAATGCCCAATAACCTAATTGCTCTTCTCGATCTTCGATAACCGCAGTAATACTAATTTCTAAATTCTGTTGACAAGAAATAATTTGCTCAAGATTGACTGCCAAATCAAGCTGCAAAGTATCATTCTGCTGCGACACAGAGAAAGGCAGAGAATCAAAAGCTGTCTCTTCTATGATATTTTGCCGATAGTTGAGGAAGCGAAAAACATTCCAATGTCCTGCGGGAGAAAGATTGAATTCCCAGTATTGGGTTGAGTCTTTTAAGCCCAAGAAAAACTCACAGCAGGTATGCTTCCAAAGGTCTAGCTGGCGAGTTGGCGTGGTAGTCTGGGGAAGATTAATGTTTGAACTGCCTGTAAGTTTATAAGCAATTATTAGCAGATTTTCTTGTCGCTCAATATTGCCAGTAACTCGAACTGCGGGGGAATTATTAGCAGCAAAAGGAATCAAGGCAAAACTAGTTTTCATCTTAAATCGTTAATTATTTGCTTGATAGCAGTTTCTTGCTGTTCAATACTTTCGGTTAGCTTAAATTGGACTAATGCTCTGGCTAAATTGTGTTCGGGATGCTCGACATTAAAATAGACATTACCTGCAAGATAATCGGTAAAAAATCTTAGTCCCAATTCAAAAGATAGCAGACGAATAGAATCATAAATATATATATAATCGTTCTCAGTCAGAAAATCTTGTGCCACGCTGAGATATCCTTTGAGAATAGCTTGAGCAAGACTTGGCTCAAAACTTACCTGGCTCCAATTATCCGTTTCCTCCCCCAGAGGATTACAGCCCGATCGCAAACAGTCACCAATATCATAATGAATCAATCCTGGTTTTACCGTATCAAGATCGATCATTGCCACCGCCTGTTTTGTCGAGCAGTCGATCATAATATTATTGATCTTGGGATCGCCGTGAATTGTTCTGAGCTTGAGCTTGCCTAATGCTTTGGCGGTTTCTAAAATATGAGGCAGATTGGGGCGATCGCTAATAAACTGAAAACAATAGTTAATTTCGGGTGAAGAGCTACGGCTAGAGTTCTCCATTTTTCTCGTCTCAATTAGTTGATGATAGCGTTGGAGATATCCAGGGGTGATGTGGAATCCTTTTAAGGTATCTGCTAATTGTGCTGTAGGCAAATTATCTAGCAGATGATGAAACCTACCCAAGCCATAACCAATTTCTTGAGCATGATCTATATTCTGAATCGTGTCAAAAGATTGAGAGTTATCGATATAGCTTAAAGCACGCCAAAAAGAGCCATCATCCGCCCGATAGTAGTTTTGCTTTTGTTTAGTCAGCAGAACTGTTGGCATTAACCAGCGACGATTTTGCAATAAATCCTGCTCCAGTTGCAGTTGTTGGTGGACATAATTCGATAAAATGCAGATATTGTTCATCACCAATTCTGGTTCACAAAATACGGCGGTATTTAATCGTTGCAGAATAAATGGTGGTTGAAGAGCCAAAGTTACCAAAAAAGTCCAGTTGATGTTGCCGCTGCCGTACTGTTGAACATTAAGGATTTGCGCGTCTGGTTCAAATTGATGAGCAATCTTGGCAAGCTTGCTAAAAGTTTGTTCGATCATTTCAGGCTTATCTGTCATATCCTCCCCAACGCTACAGGTGTAACTTCTCCTCTGAGATACCTTTCACAATTAGAACATTTAATTGACTAAAGTCATCTAGATTGCGACTAATCTTTCGACTAAATTTTTTAACTAAGCAATACTTGCTTACCATTTGATAAAAATGTAAATTAATCTTTGCCTAATATTTGCGGAGTGTTTGATAGGTGTTGCTTATCGGAATTAGCTACCAAGATTTAGATTCATCTAGGCTAATCAAAAAACTAACTTTATCCAGCTTAAAATAAGAATTATTCAAAGCAGAAATAAAACTATAGTGTGTTAGTAACACAGGGTACTCAGTTGTTGAGGAGTAGTGATTCATGGGTGTGTTTACCAGGGTGAATGGCGTGTTAAGTCCTGGTGCTTGTCTGGCAAGTGGAGAATATCGCATTGAGCAGCCTCTTGGTCAGGGTGGCTTTGGCATTACCTATAAAGGTATTGACACCAGGTTAAATCGAGCCGTTGCGGTTAAAGAGTTTTTCCCCGAAGGATGTTGGCGAGAGGGTTCTACTGTAGTATCCGCTGGTCGCTGGAATTCGGACACTTACAGTAATGCTAAACAAAAATTTTTATTAGAAGGTCAGACTTTAGGTCAGTTTAATCATTCTGGCATTGTCCAAGTTTTCTACTATTTTGAAGAAAACAACACAGCCTATATGGTGATGGAATATCTCAGAGGCAAAACTTTGGCAGAACTTCTCAGGCAAAGAGGTAAACTATCCGAAGCTCTGGCTTTAAAGCAGATTGGTCAAGTTGCTGAAGCTCTAGAAATGATTCATCAAGGGCAGTTTCTACATCGTGATATTAAGCCAGACAATATTATGCTGGCTGATGATGGCAGAATAGTCTTGATCGATTTTGGTGCGGCAAGAGACTTTAGCACAAGCTCGACTAATCGATATACAACGATGCTAACCCCTGGCTATGCGCCTTTGGAACAGTACGGGCGTTCTCTGAAGTATGGTGCATTTACCGATATTTATGCTTTGGGTTCTACCCTTTACCATTTGCTGACGGGAGAAGCGCCCGTCTCTGCCATTGAGAGAGCAGCAGGAGTAGAATTAAAATCGGTTAAAGAACTTGCTCCTGAAGTTAGTATTCATGTAAGTGGGGCGATCGCTAAAGCCATGATCATGGATGTTAGCCAAAGATTACAGTCGGTTAGAGAATTTTTAGATCTGCTGCGCTTAGATTCAAGCAAGGGATCATTAGGAGTAAAACCAGATAAGTTTTATAGTACGGCAAGGGATGTCTGGGGCGTATTTAGCCAGGATCGGACTTGCTCTCGTCAAGATTCCCCGAATCGTAACCAGTGGTTTTAAACATGAAGCTCGAAGAAATCAAGATAACGATGTTAGGCACGACTGGTGCAGGAAAAACTAGCTATCTATTAGGAATGTATGCAGTAATGCAAACAGGAGTCCAGGGGTTTACCTTGGCTGCCAATGATATGGACTTAGACCTCGAATTAGCCCAGAGATGGGAAAAGCTTATTTCCCTTAAAGGCGAAGACCGCTGGCCCACGCCGAATGCAGCGGCAATGGAAAATTATGGCTTTGACTTTAGTTATGGTTTTCGTCCTTTGATGAGCTTTCAATGGCTTGACTATCGTGGTTTGGCACTAAGCGATCGCTCGACAGAACAAGACGTGGCAGATTTAGTCCAATACCTTAAAGAATCGGCATGTTTGTTTTTATGTATTTCAGGGGAACATCTTGTCAATGAAATAACCCCTAGTACAGTGCGAGAGATCAAAAGCGATCGCCAGAATCAATTTATTCAACAATATATCAGCGTTAATAAACAGCCTGATTCGCAAAATCCTTTTCCTGTGGCGCTGGTAATTACCAAATACGATCTTTGCCATCACCGCAACAAAGAAGAGATTATTGCCGACGTTAAAAGACTATTTCAGGCATTATTTACCCCCAATTCAGGCTGGCTGGTGATGGTCTGTCCAGTTAGTTTGGGCAGAGAATTGTGTGACGATCCCGACAACGCTAACATTGTCCCCGTTAATGTTCATCTACCCGTGGTTTTTGCCGTCTATTCCCAGCTACGCGCCTATGGCTTGAAGTTAAAAAGCGATCCAGATCGTCTAGCTGCCGAACTTGAGGCAATTAAACAAAAAAATGCTTTGATCCAAATCTTAAAAGCTGGGCAACTGCGAGAACAAACTGCGCAGTTAGAAGCTTGTCAAGCTGAAATTGCTACGGTGGAAGCAAATATGAAGTTGCTGTCTCAAGAGTTACAACAGGCCTCCCTCTACTTTAACGGTAGTGAGGTGACGGCAGATGTCTAACCGAGAGTGGGCAGCAATTGTTTATGGACGAAGTTATTATCTAGATTTTCGCTTTATTACGCTCCCGCAAGACTTTACTGCCCAAGACATTTCCTGGGCATCCCAACATATTATCGCCACCACCCAGCAGGCGAGAAATTTAGTGGGTTCTCCCCGATGGTCAGTATTTAAAAACGAGAGTTACTGTGTCTTGGGTGTTACCTGCATGGTTCGGGATCTAATTGGTCAGTTTAGCGAAGATTTGATTGAAGTGATGACCAAGGACGATCAGGGTAGACCCCTATACGTATTTGTCGGTTATGTAACTCAGTTGAGTCAGCAGGAAACTATCCAGAACAATATCCAGGACAATGTGGCAAAATTTCCCCCCTACGCGGAAAATAATTTGGCTAGTTTTAAGGATCTTTATCGAGAAATTGAACAAGTCTGGTTAGTCAAAAACTACGAGCCAGCTAGTACAAAACCTTTGCAAAGTAGATATCAGGCGATCGGCTTTTCAGAATCGGCAGTTGCCACCATCGATCCCCAAGTTCCCCAGCTAAATCACTGTTCAAAGCATCCAGACAAAATTTATCTGTGGCCAAGTCTCAGGCAACAAAATAATTTGCTGTGGCAGACATCTATTCAGACTCCCCAGGCAACTTCAATCTGCCTCAATATTAAGGGCAAACCGTTGGCTAACAGTCTATTTTTGAATCAAACTGCTAGTTTGCTAGATAGTTTTCAGGTAAAAGATCGAACGTCTGCTAAAAATAAAGCCGCCCCATCATCTGAGAACCTAGATTATCAAGCTAATTCATCCTTGTCCCAAAAAATTTCTAACCGCGCCAAAGAAGACATCAATCTCACAAGACAACAGGCGGCAAAGATAGCAAGCGCTAGTCAAGAACTAATTAGTAATCTCAACGATTGGTCTAATTACGGCAAACCAGATTCTAGTCAGCAGCCCCTCGACTTAGATGAAATAGATAACTTTGGCTTTAAAATAAAAAAGTCTTCTACTACTAGTGACAGGGAGCAAGATTGGTTCTAATTGCCAAAATAAATAATATCTTATCTATTGCTCGATACAGTCCATCACCTGCAAATAAGCTGGATCTTCTGGTTGAATGCCTCGCTCCTCAATGCTCTCTTCACCGTAAACAGCTCTTCGCGCATTTTCCGCCACCACAGTATTAGCGATCAACTCTAAAGCATCAAGATATCCCACATTATTAAGAGCATCAGCGTACTTCCGACTATGGGTATGCCTGACGGATTCCTGACAATAATTTGATAATTCTCGGCTTTCAGTCATGACCTCAAAAGCATAGCGTTTTTCCATGTCGTTGCCATATAGTCCCTTGTATAGCAAATTAACCATAGAGGCATCATGTACTTGGATCGAATATTTCTCTTCAATCTGCGGCCAGTATTTCAAAGCCTTTAATCCCTCCAAAGATCCTTTATTTAGACCAGCACCTTCACACCATTGTTCAAACTCTTGGACATTTACGGGACAGCGACCATGACTTAACATCCCATCTGCCAACGCTTGCCCCGCTTGAAAGTTTCTGGTAGGTTTACCTGATACAGGAAGCATCATACTGCCTCGAACATCAGCCACGATCGCCGTTAGCTGAGAAAAAGTATGATCCCGTACTTTCTCCGTAATGCCACCCTTGTCTAGAGTTGCTTCAATTCTGGGGACAGCATAGCCCAACTCAGTTAAAGCGATCGGTTGAAAGTTGTAGAGTTTGTGGCGATCGCGTCGAATCATCGACACTGTTGCCGCCTGGTCGAGACATTGATTGAGCAGCAGAGTCAACAATGTGGGTAAAATTCCCATGTTTTGCTGATGGTACTTATAGCCAAAACCAGCAAAGATGGATGCCATGTTTTTAGCCGCTTTAATGTATTGTGCCTCAACATTGTGAATCCCAGGAGAAACCTGAATATTGGGGGAAAGCTTATTTAACATTTGCGCTCCAATTAATGCCGTCAAGGCATTGGGATGACAAAAATTAGCGGTAAAGCTGTCTACTGGCGCGCGCAATGCCCCGTGTCGATGAAAACCAGAAAAGAAAGCCAGATTGGGATTTTTTTCGCACAGCACGTAGGAATTGTTTTCCAGCTCGTCATGGTTGAAAGAACCCGCAAGACAGGCTAAAACAACATTTGGACGGTTAGTTCTCTCGCGAATTTTGCAAGCCTCAATCAGATCTTGTTCAATGTATTTGCTATTGGCAGTCAAAACGACTAAATCGCATTGGTCAATCAGATACTCCAAACTATTGGCAACTAATTCCTCATCCTTGCGGTGATGTGCCATCCGCTGCATTTTGACTACGTGCTTGGGATCCATGCCTCTAATTTCATCTTCGGAAAAAGCCCCCATCAAATCTCTACCAGGACGAGGTGCCAGCAACAGATACTTTTCGCTTTTCTGCATTGCTGAATTGTAAGCTAAAGAAGCGGGGTATAAACCTATACTATAAAAACCGATTTTGGCAACACTCAATCTCCGAATTCGTTTTTTAATGCTTCTTTTATCTAATGAATCATCAAAAAAACTATTTCTCATGATCTCTTTTAATATATTTCACCTTAAGTAGTCTATCAAGGTTCCTTGACAAGACAAAATTTGCGCGATCGCCACTGCCCGAAAATAAGCCCCAAGTGTAAATTTATTGATGAATTTATCGATAATATCCTTAGGTAGCTATCTAAACTTAATTTTATAGTGAATCATGATTGCCTAATGGATCGTAGCCTGAGTTATCAAACCAAGATTAATCTACCTTTGAGCATTGCACCAATGATGGATCGTACAGATCGTCATTATCGCTTTTTTATGCGCCAGATCAGCCGTCGTACTTTGCTGTATACAGAGATGATTACCTGTCAAACGATTATTCACGGCGATCGCCCTAAGCTACTAGACTTTTCGGAGGTTGAAAAACCCTTAGTTTTGCAGCTTGGCGGAGACAATCCTAAATTATTGGCTGAATGTGCCAAAATTGGCGAAGATTGGGGTTATGATGCGATTAATTTGAATATTGGCTGTCCTAGCCCACGGGTACAAAACGGCAATTTTGGGGCTTGCTTGATGACCCAACCCGAGCTTGTAGCCCAGTCAGTAATGGCAATGCAGCAGACAGTAAAGATTCCCGTGACGGTGAAACATCGCATTGGAGTGGACGAATGCGATCGCTATGAAGACATGGTTAACTTTGTCAGAATTGTCTCGGAAGCAGGCTGTACTAACTTTAGCGTCCATGCACGTAAGGCTTGGCTACAGGGACTAAGCCCCAAAGAAAACCGCGATGTTCCACCGCTGCGTTATCAGGATGTCTACCGCCTTAAACAAGACTTCCCACAGCTATTTATTGAAATAAATGGCGGCATTACAACTATGGAGCAAACAAAAGCTCATTTGGAATCATTAGATGGGGTGATGGTCGGACGTGCAGCATATGACCGTCCCTATATTTTTGCCACCGTAGATCGGGATATTTTTGGTGAGGATGTCGTCCCCAAATCTCGTCAAGCAATTGTTGAAGCTATGTTGCCCTACATCGACTATTGGACGAGTAAAGGAACAAGACTCAATTCGCTCGCTCGTCATATGCTCCAGTTATTTGCCGAACAGCCAGGGGCAAAAGCCTGGAAACGCTATATTACCGAGAATGCTTGTTTACCAGGGGCAGATTCTTTAGTGTTGAGTAATGCGTTGAGAAAAGTAATAAGTAATAAGTAATAAGTAATTATGGTTGCCAAGAAAAAGAAAAACCAAGAATTAACAGGCAAAGAATTAGTCAAGGAGGTGTGTCGGCGCATTAGAGTGGCGCGGATTTATTGGGATGCCCACAACAATGCTGCCTGTCGGGGAGAAAGGGAAAAAGCCTTGGCACTTTACAATAAGCTTACCGAAGAACAAAAAGAGCAAATACCCCAACAGTTGAGGATCTGGTTGCGTTATCGGAGCGAGAAATATTTTGGCAGCGATCGCACTCTACCTAAAAGTAAGCACCATAAATCTTAAGTAAATTGATACTTTTAGGCGATCACCAATTTACCTTAT
>CAVRWR010000058.1:0-5272 GCA_963724445.1 uncultured cyanobacterium | reverse complement strand
CGTCGAAAAACTGCTAAAGCCTTGGCTGTGATGGTAAATCTTTGTCCATGTTGTTTATGTTGCTGTCTTAACTCTTGAGTAGCTAATTGAATTTCTCGCTCGGAGCGACCTTTGAATACGCTGTAATACTGAGAAATGCAGCGAACCCATTGTTTTCTTACATAAGCGTAGGCTACTCCTGCATCTGTTGGGTCGTATCTAACGCTAACTGTAGTTTTCTCAATGCTTCCATTGCGAAAACTATTGTGCCAGTAGTAAAGATGATTTATTTTTACTCCTTGGTTGGGAATAACTTTTGCCGTCCCTTTTTTCGTAGTAGGCATCGTCAGAATGCGGAAGGTTTCATCATCGGGGATCGTTCGGCTTGGTCTCAAACCAGTTTGAATCATACTTTGTTCATAAGCCTGTTGGGGAGAAACTCCCAATGCAGGGTGTTCTTGATAATCGTAAAATTCATAGATCCAATTAGATAAATGAGACTGTAAACTGCTTAACGTCCAAACCGCATGATGGCGTGGATTGACAGCGTTCGTTATTGAACGAGGGTTTTTGGTCATTTGAGTATTGCCTGCCAAATTGTGAACAAACATAGTGTTAGCACTACCAAAAAGACGCTCGCACACCGAACCAAATCGGGGTTTTGCTCCTGGTCTAGTTTTGGAAATACACTCATACATTGCCAGCAGTCTTTCAAAGTAAACACTGCTAAATTCTTTTCCTCCATCGACTACTAAACATTGAGGTAAACGTCCATGACGACTTACACAATCTCGTATTACCATCATGCAGCTACGATAAGAAGGTGCATCAAAGGTCAGGTAAAAAGCTAAAATTCGTCGAGAATAAGCATCGCTTAAAAAAGTAACCCAAGGACGACCGAGTAAAGCTTTAGTTTTAGAAGAAACTAATTCAATATCTAGCTGAGTATGGTCTAAATGACAGATAGCCCAAGGACGATCCCCGTGTCTTGGAGTAGTAAATTCTAGTTCCCAGTAAAATGGTTCGTTTGAATATGCAGAGCGAGAACCCTGACGTTTTTTAGTTTGTTCGTAGGTCGGTCTATTATTACAAAATTTGAGAAAAGTTTTATAGCTGGGAACTGCGGTATTTTCTCGTTCGCAAGCATTTACCAAAGCCCCGTATACTGCCCTTTTACTTTTCTGTTTGTAAGTTTCATAATCGTTGGCAATGTATTCTGCCATTAGTTTATGAGTCAGTTCGGGTATTTTAGATTGTCGATTCCCCTTAAGGTGGCTTTGGGGAAGTAAACCAAGATAACCATACCCATATATCTGTTCGGCTTGTCGCCAATTTCTGACCCAGCGATAAAAAGTCCTTTTAGGAATGCTTTTGTCTCTAGGAGAAGAACCTGTTAAATAAGGTGCAATGATACGATAACGTCGATTAGCTTCTGCACAATCTGACTCGCTAGCACTTTTAATTCTTGAATGTTGGGGTGCTGGGTTAGAACTAATCGTATTGGCGACAATTATTTGTTTTTGTGCGATTAGTTGTTCAAAAACTGTAACTGGTAAGTTAACGATCTCTTGTTTTGAGTTTAGTAATGTTATTTCTGTCGCACCCAAGTTAAGAACTCGCCAATTTATTCCGTCCCAAATTATTTGACTGCCTGCGATAGGTTTAATTAGTTCCTGAGTCTGGAGATTTTTCTCCTTTGAAGAGCGTGATTGAGATAGTTGGGAAATTGCGGTAGCATTTTTAATAGATGGAAAAAGTTGGACTTTTCCTGGTTCGCTGGCTAAATCAGCATCACTTAAATCGACGTAAAGTTCTTGAGTTGCGATTAACCTGTAAATTTCATCGGAGTTAAGTCCCACAAAGATTAGTTTTGATAGTGTTATGCCAGGCTGGGTTTCTACTAATCCCATGATCTTTTGTTGGTTAGATAATGGTGAGGATTGATCTATTTTCTCTCTAAAGTAATCTTCTAGAAAGTAGAGATTACGTTGAAGATTCCAATCTATTTCTTTCTCTGTACGTACCAGATATTCAAGTCCTCTATCATTTGCATAAGATTCCCCAGGAGGACATCGCCATTGACCAGTTTCTATTTTCTGGTAACGGTTGGGCATTTTAATTGCCAGTTGTTCTAGTTCTTGTGTTGTTTTCCATTCTGACCAACCAGCTGACTTTTGACCGATTTCGAAAAAATCAGGAGTGTGCTTTACTCCAACTTGACGACCAGATGCGCTTTCATAATTTAACTTAATTGTTGGTGGTTGGTCGTAATATTCGAGTATTTCCCTATCGTATTCCATTGCATAGATTCCAGCCAATTCGTGGTGGTGGCTTTCAAACTGAATGGTCATTCCCATCTTTTGACTGGGATAACGACCACTGACATTTCCTCTACGACTTTGTACTCTCCTTGATGGCGGAGAAGACCGAATTTTTGAAATTTCTTGTATTGTCTGCTCGTTCAAATCGAGTTTGATACACCAGTCACAAAATTCTTCGCTGGTTAGCATTACACTTCTCTGGATGAACTGCTTTTCTAAGAGCAAATTTTAGCTTATTTTGTGCCACTTTATGATTCTCTTTTAGTAAAAGTGTCATTTTATGATTCAAAGCTTTAGATATTTACGAAAATCTATTAATGTATTTGCTAGCTTTTAGGCTCTAACCAAGTGCCATTTTATGATTCCATTAGTGCCATTTTATCCTTCAAGTTACAGTCATCTGAACTCACTGATGCGGAAAATGAAAGTATCGCTAAAGTACTTGAAATTGTCGCAGAGTTTCCCCTTTATATGAATGAGAATCGAGGAATTAGTGTAGCGGGAATTGCTTCACAGGCTCGTCAAGTTAAGGCGAGAGAAGGTAAATTAGGTTTGGTAGTTGTGGATTACCTACAAATGATGGCATCTGACAGTGGAGGCAATCGCAGTTATGAACTGGGTGATGTCGGTAGAGGGTTACATCAACTAGCGGGAGAATTGGAAGTCCCTGTTTTAGCTTTGTCTCAAGTCAATCGAGGAGTAGAGAGCAGACAGAATAAACGTCCGATGATGTCAGATCTTTCTCAGTCGGGGATTCTGGAGATGGTAGCAGACAATATTATTTTTGCTTATCGTGATGAGTATTACGATGCTAATACTTCCCAGCCTGGAATTTTAGAGTTGATTTTGGCAAAGGCAAGGCATGGAGATACAGGAACGGCAGAAGTCCTGTTTGATAAGTCTTGTGGGATGATTCATTCTCTCGAAGATTTTGCTTAGTTGGATATTAGAGCAGCAATTACCAAGACTGCCTGCACTTATCTACAAAAAAATTTTCAAAAACTTTTACGACTTATGACCGATCCATCTTAATTCAGAAGCCGTTTAAAGATTTGAAAGTCAAACCAATGTAAAGAAAAGCAGAACAGGGAACCTAATGAACAGATATATTACCGAACAAGAAGCCAGGGCAATATTTAAAGACGAAATGCGTAGAATGGTGGGAACTGTTGTAGAACCTCAAAATATTGAATGGCTGCCAACTTCAGAAGCTCGCAGAAAATTAAATTATCCCTCTCAAGATAGTTTGAGGAAAGCCGTCGCTAACGGGACTTTGCGATTAGGATTTGAGGTGCAGGATAGGCGTTCACCTGAAAGTCAAAATTGCTCTTATTACTTCAGTATTCCAGCCTGTCTAAAACGGTTGAATACTCCCCCAGAAAAAAGAGCTTAGGCAGTTGATGTTTGGATTTATCTATCAGCAACTTCTTAGTTCACATCAAACGTAATTGAGAAGTTGCTGATTTTAATTAATACAATAGATTAAGTAAGCTTCGATAAGCGAGAAAGAATGATGAATGCAAAACTAATCGATTCTCTAGTACAGATAATCAGTTCTTTGACAACGGAAGAGAGACAAAATCTCGAACAAAGGCTACAAGTTCAAACTTTATCTACAGAAATGAGCCTATCTAACATCCAAGATGAACCCTTTGTGGGCATGTGGAAAGATCGTGAGGATATGGAAGATAGTAGTCAGTGGGTACATCAAACAAGACAGCAAGAATGGAAAAGTTAAAGTGAAACAAAAGCTTTTAATTGACACAGACGTTCTAATCGACGTTAGCAGAGGGATTCCCATTGCCATCAATCGCCTTAAATCAGAAGCAAATAATTCAGTTTTAGCTATTAGTACTATTACTCAAATGGAATTGATAGTTGGCTGTCGTAACAAAACAGAATTACAAAATCTTGAAAAGTTTTTGCGACATTATACAATCATCAAAGTTAATGAATTTATCGCTGATAAGGCAATTGAACTTTTGACTCTGTACCGTCTGAGTCATGGTTTGCTAATTCCAGATGGATTAATTGCAGCGACGGCTATAATAGCTAATGCGCCTTTACTCAGCAAAAATCAACGAGATTATCGTTTCATCTCGGAACTTGATCTACTTTCATATCCCTGAAAATTATTCTTATCAGTACAGAATTTTAGACTGTTGGGGGTTGAGGTCTATCAGACCTATTAATTAGCAATTGGTAAAATCTATCCTCATCATTCTTATCAATCCATCTTTTGTAAGTCTTGTTATGTACCTGGGTTTCATGAGCCATCATCCTTGCTGCCATTGAATCGGGAATAAAACCCATAGCTCTAATTGCCCAACAGTGGCGTAAATCTCCAGGTTTGCACAATCCATATCTTCTAAATTGCGTGGTTACTCTATGCCCTAAGTCAAGACTAACTCGATCAATGTTTCTTCTGTTAAAGTTTCTTCGGGGCTAATCCTCTTAAAAATATGGTTATAGTCAGTATCCCAGGTAGTTTGACTTTGATTGTTTCTTTCTCTACAGTTAAAGTAATCCGCTTCAAACTCTTTAATCCAATAGCCAAAACTATCAAGGGCTTTAGACTGTTTCCCCCATTCTTGCCAATTAAATTCTTTTAAAGCTAGTTGACTAGCTAATTTTTGAGCCTGCTTTTCGGCACTTTGGATTCCCGCAGCGTTACAGTAAACTCCCAAGCTTATAACCTGCTGAGAATCTTTATCTTTACCTTTTTTTGGAGGAAGCATTCCCCTAAGTGATAATTTCTGACCTCGTTTAAATATATTTATTCCAGAGTTTGAGGTCTTAAGCCTACTGTTGGCTTTCTCTAGAAGTTTGACTAACTTATCCAAGCTCTAAAACTGATTCAAATTTGATCTAATTTTAGAGCATTTTTAAGAGTATCTGGTCTATTTTAAGAGTTTTCAAGATACTGCCAAAAACTCTTAACCATTACTAATATTGGCTCTGCGCCTTGTTTT
>CAVRWR010000057.1:0-27816 GCA_963724445.1 uncultured cyanobacterium | reverse complement strand
TAACTGCTCAATAACCACTGGTAGCGATCAGGGATGAAAGGCGATCGGGTTGCTTAAAAGACTCTTCATCTGCTTTAATAGCACAATGAGACTTTCCCAGCTCCCCATAGAGATTCCAGAGGTAGAATGTACACCCTTGGTGAATTGGTTGTTGAACCTAATCGCCGAGCAGCAACAGATAATTGAAAAGCAACAGGAAACAATTGCCAAGCTAGAAAAAAAAGTTAGTGGTCTTGACGAAGAACTCAAAGCAGCCAAGAAATTAAAGAGCAAACCGAAAATTAGACCCAGCACTCTCAATCAAGAGTCCAAGAATTCTCAACCAGAAGGTAAAAGAGCTGGCTCAGACAAACGCAGCAAAAAGTTAAGCTTTGTGGTAGATGAAGAGCGAATCGTTAAGCCCGAGAAACTGCCAGAAGGTGCGATTTTTAACGGCTATAGAGAATACGATCTACAAGAAATAGTTCTTCATAGACACAATATTAGGTTTAAGCTTGCCGAATACGTTACAGTGTCGGGAAAGACAATAGTCGGAAAGTTACCTGAGCAATATCAGGGACATTATGGCCCAACTCTAATTGCATTCACTCTGTATCAACACCACCAGTGTCGAGTCCCCCAAAATTTAATTCTTGAGCAGCTCAGGGAAATAGGAGTAGACATTTCCGTAGGTCAAGTTAACCGCATCTTGATGGAGCAAAAAGAGTCTTTTCATACGGAACAGAGTCAAGTCTTGCAGGCAGGTTTAGAGAGCGCAGAATCTATACACACTGATGACACAGGAGCCCGACATCAAGGAAAGAATGGATACTGCACAGTTATAGGTAATGAACTATTTACTCATTTCAGTAGCACCAACAGCAAGAGTCGGTCAAACTATTTGCGGATTTTAAGAGGCACAGCTCAAGATTTCCTACTTAATGAATATTCCCGCAGCAACGCCTGAAAAACAGCAACTACCATTGTGCCATCTATCGAAACTCAAGTTTAACTCTCAGGTTCAAGCGAGGGGAAATCAAGAGTGGAATGAATATTTAGAGGCATTGGCTATTGCCAGTAAACAAGCAATTAGATTAGTCACAGAGGCAGCACTGCTAGGAAGTGCGATTGAGCATGGAGTTTCCCCAGAACTGATTGTTCTGAGTGACGGAGCCAAACAATTTGACATTTTAGTCCATGCTCTGTGTTGGGTTCATATGGAAAGGAGCCTTCGCCGTCTCAATGGAGTAACGGCACAGCAGCGACAAGAAATTGAGCAAGTTCAGGAGACCTTGTGGGCTTACTACCGTGAACTGAAAGCCTACCAAGAGCAGCCAACTCCCCAAGAATCGGAGCGATTAGAAGCCCGCTTTGAGGAAATTTTTGGGCAGCGTTTCCCCCATCACTATGGTCTGAACCTAGTGATGCAGCAGTTCTGTGCCCATAAAGATGAATTAATGCGGGTTCTAGATTCACCCCAAGTACCTCTGCATAACAATGCTGCTGAAACTGACATTCGAGAATATGTCACCAGGCGGAAGATTAGCGGTAGTACTCGTCATGACAATGGGCGTCGGGCGAGAGATACCTTTACAGGTTTGAAGAAGACTTGTCGAAAATTAGCTTATTCCTTCTGGCAGTATTTACTCTCCCGCATCAAAGGAGATGAAACTGTTCCCTATCTACCAGATGTAATTAGAGCGCGAGCCCCCGCTCCTAATTAATACAACCCAATCTCCTTTTATCGGCGATCGCTTTTTTACCTCGATCCCCACCAGTGGTTATTGAGCAGTTACAAAAAGAGTTACTTTAGCCATTAGAGGGGTAAGATGGTTCGATACCAAAGCAGCTATTATTACTTATTTATTGGCTGAGTTATCTGACCTAAATATTAAAATCAAAAAACTTTATTTAGATCGAGAATTTTTCAGTGTAGCTGTTATCGGAGGCAAAAGGGGCAAAAATGGGGTAGAATATTTAGTCTATGTCGTTCATAAAGTCAAAACAAGTTTATCTCATATTCGAGAAAGCTATCGTCAACGTTTTGGGATTGAAAGTAGCTATCGACTGAAAAATAGTTGTCGGATTAGAACTACTACTAAAAAGCCTGTTTGGCGACTTCTATTGGTTGGGATTTCTTTTCTTCTTGTCAATATTTGGGTCAATTTTCGAGTGAAGGAAAATCAGCCAACCTCGACGTGGGGGAAGGTTAATTTACGGTAATAAGTTTCCTTTAAAACAGATGCTTTCTTTTTTACGGCAAGCCGTTGACCAAATTTTTGACACAGTAAAAGATCTGTATATTCCCATCAAAGATATTTCACCTCTTCCTTCTCCTGAAACATAACTAAAACTTATTTGTTTTGGCGGTGATCGCTTGTCTGAAACTGACTTTGTGATCTACTGAGTTTTATCTAGATCGCTGGCAAACTCGGTACGGGATTTGTAAAGCTTTGTTTCATCAAGAGATTTTAGGGCAGTAATAATTTGCTGTTGTAATGATTGCCCTACTTCAATTTCTAGCTGCATTGCTTGGGCATCTTTACGCTTTTTGGTTTTGGCTAAATTAACAAATGCTGTTTGTGACCATAGTTTCTCTAGAACGTTCTTCACTCGCCTGGAAATTAAGCCTTAAAGATCGTTCTACTGTAATTTTCAGGAAGCCAAATTCCCGATTTGGAAAGAGCTTCGAGCATACCCTTTCTTCTGTATCTCCATTCTGACTTACTTTACTTTCGCCATTGTGTTGATAGTCGCCATACAGCCGAACCAATTCCGCGATATGTTCTGCTGAAAGTTCGTTACTGTTAATCGGCTCATCTTTAATTAATAAATCCGAACAATCCGAACAGCAGATGGCGTAAGATTCAGGATTGTATTCCTGTCCAAATAGCCCTAAATTAGCTTCGGGGTTTTGCTGCTTAATATATTCTTCCGATACCGATAACATTCCCCCCTTTATCTGCGCAGGGCTGTTTCATTCCAGAGTAAAAAGAGGTAGATTAAAGCTTTAGAGGTTTAAAACTAGATATTTGCTCTTCTAGTTCAAAAAATCATGGATAAAAGCTTAATCGACTATCTCAAACAAATACCCGATCCCCGAGATCCTCATGGTTGTCGCCATCCTCTGTGGCTGGTGCTTCTCATCATAATTATGGGAATGATGAGTGGTTATTGGGGTTATCGACAATTAGGGCGATTTGTGGAAGGTCACCGAAGAGAATTGATCTCAAGACTTCAAATTCCCAAATCAAGAGTTCCTTCCTATTCAACTATCAGAAGAGTTATGCTGACTCTAGATTACAAAGAACTACAACTCGTTTTTAATCAATGGAGTAAACAATATAGTTTGATTCCTTCATCAGAATGGATCTCTGTTGATGGTAAAAGCCTCAAAAATACGGTTAGCAATTACGATAATGCAGAACAAAACTTGATCAACTGTGTTTCGGCTTTCTCTGATCAAAGAAAATTAGTTTTGGGAGTAAAAATGATGGAAAATAAGCATGAAAGCGAAATTAACGTGGTTCGAGACTTAATTGAGTTATTAGATTTGACTGGCGTGGTCTTTACTTTTGATGCTCTTCATTGTCAAAAAAAACTCTGGCAGCGATCGCCTCTTCAGGCAATGATTATCTAGTGAAAGTCCAAACCAATCAACCAAAACTATATCAACAGATCGAAGCAGGATCGAAGCAGAATCGAACCAGCAAAAAGCCAAACAAACTGTGGAACATCAGGAAAAAACTAGAGACCGCAATAGCTATCGCAAAGTCGAAGTCTTTGAGCCGCCGAAAAACTTCGACCCTCTATGGGTTGGTGTAGGCTCTGTGATTAAAGTTGAACGTAGTGGCACTCGCGGTAATGAATCTTATCAACGCATTGGTTATTATCTTTGTTCTTTGTCACCCCAATCACGCCGTTTGGCAGATGGTATTCGAGGACATTGGCTGATTGAAAATTCTCTTCATTGGGTTAAAGATGTCATCTATGAAGAAGATCTCAGTCCACAAAAAGCTGGGTTTGCTCCGAGGAACTTATCTTTGCTCAAAACCTGGGTTTTAACCCTTTTAAGGACACATGGCTTTGAGTCGATAAAATCAGCGATCAGTGAAATGAGCCATAATTTGCGTTATATCCTGACTTTTTGTACTTAGTATTCGTTAGATTTGATTATCTCTCATTATCTTGATAATGAAACAGCCCTACGCTGCCAATGGGGGTTAGGTATTGACCAGTAATATTTAATGATTTCTTCTTCAGTTGGCAGTATCCGATTGTTGTTTTTTAAGTAAGAATAATTTCCTTTATATCTCCCTAGATTGACTTCTACCTCTACAAATTTAGCAAGGCTACTAGCTGCCATTACTGCTCTCTGTCTTTGCCTAGTATCTGGATCGGTAGTCAAGACTAACTCGATCAATGTTTCTTCTGTTAAAGTTTCTTCGGGGCTAATCCTTTTAAAAATATGGTTATAGTCAGTATCCCAGGTAGTTTGACTTTGATTGTTTCTTTCTCTACAGTTAAAGTAATCCGCTTCAAACTCTTTAATCCAATAGCCAAAACTATCAAGGGCTTTAGACTGTTTCCCCCATTCTTGCCAATTAAATTCTTTCAGAGCTAATTGACTGGCTAGTTTCTGAGCTTGCTTTTCTGAGCTTTGAATTCCCGCAGCATTACAATAAGTCCCTAGACTAATAACCTGTTGAGAAGCTTTATCCTTGCCCTTCTTGGGAGGAAGCATTCCTCTCAGTGATAATTTTTGTCCTCGTTTGAATATTTTTATTCCAGAGTTTGAGGTTTTGAGTCTACTGTTGGCTTTCTCTAGGAGTTTACTTAACTTATCCAAGTTCTAAAACTGATCTAAATTTGATCTAATTTTAAAGCTTTTTTTGAATTGTTCGGACTATTTTAAGAGTTTTCAAGAAACTGCCAAAACCACCTCAACATTGCTACCATTGGCTCTGTGCCTTATTTTCTTAAAGTGTCAGAGGGGAGACTTGAACTCCCGACCCTCGGCTTATGAGTCCGATGCTCTAACCAACTGAGCTACTCTGACATATCCGACACGCTTATAAATATAACAAAAATATGTAACTGAGTAAAATTTATTTCAATTCTGACAACTAGGACAAAAATGAGAAGAACGTCCACCTAACTTAATTTTTTTAATTGATGTGCCACAAACTTTACACGGCTGACCAGTCCTGCCATAGACTAGAGCTGCATCACCATAGTTGCCGCTCACTCCCAAAAGATCGAGGAAGTCACTAAAGGTAGTTCCACCTTTACTGATTGAGATTTGCAATACATCAATAATCGCTTGATGTAATTTCTTGATTTGTTTCGGTTTTAAATTAGCCGCTACTATATTGGGCAAAATGCCACTACTGAACAATGCCTCATCGGCATATATATTACCGATTCCCGCTACTATATTTTGATCTAGCAAGAGAGTCTTGATATGGCGACGACGATTGTTTAACCTGTTCGCAAAATACTCAACCGAGAAATCATCGGCAAAGGGTTCTGGTCCCAAGTCTCTGCAAACCCGTAATTACTGACTCGATTTCTACATCGGGAGGTACATACCAAAATTTGCCAAAGGTTCGAGTATCTACAAAGCGTAATTCCTGATTCTTGCCAAAAAACAAACGAACACGGGTATGCTTTTGTAAGGGCGCATCCTGATTTAACCACAACAATTGTCCTGTCATCCGCAAATGGACTCCTAACCATCCAGCAGGTTCTGGTGACTCCAACTGCGCTAGGAGATACTTTCCCCTTCTTTGCCACTGAGCGATCGCAACTCCGATCATACCTTGCCAAAATTGCTTAACGTCAGGAGGATATGCCAAAGTCCTGGGTAATAATAATTCTCCTCCTTGGATTGGTTGCTTTAGGGTTAAATTATTCAATCCACGACGGACTGTTTCTACTTCGGGTAGTTCTGGCAAGATACATTTTTATAGCGTTTAAAATAGTTTACCAGCTTGAATTCACTTGACGATTAAATGGCGCTTTTATCCTTGGCAGAAATAACTTCATCGGCAAAACTTTGAGTCGGCACAAATTCAAATGGTCCAGCAACTGACCCCCAAACTAGTTCATCTGTTTCAGGATCTCGTCCGCGATCGTAGCTAATCAGCTGATTATTCGTAATTTCAAAACTATTATCTAAATAAGTTATCTTCCCTTGGCGCTCAACCATACAGGCTTTACCTGGCTTAATTTGTCCCTGAAAGCTTTTTCCTGTCCAGGTTACGTCCATGTCACATCCTGACATCTTTTCAATTAGATCTTTGGTGAGAGTGCTAAGTAATTCTGGGTTGCGGGATGCCCCATAAAACTTTTCCTGGTCAGTGACTTTAAAGTTTTCCAATTCAATGCGATCGCCTACGATGCTTAATCTAATTACTCTTAAGCGATAGGGTTGTTCGAGCATAAAGTCATAGGCTTGTTCTAGAAATAAACTTGTACCGTTCAATAAATCATTCGGTAAAGGACGCATACAAACGCGAATATGAGCAAAAAAAGGTGGATTAGCATAAGCTTGTGCCTGGTTGCTAAAGTCTGATGCCATCCATTTAGCAAGGGTTACTAGATCTTGAGAATGAGTCATTTTATAAAGGTCGATAATATTGATAATCTGGCTGTAGTACTGATTTTATAATTATTCACCACTGAGAAATTTATAATCTTTTAGTCAGAGATTAAAAGGCGCAGCCTTGAGGCAAAGGTTCGAGAAAAGCTAGATCTTCGGCAAAATCGTCCGCCAAGGCGATCGCAGTAAAACCTGATGTTACCGTACCTTCTTGGGCAAAATTACTGTAACCGCCTGGAGATAGATGCACCCTGACAATTACTTCTTGTTCTGGTTCAATCTCTACGACACCTCCTGTACGCTGGAATGGTTGTTCGTCTACATGACTATGTAACAAAACACGACGATAAATTAGTTTTCCTTCAGGAGTAACTACTTCCCACCAGTTAGCATAATTATCGCATCCTGTATCCGAACTGTTGACGGTAACGGCAAAAGTATAGTTATTAGCTGTCCCAGTAACTTTTACTTCTGTCACTTCAGCGATTGGTTTTTCTTTCATACTGACTTTATGGTGCTGTTCTTGATTAATCATAAGCTTGCTTTCTTCTGACCAGGATTTATTCATACATCCTCCAAGAAGCATTATTAAAGCCAGAAAAAATTTAATCATTTGAAATAACTGATGTTACGCATTAAGCAATCGGTTGAGGTTGGGAACATGCTTTATCTTTAATTGTGCCTACCTGCTTACTTGTCATAATAATACTTTGATAAGTCTATTACCGATTGTAAATTTAGCTTTAATAAGCTACAGCTTTTCTTTGACTAATCAGCTATAAACAATGCCAAGATAGAAACATATTTAGTCCTAATCTTGATAAAAGATTTAAGTCTAATTTTGGTGTGAGTGAGGATTCTTCGCAATGTCTGAATTTTGGAACAGCATTCAGTTAACAGTGCCGATACTAGCTGTATCTCTGCTTTTATTGCCCAAGGCGGAGGCTAGTACCAAATTGCAATTTAAAGCAGCTAATTTGATTAAGCAAAATCAAGTTAACTCAGAGATTATTAATCGTCAATCAAGCATGTTTAATAATTTCATTAATAATTTTGCCTGGGAAACAGATAATAATCAAATAACAATTGCCCAAACAAACAGCATCAAGCAACTTGAAGATATTAAACCTACAGACTGGTCTTATCAAGCTTTAAAAAGTTTAATTGAACGCTATGGTTGCATTAGCGGATTTAGCGATCGCACTTATCGTGGCGAGCAAACTGTTTCTCGGGCTGAATTTGCTGCGGGATTAAACGCTTGTCTAGATAGCATTGAAACGGTCATAAATAACTCTGAGATTGCTCCCACCGATGTAAATACTATTTTACGCTTAATGCAGGAGTTTCAGACAGATTTAGCCATTCTTCAGGGCAGAACCGACGGTTCTCAGGCAAGGCTGCTAGACCTTGAAGCCACTCAGTTTTCCACCACCACGAAACTTAGAGGTGAAGCTATTTTTGGGGTAGGAAGTCTGTTGTCTAGTAATGAAAATAATAGTACTGTCTTGGGCAGCAGACTAAGACTAGATCTAGCAACTAGTTTTACGGGGAACGATCTACTATTTACTAGATTATCTCACAGTGGCTTTCCTGGCTTGATCGAGGAAATTGATACTTTTCAAGGTAATTTGGCTTTTGCCAAACCTGAAGATGATAATTTGCAACTGGAAACTTTAGAATATTCTTGGAAGCTTGGCGATCGCCTAGAATTTATTATCGGTGCAGCAGGATTAGAAGCCGACGATATTGCTCCAACCATTAGTTTCCTGGATGGAGATGGTGGGGCTGGTGCGATTTCTGCTTTTGGTACTCGGAGTCCGCTTTACTATCCTCCAGGGGATGCTGGAATAGGAATTACTCATCACCCCTTCGATCGTTTGGGGATCAGTGCTGGTTATCTTGCTTCTCCTGCCAACGAATCGACTCCAGGAAATGGTCTATTTGATGGTTCTTATAGTGCGCTAGGACAAATTACCGTTGCGCCAATTGAAAGTCTTAGTTTGGCTGCTACCTACGTTCATAGCTATAACCAAAGCGATACCCAAACAGGCACAAATCAGGCAAACCTTCAGTCTCTAACTGCTGAATTATTTGGCTCGTCAGCTTCCACCGTCAGTAATTCCTATGGTTTAGAATTTTCTTGGTCGATTAGCGATCGCTTTGTGGTTGGTGGTCGAGGTGGATTGAGCAGCGTAAGTAACCTGAATACCTTGAATCAGCAAATTGACCGTGGTACCCAAGATATTTGGAACTGGGCAGCAACCTTGGCAATTCCAGATTTAATTAAAGAGGGCAGCTTGGCAGGTATCGTCATCGGCAGTGAACCAAGGGTAACAAGTTCGACGATTGAAAATATTCCAGAAGATCGAGAGAAATCTCTACATCTAGAAGCTTTTTATCAATATCAGCTTAACGATCGTCTTGCCATTACTCCAGGATTAGTTTGGATTACTAAACCAGATAGTGAGGTTGAAGATCCCGAAGATTTGGTGATTGGCACGCTTCGGACTACCTTTAGCTTTTGAAGTTCCCGTCTTACGTGGTTCGACAAGAGTTGCGAAACCTCAGCGTCGCCCACGGGCTAAATTGTTGTCCCCTAAAACTTGACAATTAATATTTGTTTATGATTATACTTATAGTAATTTTTACCAAAAATATTGCAAGTTTTCATTATGGAAACAAATATATCAAAAGATGCACTTAATATAAACCCCCAAGACTATTCCTTATTGACAGATTTATATCAATTAACCATGGCTGCATGTTATGTAGGAGAAGGAATTGCTGATAAAAGAGCCAGTTTTGAACTGTTTGCACGACGCTTGCCTAGTAATTTCGGCTATCTAATCGCGATGGGTTTGGCTCAAGCATTGGAATATCTGGAACAGTTAAGTTTTGCTCCAGAACAAATTCAAGCATTGCAGGATACAGGGATTTTTGAATATGCACCCCAAGAATTTTGGCAGTTGCTAGAGTCAGGGGGTTTTACGGGGGACGTTTGGGCAGTACCCGAAGGGACGGCAATATTTGCTAACGAGCCAATCCTCAGAATTGAAGCGCCTCTATGGCAAGCACAATTAGTAGAGACGTATTTGCTTAATACAGTCAATTATCAGACCTTAATTGCCACCAAAGCAGCCAGAATCAGAGATGTGGCAGGAGCAGGGGCAGATATCCTGGAATTTGGCACCAGGAGAGCCTTTAGTCCTCAAGGAGCAGTATGGGCGGCAAGAGCAGCTTTAGCAGGAGGATTTGATGGCACCTCCAATGTTTTAGCTGCATTAAAATTGGGAGAAAAACCCAGGGGAACAATGGCTCATGCCTTGGTAATGGCGATTAAGGCGATCGCAGGCAGTGAAGACGAAGCTTTTAGAGCTTTTCAAACTTATTTTCCCCAGGCATCATTATTAATTGACACTTACGACACGGTAGCCGCAGCTCAAAGACTACAAGAGCAGATAGCAAGAGGAAAGATAAGCCTAACAGGTGTCAGAATTGATTCAGGAGATTTAGTTCGACTATCCCAGCAGGTGCATACTTATTTACCCGAAACCAAAATCTTTGCTAGTGGCGACTTAGATGAATGGGAAATTAGTAGACTCAAGCAACAGGGAGCGGTTTTAGCTGGTTATGGCATCGGCACAAAATTGGTTACGGGAGTGCCAGTCAACGGGGTATATAAACTAGTAGAAATAGATTCTCTTCCCACTATGAAGGAATCTAATAGCAAATTAACCTATCCTGGTCGCAAACAGATATTTCGCATGATGAATGAGGCAAAAATTAAGTCAGATCGCTTAGGGTTACATGATGAAGCAGTCAAGCATAACGAACAAGGGTTGCTACAGATAGTTATGCAGGCAGGAAAGAGGCTTCAATCTTCACCTACTTTGGAACAAATACGCGATCGCACAGCCACTTCTATAGCCAGTCTTCCTGGTAACATTCGCCAAATAACTAACCCCGACTCTTTAGCGGTTAAGATTACTCCTGATTTAGAGGCTTTGCGCCAGTCGATCTTCAAGGGAAAAGCAGTAACAAGTAATTAATCCATGGAAAAAATCGCCCTGTTTGGCACAAGCGCCGATCCTCCTACAGTGGGACATCAAACTATTTTGCGTTGGCTATCCCAGCATTACGATCGCGTGGTGGTTTGGGCATCGGATAATCCGTTTAAAGAGCATCAGACTCCTTTGCAAGATCGTAGCGCCATGTTACAGCGAACAATTAACGATATTGAGCTACAGGGTCACAATATTACTCTACATCCAGAACTAAGCGATCGCCGTACTCTAATTACAGTTAATCGAGCCAGAAAAAAGTGGGGCGAGGAGACTGAATTTAGCTTAGTAATCGGCTCCGATATTCTACCGCAAATTACTAGCTGGTATCGCATTGAAGAATTGTTAACCCTGGTGAAAATCTTGATTGTTCCTCGTCTGGGATATGGCATCCAAGCAGCAAGATCTTAAATCCCTGAAAAAAATGGGAGGGAAGTTGGCGATCTCTACTTTAAATGCGCCTAGAGTAGCTTCAAGCACCTATCGTTCACAGCAGGACAAAAGTTTAGTTACACCTTCGGTTAGGGATTATATTTATCAGCAGAATTTATATAACATTGTTGAAAAAGTGGTAGAGACATAAGATGTTATGTCTCTACAAGTCAGGAGTCAGTTTTATTTTATAAGTGATATGAAAACTAATTCTAAGGCTATGTCGAAAAAAGATAGAAAATCAGAAAGTTTGGCAGACTTTAAAGTAGGTGTCGATAACGTGATATTTTCCGTAGACACTGCCTATAATCGAGTACTAGTACTACTAAGAAAAAGAGATGAAGAGCCGTTTAGTCATCATTGGAGTTTACCTGGTACTTTAGTGCGCCAAGGAGAATCTCTAACCGATGCGGCATATCGCACTTTAGCGGAAAAAATTCAGGTAGATAATTTATATTTAGAGCAGCTATATTCCTTTGGTAATCCTGGTAGAGATCCCAGAGAAAATCCCCAAAGTTTTGGTGTCAGATACCTATCCGTTAGCTATTTTGCTTTAGTGAGATATGAAGCAGCCAAGATTATTGATCGAGCTAACTACGAAATTTCTTGGTACAAGGTAGATGAGATTCCTCAGCTAGCTTTCGATCACGATGAGATTCTTAATTATGGTTGGAATAGATTAAAAAATAAACTGCAATATAGTCCGATCGCTTTTGATGTTCTGCCTCCAGAATTTACCTTAAATGAGGTTTATCAACTTTACTGCACAATTTTAGGCGAAAACTTTTCTGATTATTCAAACTTTCGTTCGCGTCTATTAAAGCCAGGTTTCTTATTAGATACAGGAACAAAAGTATCTCGTGGTGCTGGTCGTCCTGCCAGTTTATATAAATTTGACTCAGAAGCTTTTGCACCATTAAAAGACAAGCCGTTAATTTTTATTTAAAGTATGAACAGTTAGGGCAGTTAGTCCTTTAGGGAATCTAAAAACTATGAAAATAGCGATCGCACAACTCAATCCCACTATCGGCGACATTAGCAATAATGCCCAACAAATAATCACTGCTGCCAAAAATGCTGCCAAGCAAAATGTCCGTTTACTCCTAACCCCCGAACTATCCCTTTGTGGCTATCCTCCCAGAGACTTACTGCTTTATCCTGACTTTGTTGAGTCAATGAGTAATGAATTTAAAAGCGATCGCCATAGAGTTACCCAGAAATATCGCCGTGTTAATCGGTACGGTAGAAACTAATCCCCATACCACTTCTAAAGGACAAAAACCTCTATATAACAGTATGGCGCTGCTAGACAACGGAGAAGTTAAACAAGTATTTCATAAACGGCTATTGCCTACCTATGATGTGTTTGATGAGGATCGCTATTTTGAACCAGGATATGAAGCCAATTACTTTACCTTGGATCGAATCAAGATTGGCGTAAGTATTTGCGAAGACTTGTGGAACGATGAACAGTTTTGGGGAAAACGGAGTTACGAGGTTAACCCCCTAGAAGAATTAGCGCAGTTAGGTGTGGACGCGATCGTTAATCTATCAGCTTCTCCTTACACCGTAGGTAAGCAAAAAATAAGAGAGGCAATGTTGCATCATGCAGCGACTTCTTATCAGAAACCAATTTTATATGCTAATCAGGTAGGGGGAAATGACGATTTGGTTTTTGACGGTAACAGCATCGCGTTTAATAGTCTGGGGGAAGTAATTGCTCGTGCCAAAGGCTTTGAGACAGATTTGGTAGTGGCGGAGTTAATTTCAGGATCTAGATCCCCCCAACCCCCCTTTTAAGTGAGGCAAATGATCGGGGAGATATAAATCAGGAAATTTATAGTGCTTTAGTATTAGGAGTAAAAGATTACGCGAGAAAGTGTGGTTTTACAAAAGCGATAATCGGTTTAAGCGGAGGAATTGATTCGGCTTTAGTGGCGGCGATCGCATCTAAGGCTTTAGGCGCGGAGAATGTACTAGGGGTATTGATGCCGTCTCCTTATAGTTCAGAACATTCGGTTAGTGATGCGGTGGATCTAGTCAATTGTTTGGGCATAACCAGCCAGAAGATCGAGATTAAAGAGGCGATGACAGGCTTATGATTCTATTCTCGATCCGATGTTTGCGGGGACAGAATTTGGTATTGCCGAAGAAAATATCCAGTCGCGGATCAGGGGCAATTTATTAATGGCGATCGCCAATAAGTTTGGTTATCTTTTGTTGTCTACGGGTAATAAGTCTGAGATGGCGGTAGGCTACTGTACTCTGTATGGCGATATGAATGGCGGTTTAGCAGTGATTGCCGACGTACCAAAAACTAGAGTGTTTGAGCTGTGTCGCTGGTTGAATCGAGATGGCGAGATTATTCCTGAAAATATCATTACTAAGCCTCCCAGTGCAGAATTAAAGCCCGATCAAAAAGACTCTGATTCTTTACCTCCCTATGAGATTCTAGACAATATTTTAGATCGCTTAATATGTCAACATCAGTCTTCAGCGGAAATCATCGAGGCTGGACACGAACCTGAGATAGTCAGTAAGGTAATTAAGTTAGTGACTCGCGCTGAATTCAAACGTCGTCAAGCACCCCCTGGAATTAAGATTACCGATCGCGCTTTTGGCACAGGCTGGAGAATGCCGATTGCCAAGAGATTAGCTTAAAATCAGTTCGGGAAAACATTAAGCCATGAATCATAAACAATTGAGAATTAAGCGACAATTAACTCCATATCTATTTTTGTTACCAGCGATCGCTTTACTAGGATTAACGGTATTTTTGCCTGCAATTCAGGCGTTTGCCCTAAGCTTTACCCGCTATGAATACGATATTACTCAAACTCCTGAGTGGGTGGGATTAGAGAATTTCTCTAGATTAAAAGATGACGAGCAATTTAAGCGAGTTGTCTGGCAAACGATAATTTATATCGTGGGGGTAGTGCCAATTTTGGTAATTGCACCTTTAGGATTAGCAATTTTAGTTAATCAAAAACTCAAAGGGATCAACTGGTTTCGCACCGCATTTTATGCCCCTGTAGTAATCTCAATGGTAGTAGCAGGAATTGCCTGGAAAGCTCTTTATGCTGAAAATGGTTTACTAAATCAATTTCTCCAGCAAATAGGTTTTACCGAAGGTATCCCTTGGCTAACTAGCCCAAAATTAGCTCTTGGGAGCGTAATGCTAGTAACTATCTGGAAAGGTTTAGGATATTACATGGTAATCTATCTTGCTGGTTTACAGTCAATCTCTCCCGAACTTTATGAAGCAGCGGCGATCGATGGTTCAGATGGCTGGCAAAAGCATTTAGATATCACCCTGCCGTTAATGCGTCCCTATTTATTTTTAGTTGCAGTAATCTCGGCAATTTCGGCAACGAAAGTCTTTGAAGAGATTTATATTATGACTCAGGGAGGTCCGATAGATAGCTCGGAAAACGGAATTTATTATAGCTCGCAAACTGTGGTTTATTATCTTTATGAACGGGCATTTCAAGACTTAGATATTAGCTATGCCTGTACGATTGGTTTGGTTTTATTTGTCGGAATATTGGGACTTTCAATTATTAATTTAAAGTTGACGGCAAACAATAATCAATAGCTTTAGCTCTTGATTAATTAGGATCGATACTAACTGGTAAACAAATAGTAAAGCAAGTTCTTCTAGGTTCTGACTCTAAATAAATCGCTCCGCGATGGCGATTTTCGACGATTCGTCGGACATTATCTAAACCCAAACCAGAACCTTTGCCTACAGATTTGGTCGTAAAAAACGGCTCAAAAATACGAGATTTGATTTCGGGAGGAATACCTGTTCCGGAATCAATGATCTGTATTTTAAGGCGATCGCTTTCGTTGACAGTTACAATTTCAATTGTGCCTGTTCCTTCCATGGCATCAATCGCATTATCAATTAAATTAGTCCAAACTTGATTTAGTTCACTGCCATAAGCCTGAATTTGAGGCAGAGTGCGATCGTAAACACGCTCAATTTTAACTCCCTGTTTTAATTTAAAAGATAATAATTGCAGAGTGTCCTCTAATCCCTGATGAATATCAACTAATTGTTTAGCTCCCCGATCTAGATGAGAATACGAACGCATCGACTGAACCAAATCGGCAACTCGTTCGGCACCCCGCAACCCTGATTGGATCATCGTCATCACTTCAAAGGATAAAGCTAACCAGCGCAAGCCCATATCCCTTAATTCGGTAGGATCTTCTCGCCAAGGCGACATAAGCAGCTCAAGAGTCTGAGTTTCAACATTTCCTGCTGCCAAAGATTCTGATAGCTTCCAGGCATCTTTAACCCCATAATCTTCTAACCACTCAAGAATTGCGTCCTCGCGATCCATCATGGCTAATGGTTCAGCATAATTGTTAATAATAAATTCATAACCATCGTCCCTGAGCTTGAGCCATTGTTCTGTATGCTCGTCATCGACATTATGCTGTCCATAAACCAGGTTCATCCGCTGTAATTCCAGCAGGGCAGGAGTAATATCCTTTAGGGCGCGAACTACCGCAGCAGCAGGATTATTGATCTCATGAGCCAAACCAGCAGCCAGAGTGCCTAATGCCGCCATTTTTTCTCGGTTTTGCACAAACGACTCTAAGCCGCGCACCCGATTTTGTACTGTCTTGAAAATTGTCCTTTCAAAGTCACGGCATTCGTGGACAATTTCCAGAAACTCTGCTCCATTAATTTCATACAAATGACAGTCAGTCAAAGCCTGGAGAGTCACAGGTACAGGCTCGTCAGTCAGAATCTGAATTTCGCCAAAGAAAGAAAGATCGTGATGTTGTCCTACGGGTATTTGTAAACCTCCGCTCATTCGCGTCACGCTGATATTGCCAGAGAGCATGATAAAAAAGCCCTTGCTAGGATCTCCTTCCCTAACTAATATTTCTCCTTTATTAAGCTTTATTTCGCGCGCGCGATCGCAAATCCACTCTAGACGCTTTTGGGGTAATTTCTGAAATAGTTCTAGCTTTAAAAGCTCTTGGGAACACAGCACGGCACAATATCCTGTTGACAATTTTTTAAGCAACCAAGTTAAATATAAAACTATTTCGACTAGTTATTGCTAGTTGTTCAAGCTGAGTGGTGTCGTATCTTCTGGCTGATTCGCTGTGGTTGAGAATACCTCAGCCACACGTTTATCCCATTGTTGTTGATTTTTACGGGCATCTTGAATATATGGCGACCAGCGAATTAAATTAATCAAAAGATGATTAAGGATTGAAACGGGTAACTTGGTCGGTCTAACGATATCCATAAATAACACTACCCGAATTTCATCGGTCAAGTTCCAAGCCTCGTGAACAAAAGAATCATCAAATAACAGACTTTTTCCCTCCGACCAATGACGGGATTCATTCCCTACTCGAATCAGGCACTTTTCCCGATCTTGAGGCACTTTTAAGGCTAAGTGATAACGCAATAAACCTTTATATGGACCCCGATGTTCGGGGATATGTTTTCCTGGTAGCATAATCGAGAAAAATGCTGTTTTCATCCCAGGTATGCTTTCAATTAGCTGAGTTGTTTTCGGGCAACGCTGACAGTTCTGCTCCATTTTGATGCCATAGCCATAAAGAAAAAAAGTTTTCCATAAGCCATCATTACTTAAACGATATTGGTCTTGAGAAATATCGTGAAAATTAGGTAATTTTTCAGTTGATTCTAAAACCAGATCTAGTTCTTTTCTAATAGTTTGCCAATTGTTTTCTAATGTAGATGTCCAGGAAAAGTAATGGGGATCGAAAAAAAAGCGATCGCCAAGAACCGAATAGCGAGCGATCGCCTTTTCCAACCAATGAAGCAATGTTTTGCCGACTTTATAAATAAAAAAATCCTTAATTTTATGCTTGATTTTCATAGCATCCATTGTCCTGCGACAGTTTTAGTTTAAGAAGCAGTATTTAAACCTATTAATTAATTTTATCAAAGCTGATGGGTGAAGTCATAATTCATACCGTTTTAAATTCAAAAGACAACAGATCATTTGTGTAGGGGTGAACAGTGAGGCGACGCATTGCCGTAAGAAGCGAGAGATATCCTCCCTTGAGAAGACACGGACACTTAGAGCTTATATATCCAAGTAGTGAGTGCCATCAAAGTGTCGAAAGGGTATTTCCGACTTGTGATACACTGCGTTGCGGGTCTGTGACCCGTTGAAGAAAGTGTCGAGAGTGAAGCGACTGCCGAACCTGAAAAGCTGTTCCCCCTTACGATTAATATGCAGGAAAAGCTATTTAATTTGGTATCAGCAATGCTTGTAAATTATCAGGGTGGAGTTATTCTGTAGTTTTGGTAGTAGCCAATTTGTCTGAGATACTATGGTTATAGAGGCTCACTTCAAAATTATAATTAATGAGTAGTAATTGGGAACCATCGCGAGTTGAGCATAAAATTGGCATCAACTTTAAATACGATCAAAATCTCCGCTTAGCATTAATTCATCCTTCCTATGCCAAACTGATTAACGAGCCAGAAATTGATAATCAGCGCTTAGGACTTCTAGGGGAGACAATTCTCAATTTAGTAGTAGTAGATTATATTTACCATAATTTTGACCATTTTCAAGTTGGTAAGCAAAAGGCATTACGAGATAAATTAATTGAATCCGATCGGCTGACCAATCTTTGGTTCGACCTAGAGTTAGGAGAATCATATCCATTTTTAGATCTCAAAGAAGAACGCCATCGTTTACGAGTCAAGCAAAGCAACCCTTTTGCCAAGGCATTTAAGGCTTTAGTTGGAGCAATATATATTGACCGTGGTTTTGCTCAAACGCGCAATTGGCTGCAAAAGCGCTTAATTGTGCCGCTACTAGAACGCTATCTCAAGCCTGAACTCGAACATTCGACTACCGATAAACATCAGCAGTTTTTGGGTGAATCTTTACTTCAAGGAGTCGCGATGGATTATCTTTATCATCAGATTCTTTTAGCCAATCCTAGTACTTTGAAGTCTTTGGCGAGAACAATTTCCACGAAGGAAAGCCAGAATAAGTATCTCAAATTAGCTGAATCAACCTGGACAGAAATGTTTCCTGAAAAGACTAAACCAAAATCATTTAAAATTTTGCTAGCAGAAATATATCTGCATCTCGACGCTGAAAATAGTAAGAGTGGCTTTCGCCAAACTAGCAGTTATTTCACTAAATATTGCCTAGACGATGATGAAATTATGCGTCAGGCGATCGCCCTGCTGCTAAAAGATGGCAAACCGCAAAAGTGGATTATCCATCAAGTGATGGGCTATCCCAGCAACAAATATAATGAGGGAAGAGAAAAATATTTCGAGCTTATTGGCGAATCTGAATCAGTTAATTAACCTAGCTGCTTAGCTGCCGATCGATCTTAGCTGCGTGAAAATCACTACAGTCAATTGCCTTCTCGGTGTTGGCAAACTCTGGATTGACCGTACATTTGAGACGATAATCTCCAGTATGAAAACGACATTTGGTACAGGGAATTTGATGCATTCGTTTTGCCTGAGCAATTACATCCATTACGAAGCTAAACAAACTCCAGCCGCAAAGACCGACTATCGAACAAGCTCCAACAATGCGAAGCTGGAGCAAAACTGGTCTAAACAGACCTACAGTATGAGTAGTAAATAGAAACACGGTGGCTAATCATAAACTTGCTTTATAGGCTCTTATTATGACATATATTAGCTTTTCAAATCCCACTTTCAGCGATCAATAAAGTAATTAGAGACGACTTTTAATAATCTGAAATATTTGCATGATTTGCTGCTTGTTGAATGTTTTTAAGATGGCTATGGCTGCACCCTGGGGATCTGTTGGAATAGTCACAGTGCCGACTGCTGAAGTAGCCGTACCGCCAGAGGTGGCAGCTAACTGTTGAAGATTTTTACTGGGAACTAATTTTTGTGCCTGACCAGCATTCAAGTAATCTCCAGCCAACTTAACTTCTTTGATAACTACCTGGGCAATAGTGCCATAAGGATACTTCTTATTAGCGATCGCCTTTTGTGTGGTCGATACTATATTTTGCCAGTTAGCTTCGGCAGGAGCGATTTCACCCAGGCTTTTACAGCAAAGATGAAGTTTTTGACGGCTTTCAGGACTATCAGGCTGTTTAAAGATTTGCAGCATTTGCTTCAAGATAGTTGTCACTCGTTGACCAATATTATCCTGACCAGTTCCACCTCCTGTAAGTAGATGCTGAAGATACTGATCCAAAGTAGCAAAGTTAGATTCAGCCTCCTGCAAGATTTCTACTGCATCACTATCGCTGAAGTTAGCGGAATTTTCTAAACGTTCGATTAAATCTTGAAGATGGTCATAGCCATTGAGAAAAAGGTTTTCTAGTTTCTGATCGACATCAACGGGATTATCTTTCAGAATTTTGAAAGAATCTTCTAAGCGGTGAGCAGTTTTTTGAATACTGGTATAGCCCAGCATTGCAGCACCACCTTTGACGGAGTGAGCTGCCCGAAACATCTCATTAACAGTTTCAGTATCCTTTACAGATGTCGCTAGCTGTAGAATACCCTGCTCTAAAGTTTGTAGATGTTCCTTTGCCTCTTCGATAAAATATCCCAGAATTCTCTGCTGATTAGCTGTATCCAAAGCCTGTATCCCCCGTTTCTTTAAACTTTGTAAAAGTGTCTATATAAAGCAACATATAAACACAAGTTTATCCCAGACTACTTAAATTGGGTAGTTGATTTTTAATATTCAATGATTGCGCCTGACGGTTCAACCAGAATGAGCTAATTCCTGCACTTTTTGCACCTTGATAATCGGCGATTAAACTATCGCCAATATGCCATGCTTGTTGAGCGGTAATCTTATGGCGATCTAAAGCAATCTGAAAGATATTTCGCTCTGGTTTTGCATATCCAGCCAATGAAGAGATCGTAATGCTAGTAAAGAAATCTGCTAAATTCAACACATTTAGCACTTCAATTAAGCGAGTATCGAAATTAGAAATAACTCCTAATTGAACTCCGCGATCGCGCCATTTCTTGAGACTTTCAACGGTATCTGAAAATACATACCAAGGGTCTATAGTCGAAAAAAATTGATAAACTTCAGCAAAAAAATCCGCAAAATTTCCGAATTGTTCTAGCAGTTCAATCTGCCTAAAAGTATTCTCTACAACATTTTTCCACCAGAAAAACTCATGTTCTTTAATTTTGGCGATCTTGTCTGGGGAAAATGCCAAAGGGGGCGCGGATTTAAAACTTTTAAGAAAAGCCTCATTGAGTAAATCTGCATCGGCGCTAACGCCATATTTTAAAGCGTACTTTTGATATATTTCTCCGACACTGCTCTTGAGGTCAAATAGAGTCCCCATCGCGTCAAAAAAAATGACTTTCGGCAAGTTACTGTCATTAATTAAACTATTGTTTTGATTATCTTTCATACAAAATATTTATCTAAAAACAAGATAAAAGTTATTTGAGATTAGCTTGAACGGCTATTTGCACTGTTTGAGTAATGATATCTACTATCGATCTGAGATGAAGCTGAAGGACTGTTTTGCTGCTCGGTTTGATATCTTTGCCAATGTTCTTGCAGATTGATGGGAGTGCCAATTTTCAACTGTACCCGTCGTCGTCCTTTGAATTTTGGTCGGTCGATTTGAAACACTTCTCGTTCAAAGCGATCGATGGTAGCTAAAAATCTTTCGGGAGTTGGATTTTCCGCAATGTACCCATCGTAAATAGCATCAAAGTTTAGTAAACGTACCGTGGTTAGATGTACATGCTCATAGTCTATGTTTGCTTGCTTACCGTTACTAGCAAAAGTATTTAAAATAGACTGAACTCTGTAGACTCGTTCGCGATTGGGCAAATGAGATACGGGGGACAAATCTAGCTTATCTTCACAATAATCCAACATTCTTTGTTTGAGATTGATAATTCGCTGATTCCAATCTTCGTCCTCTGGAGTTAGATGATACTCTGCTTCTAAATTGCTGAGTATTTGTTGAGCGATCGCTCTTAAGCGTAAATAAAAATCTTCTTGGTGAGAATCGAGAGACAAAGCCCTTTCCAAGCGACTTAAAGCTTGAGCAATCTGGTTGTCAGTTGTCCCCGAATATGAATATTTTAAGCTTACAGGAACTAAATAAAGATTAGGCACCTCACCATCTCGTTTGACAAGCTTTTCCATTGCCTTGAATGATAGCTCGATCGCCCCAGAACGAAAGGGAATTATCGTATCGTTTTGATAAGAACAACCACCTTCAGGGAAAATTACCAGCTTGCATTGAGGCTGCTGGAGTATTTCTAGAGTTTGCACAATACTTTGGCGATCGCCCACTCCCCGTCGAATTGAATAAGCTCCCATCTTCTGCATCAATTTACCAATAATGCCCTGAAAAGCCTCAAAAGCCACAACGTAATGAAACAGTTGTCCGATACGTGCCGACAAGAGAAATACCACTAGTCCATCATCCAGGGTGGAGTGATTTGGCAGATAAATTACCCGCCCATCAGCGATCGCTTTAACCTTTGCCACATCTGATTCACTAATTATCAGTCGGATCTTATAGACAAAAAAAACCACCAGATAAGAAAAACTCTGAAATAAACGAATCAGCCCAGGATTTTGCTTTGGTGGAATAAATTTAACCTCAGACATGGGTTTTCAAGTGTAAATTTGCTCCGTTATAAGTAACTATCTTTTAGCTTTTAGCTTTTAGCTTTTGAGCAAACTAACATCAAGACGATAAAAGTTCCACCAGTGGCTGGGTAATCCAATTAAATCCAACGGTTAGCTGATGTTTTAGGGTTGGCAGACGGTAGAGATAAATTAAACGACGGGCAATATAAGCCGCAGGACCATCTAGCTTAAGACCCAAGCCATTGATTGTGGCATTAGCAGTGCCTAAAGTCATCATTTCCCCTAGAGGCTGATAACGGAACGATAGCAGAGGACGATTCGTCGCCGATGCCCAAATATTCCAGGCACAGTAGTCTGACTGCTGAAATGCCACCTGTGCCGTAGCAGGAAGAAATTTACCATCGCTATCATAGCCGTATGCCGCATCCCCTAAAGCAAAAATATCGTCTCGACCTTTAACCAGCAAAGTAGGTTCGATTTCCAACAGTCCCTGGTCATTTTGGGGCAAGGGCAACCGTTGAATTAATTCCGAAACTTGGTTGCCTACTGTCCACAGCACTATGTCTACGGGAATCGTATCCTTTTGTCCTTTATAAATTAGGGTGATGCTATCAGCTTCTACTCGTTCAACTTCTGTTTCTAAATCCTGCCAAATTTGATTCTTGTTTAAAGCTTTAATTGCAGTCTCGCGATTAAACTCAGTACTATCATCCAGAATTTGGGTTCCGCGATCTATGATGCGAATTCTGCCTTTTTCACCCAGGCGATCCGCTAGCTTACAGGCAAGCTCTACGCCACTGTAGCCACCGCCAACTACCGCTACTCTAATACGGTCGAGGTCTGATTCTTCTAATAGTCTTAATTCTTCTTGGAGACGGTAGGCATCTTTGAGAGAACGAAAAGGCAGGGCGTGTTCTTTTGCCCCAGGAACCATATCTACTGGAGTTCTGCCCCCTGTAGAGATTACCAGCTTGTCGTAACCAATAGTTGTTTCATCTTGCAGGGTAACTTGTTTTGCCTCAACATCGATATTGGTCACGCTACCCTGCTGAAAAATAATCCCTGTATGTGCCAAAAGTTCAGCGAAAGGTGGCGCAATTTCCCAACTCTGCATCTCTTCGGTAATCAATTCATACAGCAGAGGCGAAAAAAGAAAGCGATCGCTTTTATCAATCAGAGTAATTTCTGGTTTATCCTCCTCTTGCCAAGGAAACTCGCTCAGTCTTAAAGCAGTATATAGACCACCAAAACCGCCACCAACAATACAAATTCGTGATTTGCTCATAAGATTATTTATCTCACGCCAACTAGCTAACTATCTGCCTTAACTTATCTTGATTCTAGCGGTTCTACCTGATTTGTGGTTGCTGAGAGTTTCTTACTCTTGGTTCAATTTTAAATTCCATGACTCTTACCAATTACCCAATGGCGACGAAAAAACCGCGAGAGACTGGATTCTTCTAAGGAGAGATAGATTGGTCTGCCATGGGGACAGGTACGGGGATTACGGGTAGCTTGCCACAGATTTAATAGATTCTGCATCTGTTCTAGACTTAAAGTAGTTCCATTGCGAATGGCACTCCGACAGGCAGTGGCTACCTGAGCCGATCGCAAATCACCGCCCCAGCTTAGTTCAATTAGAGCGTCTGTACAGTCCTCTCGTTCTACCAGGATTTTTGGGGCATTGCGTACCGCCCAAATATTTTCGCCAAATAGTTCCACCTCAATCTCTAGCTTCTGTAGCTGCTCTAACTGTCGTGGTTTGAGATATTCTAAGGTAATAGAAGTTTTTAGAGGGACTAGTTCCCAGTATTGCTGTAGCTGTTCGTACAAGACTCTTTCATGAGCAATATGCTGCTCTACTAGCCAGATACCCGATGCATGTTCGGCAACTATATAGGTTTTGTTAGCTTGAGCAACGGCTTTTAATTGGAGGGAGTTTATTTGGGATGTCGGAATTGTCGTTTCTATCTTTGCCAGCTCACGGTCGAGATGATATTGTTTGGCTGAGGCTTCTGCTACCCGCAACATCTTACCTAGACGACGATCGCCTACAGCAACGGGTAGATTAACTGGATCGAGTCTTAAAACCCGATCGATTGCCTGACTAACTTGTGCTTGCCAGTAATCAAGAGAATGCAGATATATTTCGGTTTTGGCTGGATGACGGTTCCAATCAATTTGACTGGGGCAGGTATGCAGATGTAACAGGCACACAGGAAAGCGATCGCGGGGGAGAGTTTTTGCCATGCTCTGTAAGATCGTCTGTTCTAATTCTGGCGCTCGCACTAAGCGATTATTGACTGCTACCTTGATCCAATCTCCCCGATGACGATGACACCGATCTGGCAGCCCGATCGTCAGTTCAACCTGAGACTTTAGTTGGCTTGCTGGTTTAGGGATCGAGGGTTCGATCCGATCGCCGATCGCTGATGGCTGACCTCGGTAATCCTTGACGGTATAGCTAGCAGGGGCAAGAGAAGACTTAACTAGTTCTGGCTTGACTATCGGTGTCGCTACTTCAACCTTGAGATACTCTAAATCTGTGAGGTTGACTCGCCGAAGAAACTGAGGCAGGATGTCTTTGGCTGTAGTACCAGGACTGATGTTGAACCAAGAAGTATTTTTTTGTTTAACTTGCCAGGTAACTTGAGGATGGCATAGTGCCAGATGCTGAATTAGCCTTTGAATTGTTTTTAACTGCTGAGGAAAGGGCGGCAAGGCTCGACGGCGGACAGGGATTCTGGCAAACAGATTGGAGACAGTGACAATAGTGCCAGTAGCGATCGCCACGACCGATTCTTGAGTTAATTGAGCTGCTTGATAGGTAACTTTCCAGCCCGTGTCTTCTATATGTTGGGAACGACTACAGATGGTCAGATCGGCTACTTGAGCAATACTGTGTAAAGCTTCTCCTCGAAAGCCTAAGCTAGTAATGTGCCATAAATCTTGTTGACACCTAATTTTGCTAGTGCTGTGGGGTAAAGCGCAGACTCTTAGATCTTCTAAGAACATTCCTCGACCATTATCTCTCACCTGAATCTGCCATAATTCTGGTTCTAGAGCGATCGTAATTCTACTTGCCCCTGCATCAAGAGAATTTTCTACCAGCTCTCTAATTACTGCTGCGACTGAATCGATTACTTCTCCCGCAGCAATAAGATCGATTACATCTGCTGGTAGAGCCTGTATCTCTGATTCCATATATACCCTATCGTTTGAGTTCTATAGACTCTCAAGTCATCAAAATAACCGTTATCTTTAGGTTATCCTAACGTTTTCTAGAACCAATTCTCTAGTTTCTTTAAGGAGTGTTAATGGTTTGAGCTTAAAGCGAATTGCCTAAATAGTTTTGAGAAATTGACCAGGCGGTATTGACTAGCTGCATGGCTCGTTCTGAACCATCTAAATCGGGATGATATTTGAAACCCATTTTGCGATAGGAGGTACGACCAAAAGCAATGAACGCCACCGCATACCAAATCACGTCTAAGCCATCAAGAATATAGTTTTGATAAGTTTTATATTCTTCTAAATAGTTAGCCACCAGCTTCTGATAGATTTTTTCTGCATTAGGTAAGGCGTGTTTGATTTCCTCGATACTAATGGAATATTGAGCATAATCATTAGCCTGAGTCGTTTTTAAAGTCGTTTTTTGGCTCGTAAATAGGGGTGAGTTTAGTAAGGCTTGGTCGGCAACTGATTCTGCGGAGACAGAAGAATATAAGGTATTGAGCAAATCTTGGCTGTCTTGGCATTCATTGTGTAATTCTAAAAACTCCTTGGACAAATTAGCAATACGTTCTAACTTATAAAGTTTTGGTTTTAATTCCTCTGCTTGAGTATAGAGTTTTAAAGCCTCTTGATCCAATTCATCCCGACGTTTTTTATGCTGCTGAAGTTTTATCTCAAGATCGACAATAAGTTGATTAAGCCTTGCTTGCTCTTGTTGATTAGACTGTTCATCTCGCTCAATTCGTTCTAATTGAGACTTAATTTGAACCATAGTCTCGATAATGTCCATACCTTTGATAACTAGTAAATATAAATGTAATACCTAAGTAGTAAAATAGAGTTAGGCACTAGAAAACCAAGCTGTTCAAATCAGATGGGTTATTTGATGAATTAATAGTAAATGATTTTGTAATTTTATCAACTTATCGCCTAGAGGGTATCGAAATAACTACCAACCAAATTATCTGGCAGCTTTGACATCAAAGATCGCTTGTCTTGCCCATCGATCCGCCGCTAAAATATCTTCTAGATTAGGTTTGAGGTTGTTTTGGCTGCTAAAGCGATCGCACACGGCTTCGATCGCCCGAGGAATGTCTAAAAAGCCGATTTTTTCCTTCAGAAATAAAGCCACCGCCTGCTCATTAGCCGCATTGAGTACTGCTGGCATTAGACCACCCGCCCTTCCCGCAGCATAAGCCAACTGCATACAGGGATATTTTTGATGGTCTGGTTCACGGAAGGTCAGATCTCCCGCCTTAACTAAATCCAACTGAGACCAATCAGTATAGATGCGATCGGGCCAAGACAAGGCATAGAGCAACGGTAACCGCATATCAGGCCAGCCTAACTGAGCTAACACCGAGGTATCCTGCACTTCAATTAAAGAATGAATAATACTTTGGGGATGAATCACAATATCGATATAGTCGTAGTCAAGGTCGAACAAGTAATGAGCCTCAATTACTTCCAAGCCTTTATTCATTAATGTTGCCGAATCAATCGTAATTTTTTGTCCCATAGACCAGTTGGGATGCTTGAGAGCATCTTTTACCGTAACGGAGCCTAACTTTTCTACAGGCAAATCGCGAAATGACCCCCCAGAAGCCGTGAGAACAATGCGCCGCAAACCACCATCGGGAACTCCCTGGAGACATTGAAAAATTGCTGAATGTTCTGAGTCGGCAGGCAGCAGTTTTACTCCGTGTTTTTTGACTAGAGGCAATACCACAGGCGCACCTGCAATGAGAGTTTCTTTATTAGCTAGGGCAATATCCTTACCCGCTTCAATCGCGGCGATAGTTGGTAATAATCCCGCGCAGCCGACAATTCCGGTAACGACACTTTCGGCATCACCATAACGCGCAACTTCACAGATCCCTGCTTGACCGACTAGGATTTTAGGCTGGGGAGAAACAGACGCGATCGCCTCTTGTAATTCTTTTAGTTTAGCCTCATTGCCCAAAGCTACTATTTCAGGTTTGAAAGCACGGATTTGTTCTGCTAGGAGGGCAACGTTATTACCAGCAGCTAAACCCACTACCCGAAATTGCTCGGGATGATGGGTAACAATATCAAGAGTTTGCGTCCCGATCGAGCCTGTCGAACCCAAAATAGTAATTGCTTTCATGGTGTTTTAAAGGATATTTTTTTATCTAAACTTGCGATCGTCTGCTTTTTACTATAAATTCTTAAGCGGCTCATCGTTAATTTTTTTTTAATATTTATTATATTGACCAAAAAAACCCTGTATTCCAACCAAGAACCAGGAAATTAATTATTTAATCGCGCTTTTAATCGCACTCAAATTATCATTAGTGTTTATTGGCAACTTATCGCTACATAACGCTTGTATATTTAGAATTAGAATTGTCGTTGACGCGATCGCTATCTGGTTGGTTTGATATATTGTCGCTGTATCGCTCCTGATCGAAGTGATAAACTGTGCGAATGGGATAGGGTATACCGATATTAGCAGCGTCTAAAGCTTGCTTTATGGCGATAATCGCCTCAGTTTGAGCAGTTCTTACATCAGGCTGTCGAGGCTTAGTCCAGTAGCGCACAATAAAGTCAATTGAGCTATCACCAAAGCCGACAATATCTATTTCAGGGTCGGGTTTGTTGAGAACTCCTGCTGAGGTCTTGATAGTGCTGAGCAAAATTTCCTTGGCATCTGGTAAAGAAGTATTATAGTCAACTCCAACTGCCAGATCTGTCCGACGCTTGCTATAGGCTGTACGGACTCGCACTGCACTGGTAAATACTTCAGAATTAGGCATCAAAAATTCTTTCTCCAGTATAGGTACGAATCTTGGTAGTCCGAATATCAATCTGCTCTACCGTACCCTCATATTCTCCAATAACGATCTGATCGTCGATCCTAAATGGTCTTTGGATTAAG
>CAVRWR010000056.1:0-5186 GCA_963724445.1 uncultured cyanobacterium | reverse complement strand
CAATAAATCATTCGGTAAAGGACGCATACAAACGCGAATATGAGCAAAAAAAGGTGGATTAGCATAAGCTTGTGCCTGGTTGCTAAAGTCTGATGCCATCCATTTAGCAAGGGTTACTAGATCTTGAGAATGAGTCATTTTATAAAGGTCGATAATATTGATAATCTGGCTGTAGTACTGATTTTATAGTTATTCACCACTGAGAAATTTATAATCTTTTAGTCAGAGATTAAAAGGCGCAGCCTTGAGGCAAAGGTTCGAGAAAAGCTAGATCTTCGGCAAAATCGTCCGCCAAGGCAATTGCCCTAAAACCTCCTAAGAAACAAATTAAACTTAATCAATCTAAGAAACAAATTAAACTTAGTCAGTCTGAGGAACAAGGTTAAACCCAAGTTGGTCAGCCTTTCGCTGAAGATTATTAAGAACTCGTTGTTGATACTGTTGTTCGTAAACATCAACCCCAGGGTCTTGATACTCTCCGCCTTTAGTCCAAAGGCAATAAAAAATGCGAGCAAGTTTATGAGCAGTGGCAGTAATCGCTTTAGGTGAACCCAGACGAGCGCGTAGACGACGAAAAAAAGCACCATTAGCACTCTGACTCCGACTTAAAGCGTTGGCAGCTAGACGAAAAGCTGTAGCAGCACGATTAACTACATGACGAGTCTGAGAACTTTTAACTTTGCCCCCACTAACTCGACTACCAGGACATAAACCCAACCAAGAAGTAAAATGTTTGACCGTAGGAAACCGACTAGAATCCAAGCCGACTTCAGAAAGAATAGTTTGAACTGTTAAAATGCCTAAGCCATCGATACGTGTGAAATCAACTCCACTAATACGATGAAGGTGACTTTTTAAATTAAAGGCTGGTTCATTTCCACAGCATTTCTTTCTTCTTGAAGACTTCTTGGCTGATTCAGTTTCTTCGACTTCAACCTGAGAATCAAGACTAGTTAAATAGGTTTCTATTTCTTCATCGCACTGAGATATCTGCTGTTGATATATTTCATATAACTGCAACTCTTGTCTCAACACAAATAAATGCTCGGCTCGATAATCTCCTGTTAAAGCAGCAGCTATCTCTTCTATTGTGCGACGAATACGACCATCTTTGAGAGAGGCTAATTTTTCAGGATTTCTCTCTCCATCTAACATCGAGCGAATAATCTTGAGTCCTGTTAAACCAGTAATGTCACTGATGACTCGATGGAGTTGAAGATTCATCTGCGTTAATGCTTTTTGCATCCTTTGAACGTGAGCCCCCGCACTGCGAATCAAATTATCTCGATGGCGAATATAACTTCTAAGTATACAAATCTCATCTTGGGGACGAAATGAACCTGCTAGTAGTCCATAGCTGTGAAGTTGCTGTAACCATTGACAGTCGAGAACATCGCTTTTACGTCCTGGTACAGTTTTGACATGATGGCTATTAACCAATGAGACTTCAAATCCTCTGGTTTCTAAGATCTGAAATATTGGTATCCAGTACACCCCCGTAGATTCCATTACTACCGTCTCGATTCCGCATTGGGTTAGCCAATCTGCTAGAGCATATAAGTCTGGCGTATAACACTTAAACTCTCTGACATTTTGCTCGTCCTTTTCAGATGGTACGCTTACCCAATGAGTGTTTGCACCAATATCTATCCCTGCTGCATTTACCTTGATCGGTTTGAGAGAATCTGAGGATTTCTTCTTTCCTGGTTTTGTCATTCTCCTCTCCTTTTAACTAATCACCAAGTTTGAATGTCATAGCCTGGGTTCAGTTTCTACTTTTGATTCTCCTAAACGGGATAGAAGGAGCAATCCTTCTTCACCAATGACGTTAACTTCTCCCCAGAACCACGCTGATGTACGGGTCTTATCTACACCATTGTTAAATCGGTCTTAACTGCTATGACTTTTTTATCTTACGATCAGATCGGCTTCGCTCTTCTGTACGTTGTTTCTTCCTAACGTTACGAACTCAAGTTCGTCGGACGCTGATGTTACGCACATGAGGTCTTGAACTACTGATATTCCGTTCTCAACTAACAACTGAAACTATTGAAATCTCGTTTGACTGCGTAACGTCAGTGACTAAGAATTTGGTTTGTTTTTCTGATTCATTCCGCCCAGTGTAGTCGCCAATAATTAAAAATAACTAAGTATTTATTCGCACAAAAATGGGGAGGCGAACATAGTGCTGCTCTAAACTCCCCGAATTAATTATTGTAGTTGGCTCATCTGATTATTATTTACCAGCACAAGGGTCTGCTGGTGCGGCACAAGGATCTGCTTGTGTATCAGGTTCAACAACATCAGCACCGTCAGTATTTCCACCTTCAGGAGTAGCACAAGAAGTTACTAGACCCAAACTTAAGACGGAAGCAGCAAATAAAGCCCCTAAATATTTAACTTTCATGTTTTTTCTCCTAAGAAAAATTTAAATTGCAATAATTTACTGAAGCAAATTATACGATATGCTTTTAGTACAGAGTAAATGTAACCAAATAGATGAGAATTTTTTGATAAGGTGAGTCCAAATCCACTAAAGTTAAACAAAATTTAACTTATCGGTCGTAAATGCGCCACATATTCTACCGAATCTGTCAAAGTGTATCGAGAGATACCTCTTTTTTAAGTATTTCTTTCTTTATATTTTCTTAGGTCTTTGGCATTATGGTTGGGGAAGAACTGTAATAAACACAATATGGAATTAATTCAACAGTTAACCCAAGGTTTAGGGGTTGATGAAAGCCAAGCCAAAGGAGGTGCAGGACTCATTTTCAAAATGGCAAAGGAACAGCTCGCAGATGGGGAGTTCTCTCAGGTGGCTAGTGCTATTCCTGGAATTAGTAACTTAATTGGCGAAGCTCCTGCTGGTGGGAAAGGTATTGCAGGCGCGGTAGGCGGATTAGCTGGAGCATTAGGTGGCGGCAGTGGCGGGCAACTGTCTAATATGGTTGCTTTAGCTGGTGGTTTTAGTCAACTAGGCTTAAATCCTGGAATGGCTAGCAAGTTTATTCCGATTATTTTGTCTTTTACTCAGAGCAAAGGCGGAGATGGTGTCAAGAATATTTTGGCAGGAGTACTGAAATAGAAAGTAAACCAAGCCTTCTGCTAGATTTTGGACGTTCTACGGAGCGTCTTTTTTGTTGCTCTGTAAATTCATTCCATAAATCCCCAGACCAGATTTATATCTAAAATGTAATATAAGTGTGAAGAAATATCAAAATAACTTTATGGCAAACCCTTCAGAAGGTGAACAAAAATCCCAGGTAATAGTAATTGGGGCAGGTATCGGGGGATTGACTGCGGGAGCATTATTAGCTAAACGCGGTTACCAGGTGACAATCTTCGATCGGGCGATTGTGCCTGGGGGATGTGCTTCAACATTTAAGCGTCGTGGGTTTACTTTTGATGTGGGTGCAACTCAAGTAGCTGGATTGGAGCCTGGAGGAATACATCATCGCGTATTTGCCGAACTAGACATTGAGCTGCCGCAGGCTAGCTATTGCGATCCTGCCTGTACAGTTTTTTTACCAGGAGAAACTGTGCCAATTAATGTTTGGCGTGATGCCGACAAGTGGCAAGAGGAAAGACAAAGACAATTTCCTGGAAGCGAACCTTTTTGGAATTTACTCAATCGCTTATTTAAAGCAAGCTGGCGATTTCAGGGACGAGATCCCATCTTGCCTCCTCGCAATCTTTGGGATCTGTGGCAGCTAATCTCAGCGGTTAGACTTGATACTCTGATTACCATGCCGTTTGCTCTGATGACCGTTGCTGATGCTTTGAAGCTCTACAGTTTATTTGAAAATAAGCGACTGAAAACATTTTTAGATTTACAGTTAAAACTTTATTCTCAGGTAGGTACAGAGGAAACAGCCCTACTTTACGCAGCCACAGCTTTAGCCGTTTCCCAAGCACCCCAAGGACTATTTCATCTAGAAGGGAGTATGCAGATATTAAGCGATCGCCTGGTAGCTGGTTTGGAGAAATATGGTGGTAAACTCTTGATGCGTCATAGCGTCGAGAAAATTCATACTAAGTTAGGTAGAGCAACTGGGGTAACGGTGCGCAATCAGCAGGGAGACACCTGGATTGAATCGGCAGTTGAAGTAGTGGCTAACGTTACAGCACAAGATTTAGTCAGACTAACGGACGATCGAACCTTGAGTAAATATAAGCGTCGTGTCGAAAAGCTACCCCAACCATCAGGAGCGTTTGTAATTTACCTGGGAGTCAAGCGCGAGGCAATTCCCCCAGGATGTTCCCCTCATCTTCAGTTTCTCTATAACCAAAACGAGGTCATTGGCGAGAATAATTCCCTGTTTGTCTCGGTGAGTAAGCCAGGAGATGGACGCGCCCCAGTCGGACAGGCGACTATAATTGCCTCTTCCTTTACCGATGTAGATCTGTGGTGGCAAAATGACCAGAACTATGAGCAGATTAAACAACAGTATACCGCTGAAGCGATCGCCCGTTTAAACTCTTATTTCGCCCTCTCTGCCGAAAATGTTATCCACACCGAAGCAGCTACCCCCAGAACCTTCGCTCGCTATACTGCCAGGGACAAAGGCATAGTCGGTGGACTAGGACAGCGGATCGAGACTTTTGGACCTTTCGGCTTTGCCAATCGCACCCCCGTCAAACATCTTTGGCAAGTAGGAGATTCTACCCACCCAGGAGAAGGGACAGCAGGGGTAAGTTATTCGGCTTTGACAGTAGCAAGGCAGATCGAAACTAGCTATAAAGCCTCCCATGTTTGAGCAATATGGATGACTATATTTAACGTGGCTCAATTCAGTGAAAATACTCAGACAAAAACTCTATCAATTGGTATATAACTAAAGCTGTAAAACAAAAGTAAATATTATTTGCAGTAATCCAAAATATTATTAATCAAGGTTATCTCAAAGTTTAAGATCCTAAGAAGTTGAGCGAAAAATAGTTCATTTATCTACTGTGCAAGCCATTAATTCAACTGTCAAAATTTTACTAATCGACAATAATCAAGTTGATAGTGCGCAGATTGAATATCTTTTAACTCAGGTTAAATTCGATTCTCTGCAAGTGACTAAAGTAAAAGATCCAAATAGCATCCTAAACTTTATCCCCAAATATCACCCTGATTTAATCCTTTTTGTAATCGATGAAAATACCTAAATTAAATCAGCAGATTGAATATCTTAAACAGG
>CAVRWR010000055.1:0-11341 GCA_963724445.1 uncultured cyanobacterium | reverse complement strand
GACAAAATTCAAACCCATCCATTTCAGGCATCGAAACGTCAGATACGATAATATCTGGTACGTCTTGATTAAACTTGACCAAAGCACCTTTAGCTGAAGCAACGGAAATTACCTGATATCCTTTCTGTTCCAGAGAATTCTGCAATACTTTTCGTAAAGTTAAGTCGTCATCAACTACCAAAATTTTTTTCATTTAGTATTATTTAAGTAACTAAAAGTAGATTATTTTTACTGTTCTTTACTTACACCTAATCATTCTGCCACTAGAAATTGCTGAAATCTTATTCAAGATTCAATTTATAGATTTATAGTTTTATTTGAGCAAAATGAGGTGAATAATTTTGCTACTGTCGAGTCTAGGCTATTTAATTGTACTGTAGCTATATTCAGTTAGTTCTTGACACAAGTTTTATGTACGAAAAACTTATCGCTCCAACAGTTGGCTCCAAAATCACGTTTCAAAATGGTCAGCCTACTGTTCCTGATGATCCAATTATTCCCTTCATCCGTGGCGATGGAACGGGAGTAGATATCTGGCCAGCTACGCAAACAGTCATTGATGCTGCGATCAAAGCTGCTTACGGAGAGCAGCGTAAAATCAACTGGTTTAAGGTATACGCAGGAGATGAAGCCTGCGAGAAATATGGTACCTATCAGTACCTCCCTGAAGACACCTTAGATGCGATCAAAGAATATGGTGTGGCAATTAAAGGTCCTTTGACTACTCCAGTCGGTGGAGGGATTCGCTCGCTTAATGTAGCTCTGCGACAGATATTTCAGCTTTATGCTTGTGTCCGTCCCTGTCGCTATTATCAGGGAACACCTTCTCCCCATAAATATCCTGAAAAATTGGAGGTAATTGTCTATCGCGAAAATACCGAGGACATCTACTTAGGTATTGAATGGAGACAAGGAGATGAAATTGGTACCAAGCTAATTAAACTGCTCAATCAAGACCTAATTCCTAACACTCCAGAACACGGCAACAAGCAAATTCCCCTAGATTCAGGAATTGGGATTAAGCCGATTAGCAAAACTGGTTCACAACGTTTAATTAGAAAAGCCATTGAACGAGCCTTAACCCTTCCTCCAGGCAAACAGCAGGTGACTCTTGTCCACAAGGGCAATATTATGAAGTACACCGAAGGAGCATTTCGCGATTGGGGCTATGAGCTAGCCACCAGCGAATTTAGAAATGAGTGCGTTACTGAGAGAGAATCTTGGATACTTAGCAATCAAGAAGCTGATGCTGGAATAAGTATTGAAGATAATGCGCGCCAGATTGAACCTGGATATGATGCCTTAACTCCTGAGAAACAAGCCCAGATTTGTCAGGAAGTAGAGAAAGTGCTGGAGCAGATTGGGGATACTCACGGCAAGGGCAAATGGAAACAGAAGGTAATGGTCAACGATCGCATCGCTGACAGTATTTTTCAGCAGATTCAGACTCGCCCTGATGAATATTCTATTCTGGCGACGATGAACTTAAATGGCGATTATATTTCTGATGCAGCGGCGGCGATTGTCGGTGGTTTAGGTATGAGTCCTGGAGCTAATATTGGTGATACCTGCGCCATTTTTGAGGCTACTCACGGCACCGCCCCGAAACATGCTGGGCTAGATCGGATCAATCCAGGTTCGGTAATTTTATCGGGAGTGATGATGCTGGAGTTTATGGGCTGGCAGGAGGCTGCGGACTTAATTCAGACAGGCTTGGCAAAAGCGATCGCCAATCGAGAAGTCACTTATGATTTGGCTCGGCTGATGGAACCTCCCGTAAAACCTCCCCTCAAATGTTCTGAGTTTGCTCAAGCAATAATTAAGCACTTTGCTTAACCTTTAAGGTATTTGCATTGCTCATCAGGAAAATTTGCTTTAAGCTAGCAGACCTAAACAGAAACTTTTTTGAGAAAAACATTTGGTATATTGCTGGTGTATCAGCGATAAATCGCGCTCAAAATTGCTTCGCCGTCAGTAATGTTCAACTTTGACCAACGGTCAGGCAAGCCCTATCGTTTGACGGCAGGGAACCTGACCCTCAGTTCAACTTATTTTATTCTCGAATCTTATGTCTGATGAGCTAATAGGAGGACGCTACAGAGTTATCGAATGTCTCAGAACGACGGGCTTTTGTGAAACTTATGTAGCCGAGGATACTCATCTTCCAGGGGATCCTCATCCTCGTTGTGTAGTTAAAAAACTCCAGCCTCAATCCAACGAAGATTTTATTTTGGATACCGCGAGAAGGCTGTTTGATAATGAAGCTAAAGTGCTTTATAAGTTAAACGGTCATCAGCAGATTCCTCGTCTATTAGCTCACATGGAGATGGGTGAAGAATTTTATTTGGTACAAGAATATATTGAGGGTCAAGATCTTAGTCAAGTAGAAATAGTTCCTGACAAACGTTGGCAGGAAACTAAGGTAAGAAGGCTCTTAATTGATGTCTTGAAGATTCTTTCCTTTGTGCATCAAAACAATGTAATTCATCGCGATATTAAACCTTCTAATTTAATGCGTCGGGCAAGGGATGGCAAGATCTTTTTGATTGACTTTGGTGCAGTTAAAGAAATTACTAACATGACCCTGACGGAGGGTCAGGGAAACGTTTTGACCGTAGCGATTGGCACTCCTGGCTATATGGCTAGCGAACAGCAGAGAGGAGATCCTCGCTTTAATAGTGATATATATGCTTTGGGAGTTACCGTAATTCAGGCACTCACAGGCTTTCATCCCGACCAGCTGCCCCGCGATCGCGATACGGGAGAGATAAAATGGCGCGATCGCGCTCCAGGGTGCAGCGAAGAACTGGCTCAAATCTTGGATAAAATGGTGCGTAATGATTTTTTGCAGCGCTACAAAAATGCCAATGAGGTTCTCGAAGATCTTCGTAATCCGACTCAAGATGAGCCAAATGTAACACCTCCAAGTAAGCAAAATGTCGCTTTAAATTCTTCGATAGCGACAGCTAAAACCTCAGCCATAAAACGGCTCTTGCTCTTTGCTGTATTGCCGTTGAGCCTAATATTATTATTTCTGACACCCAGAATTTGGCAGGCTTTACAGGCTTTGAAATATTACAACCAGGGCAATTCTCTGATCGAAGCGGGAGAATATGAGTCGGCGATCTCAGCTTTTGACAAGGCATTATCTAATCGCAATGACTTTGCTCAAGCTTGGACTAATAGAGGATTTGCTCAGGGTAAGTTAGGTCAACACGTAGAGAAGTTTTCTTCTTGTGAAAAAGCAACGGAGATGGCTCCAGATTTCGCCGAAGCCTGGAACTGTAGAGGTTTAGCCAGGTTCGATCTTCAACAGTACGAAAGAGCATTAGAAGAATACAATCGGGCGATCGCTGCCGATCCAGAATTTTATCGTGGCTGGTACAACAAAGGACAAGTTCTATTAAAGCTCGGTCTTCCTCGCGAAGCAATGGATGCTACCAGGAAGGTTTTAAAAACTAAGCCAGATTATTTCCTTGCCTGGACTCAGCTATGCAAAGCTTTATATGAGTTGGAACAATATCAAGATGCTAAGGCACACTGTAAAGAGTCGATCAAGATTAATCCTAATTATCCACCCACATCTACTCTTCTAAAAAAAGTAGAGGAAAAGTTAAATTAGCCTTGATGTGCTTGACCAAATACGTGAACTCCACTCCAACTTAAGTTATTTACTCGATAATTGAGATCTGATTCCTAAGCCTAGTAAATTCCAAAAGTCAACCTGGTAAGAAATTGACTGAACACCTCTAGTTTTATATTGAGTTTTATTCTGTTGCAGATTCTTCGCCAGAATAGAATCAACTAAGTTACTAGCAACGGCTGCTGGCTCTTTGGTTCGAGCCAAAGTAAGCAAAATTCTGTTGCAACCAGTTCCTCCAAGGTTGGCGCAAATAACTGGCATCCCATCTTGTTCTGTACCGACAAAATTAATCACAGACAGAATCGTATCCGTCGGCAGAGTAGCTTGATAATGTTTCAGCAACTATCTTACAAAGCTGTTCTGGACTGTCAACTGATTTAGAGGCTAGTGCTTCTTGTTTCCAGTGAAAAATTGGTAACTGAGTCTCGCTAATAGCGAACTGAGCAACGGTTGTGGGAACCCCTTCCATTAGTTGACAGGAAAAATCTAGGTTCGCTTCGTCTGGTGAGTTTGCCCTAGCTGGGGCAGTTAAAGCTAGCACCCCTACGGCAAAAAATGCTGATAAATATTTTTCCCTCATAATAATTTTAAAAACCTCTTCAATATAAAAAGAAATACCAGCAAAAACCTGTATTCCGATATCTTGCATATATGCTCATAGCCGTGACTCAATCATAGAGCATCAAGAATTTTGTTTCCTTTTCACCAAAGTCTGAGTTGTTAGGCATAAATTGACGACAAAAGTTACTATCTTGTTAGCCAGTATGGTTCACAAAGTTCTGGAGTCCTAAATTACCGCGCAGAAACCTGAGCCGCTCAGGGCAAATCTTTAACTAGTCATAACATTAACTTCATACAAGATTCATATTTGTTACTGTATTGAGGTTAATTCAACTAAAAAAAATGTTTAACTAGATTTTTGTTCTAGGAAGTTTATGACCCAGAATCTTTTGGAGGTAAAAAATGTTTATGCAGGATATGTCAAAGATCTCAATATTTTGCAGGGGATTAATTTTCGCATTGCACCAGGGGAGTTGGTTGCTGTAATTGGTCCTAACGGTGCAGGAAAATCTACTCTAGCTAAAGCAATTTTTGGCTTGCTCAAACCCGAACAGGGACAAATAATCTTTAAAGACAAAAACATTACTGGACTCAAATCAGATAAAATTGTCAAGGCGGGAATGTGTTATGTGCCTCAGGTTACCAATGTCTTTGCCTCTCTTTCCGTTGAAGAGAATTTAGAGATGGGAGCATTTATTCGTAGTGGTTCCCTAAGTTCCCCAAAACAAAAAATCTACAATATGTTTCCTAAACTAGGTTCTCGTCGTCGGCAAAAAGCAGGAACCCTATCTGGAGGAGAAAGGCAAATGCTAGCCATGGGCAAAGCATTGATGCTAGAACCAGATCTACTGCTACTAGACGAACCTTCTGCGGCATTATCACCAATTTTGGTTAACTCCGTGTTAGAGCAGGTCAAAGCAATTAATCAGGCTGGAACGGCAATTGTCTTGGTGGAGCAAAACGCCAAAAAAGCCTTGGCAATGGCAGATCGAGGCTATGTCTTAGAGAATGGTTGCGATCGCTTTGAAGGTAGAGGCAGCGATCTTCTCAACGATCCCAAGGTAGGAGAATTATATTTAGGGGCGGCTTTCAAATCTGAATAACTTGCAATTTATTGGTTTATTGGGCAATTAATTAAAAAGCTTATGGGTTATGGTTCAATTGAGTTTATCCCCAGAATAATTTAAGATTGTTTTGGGTGACGCAATAAAAGTTTATATATTTTTATATCGTTGCTGAGAAACGACAGATAGTTCCCAGGTATTATAGATGATGGCTTATTCGACATTAGTCATCATTAGTCATCAATTTTATAAATCTGGTTTTGGTAAACTTTAGGAGAAAAAATGGATTTTGTAACCAACATTTTTAGTGTTTTTGGCAATATTAACTTTACTGTAATCTTTCAGTTACTTTGTGTAACTCTGATTATGGTTTCTGGTCCTGTAGTTATCTTTTTATTAGCTTTACGCGGTGGCGATCTTTAGAGAGACTTTTATATTTATATTTTGCGCTAACTGCTCTGTTGGTTTTACAAGAGAGCAGATTTATGATGAATGTTTAAATCGCAATTTCAAGGAAACCTTGAACTGCTTTGCAATTTTTTCAGCAAGCTTTTGGTTCGAGCAGTAATAGCTGACCAATCTTGATTAACGATCGCCTTTTGAGGAAATAGGTCGCTAGAAATACCTACGGCGATCGCCCCCGCCTCAATCATAGCCGAAGCATTTTTCCTGGTAATGCCCCCACTGGGAATCAGGGGAATGTGACTCAAAGGACCCTGGAGGCATTTAATATATTCCTCCCCGCCCAAAGCTTTGATGGGAAAGACCTTGACTACCTTTGCGCCCTGTTGCCAAGCTCCGACAATCTCAGTGGGAGAAAACGCTCCTGGTATAAAGGGAATTTCATAGGTGGTTAAACAAGTTGTTAAAATTAATGGATCGCAATGGGGGGCAAAAGCAAACTGCGCTCCAGCATCAACTGCCAATTTTAGCTGTGGTAAATCCAAAATTGTTCCTGCGCCAATAGTACAGTCGGGCAACTTATTTCTAAGATGAGTAATTAGCTTACCTGGGCGATCGCTATTCCAGGTAATCTCAATCAAATTTATACCTCCTTCTGCCACAGCCTGAGCCATTTGATACGCCAGATTAAAATCATCACAGCGAATTATGGCGATCGCCTTATGCTGGTGTAAAAGCTGCAACCACTTATCCATCAATTTATGGCGATTCCATTCGATTTCGGCATGTTTAGCTACTTTCTAAGTAACAAATAATCCTAATATAATCAATAAAAAGATAAGGTAAGTAAACTTTTGTGAATAATAAAAAATCGATCTTAAGAAACTTTAAATGCCTCAAAAATAAATTAAATCTGAAAAAACCACTTAATTGTGCGAATAGTTTTGAAAATCGCCTTAGAATAGAGCATTGTACCGATTGAAAAACTTTAGTTTCGCCGATACTTTCTTGAGGCAGTAAAAATTAAACTTAAATATCAGTAATCTTACTTAAAATTAGGAGTGTATAGTAATTTGGAAACTAATAAAGAGAAAATTTTAGTAGTAGATGATGAGGCTAGTATTCGTCGGATTTTGGAAACTCGTCTATCGATGATTGGTTACGATGTGGTAACGGCGGCTGATGGCGAAGAAGCCTTAGAAACTTTTCGTACTGCCGAACCTAGTCTAGTAGTTTTAGACGTAATGATGCCAAAGTTGGATGGTTATGGAGTTTGCCAAGAGTTACGCAAAGAGTCTGATATTCCTATCATAATGCTTACTGCCCTGGGTGATGTTGCCGATCGCATTACGGGTTTAGAGTTAGGGGCAGATGATTATGTGGTCAAACCTTTCTCTCCCAAAGAACTAGAAGCCAGAATTCGCTCCGTACTGCGCCGAGTTGAGAAAAATGGTGCGCCTGGTATTCCCAGCTCTGGAGTAATTCACGTTGGCTCCATCAAGATCGATACGAATAAACGTCAAGTTTATAAAGGCGACGAACGTATTCGTTTAACAGGCATGGAATTTAGCTTGTTAGAGCTATTAGTTAGTCGTTCTGGGGAACCTTTCTCTCGTTCCGAGATTTTACAGGAAGTTTGGGGCTATACACCTGAGCGTCACGTTGATACCCGTGTGGTAGATGTTCATATTTCCCGTCTACGTGCCAAGCTGGAAGACGATCCCAGCAACCCTGAACTAATTTTGACCGCTAGAGGAACGGGTTATTTATTTCAACGCATTTTAGAAGCGGGAGAGGAATAAGTAGTTAACAGTCAATAGATTGAAATCTCGATCTGGTTAATTTTGGGCAATTTGCTTAGAGACTAAAAGCTATCCTAAACAAAGGCTTCATGCCCCATTTACTTCCTTCGAAGCGTATGCGAAGCGCGGGATGCGTGATCGAAAAGCTGAGAGCTAAAAGCTTCAAAAATGAATAAATCCGATCCCAACCGTATACTAAGATTGTTGCCTTTTTTCGCTGGAGGATTGGGCGGTTTGTTGCTGTTTGTCAATCGTTTACTTACAGCACAGATAACCGATTCTCAGGCTCGTTCAGATGCTCTAGGGGTAATTGAAGGGGCAGTGCTGATCTTGGTAGGTTTGCTGTGGCAGCAGATTCAAGCGAAAAATCCCGATACAGTGGATTTGATTGGCAAAACTGGTCTAGAACTAGATGCTGAACTTTCAGAAGAGGCGAAAACTGAATTAGCTTGGGCTTCTCACCTATTGTTAACCAATACCGTAACGCGATCGCTAGTCGTTTACTATGACGGCAAGACTATTCTGCGCCGAGGCGTACTAGGTGATAATTCTCAGGTAAAGCCTGGCGCAATTATCGAGCGAGTTTTAGCTAAAAGTAAACCGATATATTTGGTCAATCTAAATCTCTATCCTGGTAAATTAGAATTCGATTATTTACCAGAAAACACTCAAGGAGTTATCTGCCAGCCAATTAGCAACCAAGGAGTTCTCATTTTAGGCGCGAACGCCCCCCGTAGCTACACTAAAAAAGATGAGCAGTGGATTGAAGGGATTGCCAATAAGCTAGCGGTGACTCTAACCACCATTTACTTTTTGCTTGAAGGCTTGAAGCCTGTGATTTATGGCTTATAGCTTCTTCAGAACACTTTACCTTTCGTTATACAGAGTCAGAAAGTTATTAGTTAAGCTGGAGAGGTAATAATTTTTTTCCCATTCTCATGGAAGTAACTTCTTCTCGTAATTTTAAAATAGCAAACTGGTCAACAATTATCATGTTTGCCCTGGGGTTTTGGCTTAGTGCTAGTTTTGTTTTTGACTTTTTGGTCGTTCCAGGAATGTTAAATAGCGGCATGATGAATGAATCGGGGTTCGCAAGTGCGGGCTACATGATTTTTGGCACATTTAATCATATTGAGTTACTTTGTGCAGCTACTGTTTTGGCGGGGTGTTTAGTTTATCGTTATGGCGGTGGCTTTACCAGCAAAATAAACACCCGAGCCGTATTAATAGCAGGTACGTTGTTGGTAATTACCTTAGCTTATACCTATGTTTTGACTCCCCAGATGAGCGGCTTGGGTATGCAGCTAGATATGTTTACTGTTGCTGATACAGCCTCTAATTCAATGATAGCTATGCACATTACTTACTGGAGCCTAGAATTGATTAAGCTAGTTGCGGCTACTGCTTTGCTGCGTATTTTCTATCGCAATTCTTGTAGCATATAGTTGTCTAGATTAACCAAGAGAAAGAGTCTATATTAGCTGTTTGCGGATACAAGTTATAAAATATTTATGCTCAAGCAAGCCCAACCATATCCTCTACCTGATTTTTTTGAGCTAGATCGAGTGGGTGAGGTTAGACGTATTCCTTATCAAGCAAGAGCGATCGCTGCAGAAGCCTGGGCGCAGGAATATAGTTTGCCACCAGCATTTACCGACCAAAAAAAAGTCGGCTTACTATTAATTGATGTCCAAAATACTTTTTGTATTCCTGATTTTGAACTATTTGTGGGTGGAGATTCAGGAATAGGTGCAGTTGAAGACAACCGTCGATTATGTCAATTTATTTATCATAATCTGGGATTAATTTCTGAAATTATTCCTACCATGGATAGTCATACTGCAATACAGATATTTCATCCTATTTTCTGGATCAACGATCTGGGGCAACACCCTGAGCCAGCAACGATGATAAGTTTAGTAGAAGTAGAACAGGGTACATGGCAGGTTAATCTCGATCTAGCTGATGGTTTGAGTACTGATATTCAACAACTAAAGCAACATGCTCTGCATTACGTCCAGAAATTGAGTTTAGAAGGGAAGTATCCTCTCACTATCTGGCCTTATCACTCAATGTTAGGGGGCATTGGGCATGCTTTAGTTTCGTCAGTAGAAGAAGCAATATTTTTTCACAGCATTGCCAGAAAAAGCCCGACAAATTTTGAACTTAAAGGAGATAATCCATTGACTGAAAACTATTCAGTCTTAAGTCCTGAGGTTCTAGTAACGACTAACGGTAGGGCGATCGCTCAGAAAAACAGCGGTTTAATCAAAAAGCTGCTGGAGTTTGAGATGTTAATCATCGCAGGACAGGCAAAAAGCCACTGTGTAGCTTGGACGGTTGAAAATTTGCTAACGGAAATTAAACAACTAGATTCAAGTTTGGCAAAGAAAGTTTATCTGTTGGAAGACTGTATGTCTTCTGTAGTAATACCAGGAGTAGTAGACTTTACCCAACAGGCAAATGAGGCTTTTCAGCGGTTTGCTGATGCAGGGATGAATTTAGTCAAATCAACTGAATTAATTATTTGAATGATTATTTAATGCTTAATTTTGATTTTACCTACCTAGCTTATTAGGAATTCCCTCACAACCTCCTGGGACTGTTGAGCGTGATTTTTCCCCACACCAAGCACAAAGATAATAACGCTGTTCTTCGCTCATGCGCTTAATTCCTGAAAGGTTTGCCTTTTCAACTACTACACCAGTGTATTTTCCTGTTTCATAGTCAGGCTGTGCTGTAATGCTACGGGGAGTGGCGGTTTCTGCTGAACCGTAAAATAAGCGAGTACTTTTGAGATCTGCCCCTGCTAGATTAGACTCATACAACACAGTCCGAGCTAGATTAGCTTTAACTAAGTCGCACTGACTCAGATTTGCCCGCACCATATTGGCATCACTTAAATCAGTCCAGCGCAAATCTTGCCCGACTAAATATGCTCCTGCCAGCATGACACCAAGGTCAACTACTCTAGTTCCGAAGGGTCGATCTTCAGCATATCCTCCACTGCCATCGAGTATTGCTCTGCCTAAACGATTATCTCTTTTAAGAGGAGTTAGGAAACGGGATTGGGATAAAAAACGGATTACTTTTGATTTACCATTTTCGTCAATGCTGGAGAGAATCGAAGCAGTTCTGCCTTCGGCGATCGCTCTTTCTTGGGGCCAATCTTCTAGCAACCCTTCATCATTTAAAGTCAGATCGGAAATGCCCTGAAAATAGGTGTCGATAGTTTGCTGTTGAGTAATACGGTTTTGCTGAATGGTTAGATCTTTAGAAATTACATACTGCGCCCAGGCAACATATACCGCCAAAATCGCAATCGAAATCTGTCCTAATGCCCCGATCCATTCTGCCCAAGAACCAAATTCATCATATTTGAACTGAGTCAGCCAGGCACCAATATTGCTGTAGATTCCCAAATAATTACACAAACCAGCGATCGCGCCAATAAAACCAATAAAAGCAAGAATAGCTCTACGTTCTTGGGCAGTGAGAAACTTAATTACCCAATCTTTGAGGGAAGTAAAAACTACTCCTAGAGAAAGTAGTAAGGCTGCGATCGCGCTGGTAAGTCCTAACCACGGCAGATTCAACCATAAGCCAAGTCCCATAAGCAAAAGAGTAATTAGGATTAGCTGAGACTGAGAAAAGCTAATTCTACGTCCAGTGTTTTTCTTGGCAATTGCTGTTCGTTTATTAGCGATTGGTTCGACTGGCTCTGTTTGAACTGAAGCTAAAGATTCTTCATCGATATCAGCTCTACCGTTTTCTAGTTCTACTATATCTGGATTAATATTTGAGGTGGAATCAGACCTATCCTTCATTCTTACTTATAAATCATTTGCCTAATATTGTTTCTATCATAG